>NZ_JBEZYB010000121.1:0-19371 GCF_040638285.1 Amycolatopsis sp. NPDC026612
TATCTGCTAATCCTCGCGGCGCGGGGGGCGCCCCGCGTACTCACCGCCCAAGCCCCCCCCCACCCCCGCCCCCGCCCCCGCCCCCCCCCCCCCCCCGCCGCTCCCGCTCCTTCGGCGAAGTGATCAGCAGAGGACGTGGTTCGACCGCACGTACGGGTACCGGCCGAAGGCCTGGCCACGTCCGCGGATTCCGCGGCACTCGCGGCCGTGCCGCCCACCACCAGCAACGCAGCCGACCCTTCCACCGCGTCCCCGGGCGAACGGTGTGCTTCGAGCAGGGTCTGAGCACTTCCCCGGCCCGGGCCGAGCACGGCCAGCCCCAGCGGCGTGATGAGGTGGGTGGCCAGGTTTTCGTGCCGGTCGGTGGTGATGAGCCCCGCGTCGCGCAGGACGTTCGTGTGGTGGCTGACGGTCGCCGGCGCGACGCCGGCCCGCCTTGCCAGCCGGGTGGTGGTGCAGCCGGTGACGGCCGAGCGCAGGATGGTGGCCCTGGTGGTGCCGAGCAGCGCGCTCACGTGGTCGCCGCCGTGCCGGCCGGCCGGCAGCCGGCGCCGGCGTGGATCGGGAACACCAGGACCGGGCGCAGCCGGGGATCCGCCGGCGCGACCGGGTGGTACACCCCGAAGTAGCTGGGGATGAGCGCCAGCCCGCGACCGTCGAGGAAGAGGTCGCGATCGACCGGGTAGTCGACCACGAGCACCGGCGGCTGCCAGCGCGTGGCCGGTCCGAGCCACCGCAGCAGCCCTTCGGGGCCGGCGTGCAGGTAGCGGTGGACGCCGCCGGCGCACTCGACGCGCAGCCCCTCGTCGAGCACTTCGAGGTCCGGCTCGATCAGCGATCTGCAGTACAGCTGCAAAGCCCGCCGCAGGTGCCACAACGCGGCCGGCTTCCCACGGGCCAGTTCGCCCAATAACGTCGCCCCCGGCCCATCGACGGGCGCCAGCCTGCCGATCTCCGCCCGCAGACGCCGAGACGGCGTCGCCAGGACCAGTTCGGCGCCCGTTTCGACATCGGGCACCTCCGCGCAAGGCGTCAGGAAATCCGGGAAGTAAGCGGCGTGCGGAGCCACGGTCATCAGCGTCTGCACGGCCGCCCGCAGACGGTTGTCCCCACTCACCCGCTCGCGCACGCGCCGGCGCCACGAACCGAGCGACAACCCGCCCCCGGTGTGCTGCAGCGCTTGGACACTGCCGACGAACCAAGGTGTCTGCGCCGGAAAGAAGCGAAATGCAAAACAGGCCCGGCGCCTCCTGAAGGAGGCACTGGGCCTGTGTACTGCTGTCTCAACCAGACGTGCGCCCGAAGGGATTCGAACCCCTGACCTTCTGATCCGTAGTCAGATGCTCTATCCAGCTGAGCTACGGGCGCGTGTTCAGTTGTAACCTAGCACCCGGCGAACCGGGCACCAGCGGAGGCTCCGGGATTTGAACCCGGGAGGGGGGGTTACCCCCAACCGCATTAGCAGTGCGGCGCCATAGACCAGACTAGGCGAAGCCTCCTGGGCCCAACGACCACTGCTCAGATAGGTTACACACCCTCCGAACCCCTTCCGACGGCACCCCCCTCACGCCCGGCGCAGCAGTCTGAGCAGGCGCGGAGAGCGTCCGCCGAGTCCCTCCGCCTCGAACGTCGCGATGCCGACGCGCGGGAGTTCGCGCACTCCCGGGTACACCAAGTAGCGAGGCACCCAGCGCGGCTGGAACTTCGCGTTGAACCGGTACAGCGTCTCGATCTGGATCCAGCGCGAGAAAAAGTGGAGCACCTTCGCCGACATGCGGGCGACCGGCCCGGCGCCGATGCGCTGGCCCTGTTCCATCAACGCCCGGAACGCGGCGAAATTCAGGGAGACGTGCTCGACGCCGTGGCGGCCGGCCGCCAGGAGGAGCTCGGAGATCATCAGCTCGTTGACGCCGTTGTCGGCCGTGCGGTCGCGGCGCATGACGTCCAGCGAGAGTCCCGTTGTGCCCCACGGCACGAACTGGAGCACGCCGCGGACGTGGCCGCCCTGCTCGGCCGTCACCAGTACCGAACCCGGGTCGCCCATGCGGCCCAGCGCCATCGAGAAGCCGCGCTCGGTGTCCGTGCCGCGCCAGTTCGCGGCCAGGACCTCCAGCTCGGCCAGCTCACCGGGGCGCAGGTCCTCCGCCCGGCGCACCAGGACCTTGTAGCCCGCGCGCTTCGTGCGGGCCGCCGCTTGGCGGACGCCGCGCATGCTGCGGCCGTCCAGGGTGAACCCGGCGGCGTCGACGACGGCTTCGTCGCCGATCTCCAGGACCTCCAGGCCGAACCGGGCCCAGACCGTCGCGCCGAGCTCCGAGACACCCATCGCCGCCGGGACCCAGCCGCCCGAGCGGCAGACCTCCAGGTACTCCTCGATCGCGCCGGGCCACGCCTCGTGGTCGCCCAGCGGGTCGGCCGAGCAGAGCGCGACGCCGGCGATCACGCGGTAGGTGACGGCGGCCTTGCCCGTCTTCGAGAACACCGCGAACTTGTCGCGCCGCAACGCGAAGTAGCCGAGCGAGTCGCGGCCGCCGTGCTCGTCGAGCAGCCGGCGCAGCCGGGCGACCTCCTCGTCGGTCAGCCGCGGCGCCGGCTCGGCCGAGCGCAGCAGGAAGTACGCCGACACCAGGACCGCCGCGAGCCCGAACAGCAGGCCGACGGCGGCGGTGAGGTCCTCCAGCCACATCTGGTGGAACACCGCGGGCCCGCTGGCGGCGACCAGCGCGAGCGCGGCCTCCGCCAGCCGGTCCCCGAACCCCATCGGCGCCAGTACCGCCCGCGGCGCGACCGACAGCAGGATGACGTTGATCACGAACCCGGCCAGCGCGAGCTGGACGAACACGCGCACGGCCCGCCAGCGCCCGGCCACCGGATCCGGCTTCGCGATGAAGTAGCGCCGGTTCGCGATCAGGCCCACCAGCAGCACCACCGACACCAGGCCCGCGCCGAAGACGTGCTTCAGCCCGAGGTGCGACACCGTGAGCAGCACCGTCGCGCCGACCGCCAGCTGCCACGCCCGGCGCTTGCGGCGCCGGAGTCCCGCGGCCAGCAGCACCAGGAGCACACCCATGACCAGCGCCACGGTCGCCGCGGCGACCGTGGCCTCCTGCGGCAGCTCGAGCCATTCGGCCAGGTGCCCGCGCAGGCTGCGCCGCCCCGCCGGGATCAGGATCGACCCGAGCGTCATCAGCCCCGCCAGCCGGGTCACCCAGGTGATCACCCCCACGGTCGTGGCGCCCGCCACCTTCCAGGTGATCTGCGCGCGTGTTCCCGTCACCACCTGTGCAACCCGCCGTGGTTGATCATGCTTCCCCCATCTACCCCCCGGCGAGCTCCACGAACGGCGTCAGCGCTGCCGGGTTGGCCAGCGCATCGAGGCTGACCGCCCGGTCGGGAGCCACACCGGCGAGGATCTTCTTCACCGGTACTTCACACTTCTTACCGTTCAAGGTACGAGGTATCTCGGAAACCACGACAAACCGATCGGGTACATGACGCGGTGACAGCGCGCTACGAAGCTCCTTGCGCAGGGCCGGCTCGACGTCGTCCAGCCGGACGCCGTCCGCCAGCACCACGAAACAGATGAGCTGACCGTCCTCGTTGCCGGCCGCCGAAGTGTCCACGACCAGCGAATCGGCGATCTCGTCGTAGCCCTCGACGACCCGGTAGAACTCCGCCGTGCCCATCCGGACGCCGCCGCGGTTGAGCGTCGAGTCGCTGCGGCCGTAGATCACCGCCGACCCGCGGTTCGTGATCCGGATCCAGTCCCCGTGGCGCCACAGACCCGGGTACATCTCGAAGTACGCCTCGCGCAGCCGCGAGCCGTCGGGGTCGTTCCAGAAGAACACCGGCATCGACGGCATCGGCTTCGTGATCACCAGCTCGCCGACCTCCTCGACGACCGGCCGGCCCGCTTCGTCGAACGCGCTGACCGCCGCGCCCAGCGCCGGGCAGGACAGCTCGCCGAGCCAGACCGGCACGTCGGGCGCCGACGCGACGAACGCGGCGCACAGGTCGGTGCCGCCGGAGACCGAGCAGATCTGCACGCTCTTCCCGACCTCGTCCACGATCCACCGGAAGCCTTCGACGCTCAGCGGCGCGCCGGTGGAGCCCAGTGCGCGCAGCGCGGTCAGGTCGTAGCGCCCGGCGGGCTCGATGCCGGCCTTGAGGCAGCTCTGGATGAACGGCGCCGACGTGCCGAAGTACGTGACGCGGTGCTGCTCGGCGAGGTGCCAGAGCGCGTTCAGGTCCGGGCACCCGGGGCTGCCGTCGTAGAGCACGACCGTGGTGCCGACCAGCAGGCCGGAGATGAGGAAGTTCCACATCATCCAGCCGGTGGTGCTGAACCAGAAGAACCGGTCGCCCGGCCCGAGGTCGGTCTGCAGGGCGAGGGCCTTGAGGTGCTCGAGCGTGATGCCGCCGTGCCCGTGCACGATGCCCTTCGGCAGGCCGGTGGTGCCGGAGGAGTACAGCACCCACAGCGGGTGCGCGAACTCGACCGGTTCGAACAGCAGGGGCGCGCCCGCGTGCTTCGCGAGCAGTTCGTCCCAGTCGAGAGCGCCGTCCATCCGGCCTTCGCCGACGTACTCGACGAGCACGGTCGCGGCGAGCGACGGCAGCTGCCGCTGGAGATCGGCGATCGTCGCCCGGATGTCGAACTGGCGGCCGTTGTACGCGTACGCGTTGACCGCGAAGAGCACCTTCGGCTCGATCTGCACGAAGCGGTCCGCGACCGCGCGGACCCCGAAGTCGGGCGAGCACGACGACCAGATCGCCCCGATGCTGGCCGCGGCGAGGAACGCGACCAGCGTCTGCGGGCAGTTCGGCGCCAAGGCGACGACCCGGTCGCCCTTGCCGACGCCCAGTTCGAGGAACGCCGCCCGGGCCGCGGCGACCTGCGCGCGAAGCTCGCCGTAAGTCAGGTGGTTCGCGAAGCCGTCTTCGCGGTGGAAGATGACCGCGGTTTCGTCGTCGGCCTTCGCGGCGCCCGCGACGCCGGGGGTGAGCGCGTGCTCGGCGTAGTTCAGCGTGCCGCCCTCGAACCAGACGGCGTCCGGCATCCCGCCGGTGAGCACCGCACCCGGCTGGTCGTGCCAGCGGACGCCGAGGAAGTCCGCGGCCGCCGCCCAGAACTCCGGGCCGCGCTCGACGGAGAACTCCCAGAGCGACCGGTAGTCGTCGACCTCCACGCCGCGCTCGGCGCGCAGCCACCGGCGGAAGGCGTCGATCTTGGTGTCGGCAACGTGGCCCGGCTCGGGGCGCCAGAGGACCTCGGGGGCGTCGGCGGTGTGCGTCACGCCCCGAGCCTAATCCTTCGGATCAGGAAGTCACCGTGGTCGGAACCGACATGGAACCGCCCGCGGAAGTGGTGGTCACCCACGCCTACCGCAGGTGCGCGTCGAACCAGTTGAGCGTGCGCTGCCAGGCCTCCGCGGCCGCACCCGGGTCGGCGTCGAAGCGGTGGTTCGCACCCGGGTAGTGGACGACGTTCGTGGCGACCTTCGCCGACGCCGCGGCGTCGCGCAGGCGCTCGACGTCGGCCCCGCCCGCCTCGTCGCCGGCGTCGCCGTACATGCCGAGCCACGGGCTGGTGAGCCGCCCGGCGACCTCGACCAGCGCGGGCAGCTCGGCGACCTGCTGGCCGCCGACGCTGACGGCCGCGCCGAGTTTGCGGTGCGAAGCGACGACGAGGGCCGCGGTGCCGCCCAGGTCGAAGCCCATCACGCCGAGCAGGTCGGCTTCGACGCCGCGCTCGACGAGCCAGGCGAGGGTCAGGTCCGTCGCGTCGAGCAGGTCCTGTTGCGTGAGGCGCTCGTTCTCGAGGTGCGGGGTGACGGTCAGCCAGCCCTCCGAGGCGAGACTGGCGAGCAGCAGTTTCACGCCGTCGGTGACGCCGTCCGCCTCGTGCAGCACCACCAAACCGCCGCGTAGCGCGCCTTCGGGTTCCGAGAAGGTCAGGCGCAGTGCTCGGCCGTCGGTGCGCTGGTACTCCAGGGTGCTGGTCGACGTCATTGCGTCACTCAATCACTTCCAGGTGAACGGGAGGAACCCCGTGTCGCAGGTCACCACGCCGGCTACCGGCCGGATTGGCAGTCGCGAGGGGGCGGCCGGAAAAGCTACGGTGGCCGGGTTGTCCCGTCGATTTCCAGGAGCGCCGAAGATGCCGTCCGTGTCCCCGCGTGCCGATCTCGAATCGTTGCCGAAATACGTCCCCGGCCGGACGATCGAAGGCGCGATCAAGCTGGCGAGCAACGAGGTACCCGGCGGCGCGCTGCCGAGCGTCGCGCAGGCGATCGCCGCGGCTGCCGCGGACATCAACCGTTACCCCGACACCGGTTCCCAGGCGCTGCGCGAGCGGCTGGCGCGCGAGCTGGACGTGCCGGTGGAGCGCGTCGCGATCGGCTGCGGCTCGGTCTCGCTGTGCCAGCAGACGATCCAGGCCGTGTGCGCCCCCGGCGACGAGGTCATCTTCGGCTGGCGCTCCTTCGAGGCGTACCCGATCGTCACGCAGGTCGCGAACGCCGTCCCGGTGAAGGTGCCGATCACCGAGGGCCAGGAGCTCGACCTCGACGCCATGCTCGCCGCGATCACCGACCGGACGCGCGTGGTCTTCGTCTGCAACCCGAACAACCCCACCGGGACGGCGGTGCGCCGCGCGGAGCTGGAGCGGTTCCTGGCCGCCGTGCCCGAGCACGTGCTGGTCGTGCTGGACGAGGCGTACAAGGAGTTCGTCACCGACCCCGAGGTGCCGGACGGCGTCGAGTACACCCGCACCCGGGCGAACGTCATGGTGCTTCGCACGTTCTCGAAGGCGTACGGCCTCGCGGGCCTTCGCGTCGGTTACGCGGTCGCCCCCGAGCCGATCGCGGACGCGCTTCGCCAGGTGTACGTCGCCTTCTCGGTGAACATGCTGGCCCAGGTGGCCGCGCTGGCCTCGCTCGACGCGGCCGACGAGCTGCTGGACCGCTGCAAGGAGATCGTCGCCGAGCGCGGGCGGGTGCGGGACGCGCTGCTCGAAGCGGGCTACCGGGTGCCGGAGACGCAGGCGAACTTCGTCTGGCTGCCGCTCGGTGACCAGGCCACCGCGTTCGCCGAGCACGCGCTGGACCGCAAGCTGGTGGTGCGCCCGTTCGCCGGCGACGGCGTCCGCGTGACCATCGGAACCCGCGAGGAGAACGACCTGTTCCTGGCCGCGGCGCGCGAATTCACTTCGCGAACTGCTTGACCACCAGCTGGACGACGGCGGCGACGCCGATCACCACGATCACGCCGCGCAGCACCGCCGGCGGCAGCCTCCGCCCGATCTTCGCGCCGAGGAAACCGCCGGCGGTGGAGCCGACGGCCAGCCACAGCACGACGGCCCAGCTGATCGGCGCGACGAACGCGTAGATCAGCCCGGCGACGACGTTGACCACGGCGGCGAGCACGTTCTTCACGCCGTTGAGCTTCTGCAGCGGCTCCGACAGCAGCATCCCCATCACGGCCATCAGCATCACGCCCTGCGCGGCGGTGAAGTACCCGCCGTAGATGCCGATGAGGAAGATGAAGAACATCAGCAGCGGCCCGGGTTTGTGTTCGGTGCCGTTCTGCTCGCGCCGCTCGGCGACCCACTTCGACACCTTCGGCTGGACGATCACGAGGACCACGGCCAAGCCGACCAGCACGGGGACGACGGCTTCGAAGGCGTCTTTCGGCAAGGAGAGCAGCAGGATGGTGCCGCCGATGGCCCCGAGGAAGGATGCGACGGCGAACTTGGCTGTCTGCCGCCAGTAACCCTTGAGCTCGTGCCGGTACCCCCAGGCGCCACTGAGGGTCCCGGGCGCGAGGCCGATCGCGTTGGACGTCGTGGCGGTCACGGGCGGATAGCCGAGCGCGACGAGCACGGGGAAGGTCACGAGCGTCCCCGACCCGACGACGGCGTTGATGGTCCCCGCCCAGATCCCGGCGACCACGATGATCAGCGCGTGCCACCACGTCATGAAGCAATCACGTCCGGAGCCTAAGCACCGTGGCGCGCTCCCGCGACGCGGATGTGTCAGGTCAGACAGTCACCTCCGGGGCGAAGACGCAGAACTCAGATCAGCGGCCCCTTGCCCGCCGGGTCGGCGATCGGGACCGGCCAGTCGGCCGGGCGCGTGCCGCCGGTCAGCGAGTCGCGGCGGACGTAGCCGAGCGCGCGGCACCACCAGTCCGCGAGGGCCTGGTGGTCGTTCGCGTCCAGGGCGAGGTCCTTGAATCGCGCCGTCATGCCGCTCCTTCCGGGACGTGGGCCGGGACGACGTCGGACACCACCCGCCAGCCGAGCGTGCTGTACAGCCCGCGTCCGGGCGCGGAAGCCAGCAGCACGGCCGAACGGGCTCCGGCCGCGACGCCCAGCCGGTGCATCACCACCCGGCCCAGGCCGCGGCGCCGGTGCTCCGGCTGGGTCTCGATCTTGTCGAACACCGCGACGCCGTCCACCACCGCGACCCGGCCGCGGGCCGCCGGGGCGTCGCCCGCCGACACCAGCACGTCCCACGCCGGTCCGTCGCCGGTCACCGTCACCGAATACGGCAGGGGAACGGCAACCGGGGGCACGCGCCCCTCGAACGCCATCAGGTACTCCGTCTCCCCCGCTGTCCACGCCGGGGTCAGGCCGGCCAAGACGGCGGACCGCGAGCCGCACGTCTTCAGCCACGTGCCCGGCGACGCCACCGCCGCGGCCCGGGTGGCCACCGTGGCCGGCGAGCGCAGCAGGTAACGCACCCGGTGGCCGGGCAGCCCGACGTCGACGCGGTGGCCGTCGGGCTCGTCGACCGGTGGTGGCGTCGCCCGCGAAACCGCCCAGCCGCGCACCCAGGCCCGCAAGATCTCCATGGTCTCGATCATGACAGCCACCCCCGGCAATTCCGTGAGCTGAGAGGATGAGCCCGTGGACACCGAGCAGGTCTGGAGCGCGACCGTCGACCGGCTGCGGGCGCGGATCGACTCCGGCGACCTGCCGCCGGGCTCACGGCTGCCCGCCGAGCGCGTCCTGTGCGAGGAGCTCGGGATCAGCCGGGGCTCGCTGCGGCAGGCCCTGCGCGTCCTCGATTCCATCGGGTACGTCCAGATCCGCGCCGGCTCCGGCACCTACGTCCGCGAACCGCGGGAACAGCCGCTGCGCACCTGGTTCACCGAGCACGACCAGCTCGTCGAGAAGCTCTTCGACCTGCGCGCGACCGTCGAGCCGACCCTCGCCGAACGGCTGGCCCGGCACGCGACCGCGAAAACCCTGAGCCGGCTGGAGGACAACGTCGCCGAGATGGCGCAGGCCGCCGAGGACGGGGACATGCTGCACGTCATCGCCGCCGACGCGGAGTTCCACCGGGTGATCGCGCAGAACGCGGGCAACGACGACGTCGCCGGGCTGCTGCGGTCGGTGCTCGCCCTGGTCGGCGAGGAGCGGCGGACCGCGCTGCGGCTGCCCGGGCAGATCCGCAAGGCCGTCGCCGACCACCGCGCCATCCTCGACGCCATCCGCCGGTCCGACCCGGCCGCCGCCCGCGAGCTGACCCTCAAGCACCTGGTCGACGCGAAGACGTACGCCCACGACTACGCCGCCGAGGAGCACTGACACCGGAGGTGGCCTCGGCTTTTCCCCCGTACGATCAACGCCGTGCGCAGGATCGCCGTGGGGAATTTCCGGGTGGTGTTGCGCACCAGCTTGGGCTTCGCCGGGCTGGGCGTCGGCTCGAGCGTCGCGGGCTCCGGCGTGGTCGCGCTGCTGCTGGTGCTGCAGGGCCTGCCCAGCGACGTCGGCGACCGCGGCTGGGTGCTCGGCCTGACGGCGGCCGGCATCGTCGCCGCGGCACTGCTCGTCGGGACGCTGTGGACGGCGTGGCTGCAGCGCCGCACCGCGATCTGGTTCGTGCTCGGCCGCCCGCCGTCGGTGAGCGAGGCGCGGCGCGCGCTGCGGCTGCCGGTCGACATGGCGGTGGTCAGCGGCACGCTCTGGCTGATCGGCACCGTGGTCCTCACCGTGCTCGCCGGCGTGCTCGGCTCCCCGGGCGACGCCGGGGGCATGGCGACGGTGATCGGGCTCGGCGGGCTCACCACCGTCGGGCTCACCTACCTCGCGGCCGAGTGGGTGGCGCGGCCGGTGATGACGATCGCGCTGGGGGTACTGCCGCCGCGCGGCTCGCTGCCGGTGACCGTGCTGACCCGGCTGATCGTCACCTGGGCGCTGGCCAGCGGGGTCCCGTTCGTGGGCGTGCTGCTCATCGCCACACCGCCGGACCTGGGCTCGGGCGACCACACCGCGAGCCTCATCATGCTGTCGGTGATCGGCCTCGGCGTCGGCGCGATCGGCACGGCGCTGCTGGCCAGGGCGGTCGCGGCGCCCCTGCACCGGCTGCGGCTGGCGCTCGACGAGATCGCGCGCGGCAACACCGGCGTCACGGTCGACGTCGACGACTCCAGTGAGATCGGCCTGCTCCAGACGTCGGTGAACCAGCTCGCCGCCGGCCTGCGCGAGCAGGAGCGGATGCGGGACCTGTTCGGCAGGCACGTCGGTGCCGATGTCGCCCGGCACGCCCTGGAGTACGGCGCCTCGCTTTCGGGTGACGTCCGCGAGGTCACAGCGTTGTTCGTCGACGTCGTCGACTCGACCGCGCTGGCCTACCGCACCCCGCCGGAGGAACTGGTCGGCAAGCTGAACCGGCTGTTCGCCGTGGTCGTCTCGGCGGTCAACGCCCGCGGCGGCCTGGTCAACAAGTTCCAGGGCGACGCCGCGCTGTGCATCTTCGGCGCGCCGACGCGGCTCGCGGACGCGCCGACGGCCGCGCTGGCGGCGGCCCGCGCGATCCGGGACGCGGTGCGCGAGGCCGGCGAACTCGACCTCGGCATCGGCGTCTCGGGCGGTCCGGTGTTCGCCGGGCAGCTCGGTTCGAGCAGCAGGCTCGAGTACACCGTGATCGGCGACGCGGTCAACGAGGCTGCCCGGCTCACCGAGCTCGCCAAGGCGGTGCCGTCACGGGTTCTGGCCAGCGACGCCGTCGTCTCCGCGGCGCTGCCGAGCGAAGGCGCGCACTGGGAGAAGCACGGTGAGCTGGAGCTGCGCGGCCGCCAGGAGGCGACGCCGACCTGGACGACCGGCCCGGATCCTCAGGCCAGCTGACCCGGATCGGGCCAGCGCAGCACCGTCGAGCCCCAGGTCAGGCCCGCGCCGAACGCGCTGAGCAGGACGCGGTGGCCGGCGACCAGCGTGCCGTCGGCGTGGGCGTCGGCCAGGGCGAGCGGGATGGACGCGGCGCTGGTGTTGCCGACCCGGTCGATGTTGGCGACCACCGCGTCGGCCGGCATCCCGAGCTGCTTCGCCGTCGCTTGGAGGATCCGGATGTTCGCCTGGTGGCCGACGAAGCGGTCGACGTCGCCGACCATCCAGCCCGCGCGCTCCAGGACGGTGCGCGACGATTCCGCCATGCGCGCGCAGGCGTGCCGGAACACCGCGGTGCCCTGCATCGCGAGGAAGCGGTCGGCCGGGTGCTCCGAGAGCCGCTTCCGCGCACCGCCGGCCTCGACCCACAGCAGGCCGGCGTGCTCGCCTTCGCTGTGCAGGTCGAAAGGTCCGAGCGCGCCGGGCTCACCCGCGTCGCCCGCGCGCAGGAGCACCGCGCCGGCACCGTCGCCGAAGATCGGGACCGTGGTGCGGTCGGCGGGGTCGATGAGCGTGGTGAAGGTGTCGGCGCCGATCACGAGCACGCGCTCGGCCAGCCCTCCCGCGATGAAGCCCGCGGCCGTGGCCAGCGCGTAGACGAAGCCGCTGCACACGGCGTTCACGTCGAACGCCGCGGCCGTGCCGAGGCCGAGCCGGGCGGCGACCTGCGGCGCGCTGGCCGGGCAGGGCTGGTCGGGGGTGGAGGTCGCGAGGACGACGGCGTCGGCGGACGTGCCCCCCAGCGCGGCGCGACCCGCCCCGACCGCGAGATCCACAGTGGACTCCCCCGGTCCGGCGACGCGGCGCTCGCGGATCCCGGTGCGGGTCCGGATCCACTCGTCCGAGGTGTCGAGCCGGGCCGCGATCTCGTGGTTGTCCAGGACTTTCGTCGGCAACCACGAACCGAGGCCGGTCAACACGGCGGCAGGTGCGGGCACGGGAGAGCCTCCCCACGCCGGCGGGTTGGCGGAGCGACCGGCTGGTCTTCCACTTCTATGGGCTACCCCCTGGTAGACCGGCCAGTTGTGGTGCAGCTCACTTGAGAAGTTGTTTCATCTTCCCGTCGGACGGAGTAGTGAGCGACGTCACTGCGGGGTCAATCCGGGCGGATTGTCGGGGGTGCCGGTTAGCCTGCTGGGGTGCGGACACCCGACCTCGACGCGCTGGACATCGCCATCCTCGCCTGCCTCCAGGCGGACGCCCGCACGATCGCCGAGACGATCGGCGCGAAGGTCGGGCTCTCGGCCGCGGCGGTGCAACGGCGGATCAAGCGGCTGCGCGAGGCGGGCGTCATCGAGCGCGAGGTGGCCGTGCTGTCGCCGGAGGCGCTCGGGCTGAGCATGACGTTCGTGGTGACGGTCGAGATGGAGCGGGAGAACCTCGCGGTCCTCGACGGGTTCCGCCGCCAGGTCCTGACCGACGACGCCGTGCAGCAGTGCTATTACGTCACCGGCACTGCCGACTTCGTGCTGATCGTGACGTGCCCGGACATGGCGGCCTTCGAGGCGTTCACCCGGCGGATGTTCTTCGAAAACCCGAACGTCCGGCACTTCACGACGAGTGTGGCGATGGACCGGGTGAAGGTGGGGCTCACCCTGCCGCTCGACCCCTGACCCGGCGCTATCCTGGAGCGCTGTCCACCGGGGGGAAGGACTTCGCAACGTGCTCCGGATCTTTCTGACCGCGACGTTGATCGACGCGCTCGGCAGCGGGCTGTGGGTCCCGTTCGCCCTGCTGTTCCTCGTGCACGGGCAGGGCATGGGCCTGGTGGACGCGGGCGCGTCGCTGAGCACCGGCGCCCTGCTCGCCCTCGTCACCGGCCCGGCGACCGGGGCGGCGATGGACCGCTTCGGCCCGCGCGCCCTGCTCATCGCGGGCAACCTCGTGCGGATGGTCGCGTTCGCGGCCTACCCGCTGGTGCACACCAGCTGGCAGGTGATCGTGGTTTCGGCCGTGGCCGGGTTCGGCGACCGGCTGTTCTGGACGTGCAACGCGCCGATGGTGGCCCGGCTGACCGCAGGAGCCGACACCGACCGCGTGCTGGCGACGCAGACGATCGGCCGGTTCGCCGGAGCGGGCATCGGCGCGGCGGCGATGGCGCTGCTGCCGACGATCACCAGCCCGGCGGCCTTCCACGTGCTGGCCTACGTGAACGCGGCGAGCTTCGCGGTGGCGGCGGCGCTGATCCGGCTGCTGCCGCGGCCGGGCGGGGGCGGCATCCGCGACGCCGAGGCAGCTTCGGTCTCGCCTGCCTCACCAACCCCAGCCCCGCCGGCGCGTGGTGCCGCAGCCGGGCAGCCGAACCGGCCCGGCAGCTGGCGGGCCGTGCTCGGCGATCGGCCGTTCACCGGGTTCTGCGTCACCCACATGGCCTTCACCCTGGCCAGCGCCAGCAAGTTCTCGGTGCTGCCGATCGTGGTGCGGGATCTGCTGCATGGTCCACAGTGGATCGCCGGGACCGCGATCACCGCCGGGACCGTGGTCGTCGTCACCACCCAGCGGCCGATCGTCGCGCTGCTGGCCGGGCGCAGCCGGACCGCCGGGCTCGTCGGCGCCGCCGTGCTGTTCGCGCTGTGCTTCGCGCTGTTGATCCCGCTGCAGGCCGTCTCGCTGCCGGTGGCCACCGGGTTGATCCTCGTGACCAGTCTCGGCTTCTCGGTCGCGGAGGCGCTGTTCGGTCCGACCGCCACCGCGGCGGCGGCCGCGGCGGCCCCGCCGGGGGGCCGAAGGGCGCGCCAGCTCGATCTTCCAGCTTTCCTGGGGCCTGCCCGTCGCGCTCGCGCCGGGGCTGCTGGCCACCCTGCTCAGCACGAGCAACGCGCTGACCTGGTCGATCCTGGCGCTGACCTGCGCGTCCGCCGTCCCCGCGCTGCTCGCGCTCCGGAAGAAACTGCCGGCTGCCCTCCGGGAACCGTCACCACCCGTGGCCGCCTGAGCGCAAGCGGTATGTGCCCGGTGTTACACCACATTGGACGGATGCAACCGATCAAGTGAACGTGAAGCTTTCTCCGTCATGACCGTTGGCCCTGGTCATCTCCTTGCCGAAGCAGTTCGCGCCGCGCGAACCACCGCGAGACTCCAGGAGGGGCCGTGCACACCGACGCCGTACACCAGAGCCAGTTCGTGTTGCTGAACGAGAGCACCACGCCCGTCCTGTCGCGCCTGTCCTACCACGCCCACGAGCCGTTCGCGGTGACCGTGGCCTTCCGGACCGAGCGCGGCCGGTGGATCGAATGGACCTTCGCGCGTGACCTCCTCGTGGCCGGTCTCGACGAGCCGGCGGGTCTCGGTGACGTCCGGATCCGCCCGGACCTGTCCGATGACGAAGACTTCCTCACCCTCGAAATCGAGTCACCGGACGGCTACGCGTCGTTCGAGCTCGAGATCGAAGACATCCGGACGTTCCTCGACGCGTCCTGCGAACTGGTGCCGCTCGGCGAGGAGAGCGCGCACTTCGACGTCGACGGGCTGATCGAGGAGATCAGCAACGTCTGACCCCTGAACCTCCCATTCCCGCGGCGAGGAAGAAGGGCGGGTTTCGGGCGCGCTGGAGGCGCCCGAAACCCGCCCTTTCGCTGTCTCCGTACGGACTCAGCTGGTCTTCAGCGTGGTGCCGGTGCCCGAAAGCGCGGCGCCGATCGGGAAGAAGTACGTCACGGACGTGTTGCCGCCGGACAGCAGGCCCTGCGCGTAGTTGCCGGCGATGAAGCCGCCGCCCGAGTCACCGGCCGCCGAGCGGACGTTGGTCGCGGTCATGCCGTTGACCGTGCCCTCGGAGTAGCGGACGCTCTGGTTCTTGGCTCCGATGGTGCCGCAGGTCCAGCCGGTGGTCGAGCCGGCCTTGCAGACCGACGAGCCGGTCGCGGCGTTCGACGAGCCACGCACCGCGGTCCCGTTGTTCATCTGCGCGACCGGGGTCCAGTTGCTGTTGGTGCGGACCGCCGCATAGTCGCTGCCCGGGAATCGGTAGGTGATCCAGCTGCCGAGCGACGCGCCGTTCGACCCGGTCAGCGCACCGCCGCCGGTGAGCGCGCCGCAGTGGCCGGCGGTGAGGAAGCCGGTGGTCGTCGAGAACCCGACCGAGCAGCGGGCCGAACCACCGATGTAGTACGGATCGCCACCGCGGATGTTGGCGTACATCGTCGGCTTGGCGGCCGTTTCGCGGATCGCCACCGCCGACTTGTCCACACCGGACTTCGCGAGGAACGCGTCGGCCGCGGCGCGCTGGCCCTGCAGCACGTCCAGGGTGACCCGGTTGGCGGTGTCGTCGACGCCCCAGCCGGTGATCGCGGCGGGCGCCGACCGGTCGGCGGCGTTCAGGGTGTCCACAGTGGAGTTCAGCTGGCGGGCGCTGAACTTCACGACCTCCGCTTCCGCACCGGCTTCGCGGATCTTGCCGGCCAGCGCGGCGTTCGTCGTCGTGACGTGCGCCTTGCCCGTGGCGGCGTTGAAGGTCGCGCCGCCGAACGCGTCGCCGAGTGCCGCGGTGAGCGCCGCGGTGACCTTGCCCGCGACGTCCTCGTTCTTCAGCCGCGTGAGCGCCTGGTCGTGGGTCAGGCCCAGGTCCCGCTCCATGGCGGGCACGATGTCCGGGTTCAGCAGGTCCTGGCCCGACGCGGGCACGGCGATGGCGGTGAGCGCGCCCGTCGCCACGACCGCGGTGGCAGCGGCACCGAGAAGTCTCGCGATCTTCATGCTTCTCCCAAGTGGTTACAGTGGTTACGCGCAGCTCCGCATCGGCCACGCAGTGGTACTCCCCCGAGTGAGGGTGCCCGTCGTGGGCGTTACGGTGCAATCCGGGCACCCGGCGAATGGGTATACGCATTCACCGAGGACGAATCCCCTGCTCCAGCCGGACTCAAGCCCCCAGGGTCACCCGGTCGGACAGGTCCGTAAGTAGGGTTTCCGCGAACTACTTTCAGTAGTTGGCGCCAGGACTCGAACGCGTTAACCGACGTTCGACCGGGCGATCGGCCAGGGTTTCGTACGCGCGGTGACCCGATCCCGCCGGTTCCCGCAGCAAACCGGTGACGGCGGGTAGGCGGACGTGTGACAACAGCGCCGGCCACGTATTCGGTGAAAGGTTTACGGACGGATCAACGCTGCTTAGGCTCCGCGCACAGCTCTGCCTCAGTGGCCGAGCCCCAGGCCCCAGCCGGGGGCGAGCCCCTGGCCCACCGGGGCAGCCGGTGTGTGTCGAGGAGGGTCGAATGTGGCTGACCACCCCCCGCCCCACCTCGGTTTCCGTCCGGTCCGGACCCGCCCGGCTGACCGGCCGCGACACCGAGCTCGACACGGTCGTCGACGTGCTCGAAAGACGCCCGGCCGCGGTCCTGGTCGAGGGCGAGCCCGGCATGGGCCGCACCCGGCTGCTCGCGGAGATCGGGCGGCGCAAGGAGTTCGACGGCGGCCGCGTGCTCACCGGGGCCTGCCAGCCGCTGCGGGAACCGTTTCCCTACGGGCCCGTCCTGGAAGCGCTTCGCGCCGCGGGCGACGCGCCCCTCGGGCCGCTCAGCCCGGTCGCCGGCGTGCTGCGGCCGTTGCTGCCGGAACTCGCGGAAGCGCTTCCTCCGCGGCCCGAACCCCTCGCCGACCCCGTCGCCGAGCGCCACCGCGTCTTCCGTGCGGTGCGTGAACTGCTGGCCGCCTGCGGACCGACGCTCGTGCTCGTCGACGACCTCCAGTGGGCCGACGAAGACACCCGGGACCTCCTGCGGTTCCTCGCCGGCGCGATGCCGCCGGAGCTGGCGGTGGTCGTCACCTACCGGTCGGCCGCCGACGCGGGGACGGTGTCACGAGGCGCGCCGTTCCGCGCCGACCCGGCCGTCCACTCCGCCCACGTCGTGCTCGGCGCGCTCGACGTCGCCGCCGTGCGCACGCTGGCCGCCGACATCCTCGACCTGCCCCGGGTCACCGGCGAATTCGCGGCGAAGCTGCACGAGTGCACCGCCGGGATCCCGTTCGTGGTCGAAGAAACGCTGCGGGCGCTGAAGGAAGCGGCCGAACGGCTCCCGGTCGGGGAAGTCCTCTCCGATCGCTTGCTGGAGAACCTCGAAGTCCCGGTGCTGCTGCGGGAAACCGTCACCGAACGGCTTTCGGAGCTGCCCGAGCAGGCGGTCCGGCTCGCCGGTGCGGCCGCGGTGCTCGGCGTCGGCGCCGAAGCCGCCGTGCTCGGCGAGCTGGCCGGGCTGTCCGGCGACGACCTCCGCACCGCGCTGCTCGCCGCCCTCGCCGCCGGGGTGCTCGGCGAAGCCGGTGACGGCAAGTACGGCTTCCGGCACCCGCTGGCGCGCAAGGCCGTCTACGACACGGTGCGCGGCCCCGAACGCACTTTGCTGCACGCGCAGGCGATCCGCGTGCTCGCCGCGCAGCCGTCCCCGCCACTCACCCTGCTGGCCCGGCACTCCCGCGCGGCCGGCCGCGTCGACCAGTGGCGGCACTACGCGGAGGCGGCCGCCGACGAAGCGATCACGCGGGGCGAGACGTCCCGCGCGATCGACCTCCTGCAGTCGGTGCTCGCCGAACCCGGTCCCGCGGAGGCCGACGTCGGCCGCGTGGCGGGCAAGCTGAGCCAGGTCGCGCTGCGGGGGTTCCGGCCCGACGTGCTCGGCACGCTGGAACGCGTGCTCGAGGAGGTGCGGCTGCCGCCGTCGGTCCGCGGCTCGATCCGGCTGAGCCTCGGCATGCTGCTGGTCCGGACCATCGGCGGGCTCGGCCGCGGCCGGCTCGAGGTCGAGCGGGCGGTCGGCGAGCTGACCGACCGGCCGGACCTCGCCGCCCGCGGGATCACGCTGCTCGCCCAGCCGATCGACGGGCTGACGCCGCTGTCGTGGCACGAATCCTGGCGCGCCCGCGCGGGCGAGGTCTACGAACGGCTCGACGACCCGGAGCTGCGGCTGGCGCTGACCGCCGACCGCATCGCCGCCGCCTCGCACGTCGGCGACGGCTCGGCGTGGGCGGAGTTCGAAGCGCTGCCGGACACCGTCGGCACGGTCGCCGAGCGCGTCCAGCTGGCCCGGCTGTGGTGCAACCTGGCCGACGGGCAGTCCTGGGCCGGCCACCTCGATCGCGCCGAACGCCTGGTGACCGAGGGCGTGCGGCGGGCGACCGACACCGGTGCGCTGTACGCGATCGGCCTGATCCAGGGCACCCGCGTCCGGCTCGACTGGGTGCGCGGGCGCTGGACCGGCCTCGCCGAGTCCGCCGAGCAGCTGCGGGACAGCTATCCCGAACTCGGCCCGATCGTCATGGAGTCCTCGCTCGTGCTGGGCGGCCTCGCGGCCGTGCGCGGGGAGTTCGCCGCCGCGCAACGGCACCTGACCGCGGCGAGCGTGCACGCGCCGGACCGCGGCCCGATCCCGGTGGTCCTGTCGGCCGCCGGGATCCTGATCTCCGTGCTGCTCGCGACCGACGACGTCGACGGCGCGTGCGCGGCGGCCGACACCGCCGTGGCCGCGGCCGGACGCAAGGGCGTCTGGATCTGGGCGGCCGCGCTGGTCCCGCCGGCGGCGCAGGCGTACGCGCGGGCCGGGCGCTGGCCGGAGGCCGACAACGTCGTCGAGGCGTTCGCGCGCGGCATCGAGGGCCGTGACGCGCCACTGGCGGCCGCCGCACTGGTGGCCGGCCGGGCGGTGCTGCTCGAAGCCCGCGGAAAGCACCTGGCCGCGGCGGCGTTGTTCGACGAAGCGGCCGCCGGCTACACCGCGCTGCCGATGCCCTACCCCGCGACGGCCATGCGGGAACGCGCCTCGATGTGCCGCCTCGCCGCGGGCAACCGCGAGGCCGTCGACGAGCTGACCGCGGCGGCCGAGGCGTACGAACAGCTCGGCGCCACCCGGGACGCCGGACGCTGTCACCACCAACTGCGCGAGCACGGCGCTTGGGCACCCTCGCAACGCGGACGGCGGGGGTACGGGAGCGAGCTCTCGCCACGGGAGCGCGAAGTGGCGCGGATGCTCGCGGAGGGACGGACGAACCGGGAGATCGCGGACGGCCTGTTCCTGTCGCCGCGGACGGTGGAACAGCACGTGGCGAAGGTGCTGCGGAAGCTGGGGGCCCGGTCGCGGACGGACGTGGCCCGCAAGCTGCCCGGCGAGGTGACGACCGCACCGGCCGGCTGAGAAGCGCCCCAATGTGGCCTTGGTTGCGTTCAACGCACCCAATGTGGCCTTCGGTGCGTTCAACGCACCGAAGGC
>NZ_JBEZYB010000122.1:0-18819 GCF_040638285.1 Amycolatopsis sp. NPDC026612
GCGACGTTGATCAAGGCGGTGGAGGACTTCCTGCAGGGGCCGGAGGTCCTGCGTGACGGCGGGGTCGAGGCGATGAAGGAGATCCGCCGCATCCGTGACGAGTACCCGGAGACCAAGCGCCACAAGGCGACCGACGTCCCGGGGATCGCGTCCAACGACATCGGCATCATCAACAGCGCGCCGCGGCCCAGCATGCAGCGGCTGGTGCTGATCAAGCGCGTCCTCGACCGGGTGCTCGGCCGCAGCCGGTTCGGGCTCGGCGCGGTGCCGATCGACGAGGCGAACTGGTGGCACATCGCGCTGTTCGACACGGCGGTGGTCACCGACGCGAGCCAGGAAGGCGTCCGCGTCCGGTCCTACGACCGCGTGAAGATGTTCGCGCTGGCCAAGCAGGGCGCGAAGGTCGTCCAGCGGCTGCGCAAGGAAGGCGCGGCGGTGCAGGAGCAGTACAAGCGCGCCATGCCGGAGCTCACCTCGCGGGAGAACTGGAAGCGCCTGTACAAGCTCTGATCGAGGGCTTTCGCGAAGGCCGTCTCACGCTCGTCGTGAGGCGGCCTTCGCGCGTCAGGAGTGCATGCCGAACACCGTGCTCTTCCGGGTGAGGTCGTCGATGTAGGCGGCGGCGACGTGGGCGAAGTTGATCGCGACCACCTTGTCGTCCTTGGTGGTCACCGGTTCGACCCCGCCGGCACGCACGAACTGGGTGAGCTTGTCCGCCAGCTTGCCGGATTCTTCGGTGGTCAGCGCGAACAGCAGCGGTTCGCCGCCGGTGGCCAGGTGCAGCACGAGTGCGGGTTTCGAGTCAGCCATGCGTCCATCGGACCAGCGGTGATCTTCGCGCGGCAAGGGAGTTCGCTGAGGGCGCACCAGCCGGCCGGGGGCCGTGGACTACCGTTTTCCCGAAGTCCGGAAGCACCCCGGGGGGACGGAAGCGATGCCTCACTCGTTCTCGCTGTCGCTGGCAGCGGTGGACATCCTGCTCGAACAGCTCCGGCTCGGCCGCGCGCCGACGCCGTTCGAGGTCCCGCACGTCGGCACGACCGTCGAGCAGCGCGCGATGATCCGCAACGCCGTGGTCCGCGACCTGACCGGCCGCGGGCTGTGGAGCCGCGGCCGCCTCGACCCGGACGCCGAGCTGGCGCTGGCCACGTTCGTCCGGGGCAGCGTGACCATCAGCGCGGCCGCCGAGCTGGGCGACCGGCACCTGTTCGCCCGCGTCGCCTCCGACGGCCAGTTCGCGGTGCTCGCCCACCAGGAGGAGAACCTCATCGTCTTCGAGGAGGTCCGCCCGACCGGCATCGTGCCGGCGATCGTCGACCTGCTCCCGCTGACGCCGGCCGCGCCCGGCCAGTCGGTGACCATCTCCCGGCCGCCGGCCCAGCCCCGCCACCAGCGCCGCGAAGACGCGTACGACCCCTTCGCCGGCGTCACCGGCCCGCGCTCCCACAGCGGCGGCAGCGGTCCCCAGGTCCGGATGATCGAGCGCGTCTTCCAGGAACCGAAGAAGCGCATCGGCCAGTTCACCGCCCAGACCCGCGGCGGCACGTTCCCGCCACTGGCCTGGTTCGACACCCCGGCGGGCCGCTGGCTGATGTCGTCCCGCGCGGCCGCCGACGGCCAGCGCTGGATCACCTACGCCCCGGCCGACAACGCGCGGCTGGCCCAGCAGCTGTATGCCCAGCTCGAGGGCCAGTTCTGACCGTCGGGGAACCGGCCGCGCCGCCGATGCGTCCGAAGTGGAGATCGGTGAACGGCAGTTGCGCTGGGTGCCCGGCTAGTAGACTTCCGGGTGCACACGCACGGGCGAAGCGATTCGGGGTGGAACAGCGATGCAGATGGCTGACGGCGGGGGCGGCGGCTCGATCGCGGACATCGTCAACCCGCTCTCCTCGGCCGGGATGGGCGCCGCGGTGCAGGCGGTCACGGCCGAGACCCAAAAGCTGGTCGACGCGGCCAAGGGCGGCGGGTTCAAGATCACGCCCGAGGGTGTCAAGCCGATCCGGGATTCGCTCACCGAGCTCATCAACGGCCTCACCGACGTGCAGGCCACGAGCTTTCTGCTGGACCAGACCCCGCAACTCGGCGACCACCCGTACGGTCACGCCGTCGCCAAGCACGACTCGACGGCCGCAGGTAAAGCGACTGAGGTTCTGGAGCAGCTCAGGCGGGTCGCGCAGCAGGCAGACGAGGCGCTCGCTCGTGCCGCCGGCCTCTACAAGGAAACCGAGAGCCAGGCCTTCTCCGCACTTCAGACCAAGCAGGCTTGAGGGATGACGAAACTTCTCGTTCGGGTTCTCCTCCCTCTCGTGGCCGGTGGCGCGCTGCTCGCCGGGTGCACCACCACGCAAGGGGGAACGGCGTCACCCGCCCAGTCGTCCCCGGCCGGTCAGTCGGGAGCCCCGGAAAGCCCCTCTTCAGGGGGCGGCGGGGCCCAGTCGATCACCGATGCGTGCACGCTGCTGGAAGCGAGCGACGTCAGCGGCTACGGCGAGTTCAACGAGCCAAAGCAAGGCAACGTAGCCGGAGTGCGAACCTGCAGGTACCAGCAGAAGATCGCCTCGGCGAGTGAAAACGCCAAGGTGATCGCCGTCAACGTCCGCGACACCGCATCCGTCGCACAGGTCAACGACACCGGCGGCGGCGTGGTCGACAAGGACGTCAACGGCCGGAAGGCGAAGGAGGCGCCGGGTGGTGCGTCCGTGGCGGCCTGCACGCTCGCCCTGCCGGTGGGTGATTCGTCACGGGTGGATGTGGCGGTGACCGGTGCCGAATCGGCGGACCAGGCCTGCCAGGTCGCCGAGGCGGTCGCGAAGGCCGTCGAACCGCGGCTGCCGAAGGGATAGGGGAACCCAGATGACCACGCGACAGGGACCGCGGCCGAAGACCGAAGACAAGACGCCCCAGCAGGTCCAGGACATGGCGCCCGCCGAGCGCGACGCCTACCTCCAGCAGAAGGCCGAAGAAGGGGTCGACCCGGGCAACTGGTTGTTCGGGGCGGTGCAGCAGTGGATGGCCCAGGCCCGGGCGAAGAACCAGGCCCAGCAGATGGGCGACAAGAACGTCAAGGAAGCCACCCAGGGCCGCGATGTCGAGTACGTGCAGGGCCTGAACCCGTCGAGCGCGGACTACAAGGGCAGCGACCACACCCAGCTCCAGGGGTATCTGGACACCAACCTGAACGTCGAACAGGTTTCGGAGCTTTCGACCGCGTACCACGACGTGCACCAGGTCTTCGACAAGTTCGCCCAGTCGATGAACACCGCCGTCAACGCCTCCAAGGGCACCTGGGAAGGCGGCGCGGCCGAGAACGCGCAGCAGTACTTCACCAGCCTGAGCAAGTGGTCCGACGCGAACTCGCAGAACGCGAAGCTGGCCTCGGAGACCATCTACGACCAGGGGCAGGCCGCCGCCACGGCGAAGAACTCCATGCCGGCCCCCATTCCGTTCAGCTGGAAGGACGAGTTCAAGGACTGGGCGACGTCGAACCCGCTCAACCTGGCCGACAACGTCGACAAGTCCCTCCAGAAGCAGAAGGACAGCCAAGCTGCGCACGACGAGGCCGCGAGCGTCATGTCGACGTACGACAAGAACCTCTACGAGGCCGCGTCGAAGCAGCCCGCCTTCGCACCGCCGCCGAGTTTCAGCACCGGTGGTGGCACTGGTGACCCCAACGGGACCGGCGACAAGACGGGCATCAACAACCCGTCCGGCGTGAACATTCCGGGCCCCGGCTCGGTGACCATGCCCGGAGGCAACGCCCACGTTCAAGGATTCGGGTCCGGGGCCGCCGTTCCGGGCGCGGGTGGTGCGGCCGCGCACTTCTCCGGGCCCGGCTCGACCACCGGGTCGGGGTTCGTGCCCGCCGGCGGCACCACGCCGTCCAGCTTCACGCCCAGCTCGATCTCGGGCCCCTCGACGTCGAACCCGAACCAGCAGTTCGGGGGGATGCCGCCGATGAGCCCGATGCCGATGGGCGGGATGAACTTCGGTGGCGACGAGGCCTACAACTCCAAGGTCGGCGGCGGTGGTGGTAGCGGCAGCGGGCGCGGTGGCGGCGGCTTCGGCCCCGGCGGCTCGGGTGCCGGCAACGCGACGGGCGCGGGCGCCGCGTCCGGTGCGGCCCGGCCGGGCGGGATCGGTGCGGCCGAAGCGGCCGCCGGACGCGGTATGGGCGGCCTCGGTGCGGGTGCCGGTGGCCGTGGCGGCATGGGGCCCGGTGGCGGCGGCATGGGTCGTGGCCAGAAGGGCGAAGGCGACGAGGACACGGAGCACTCGCGCCCGACCTACCTGGTCGAGGGTGACCCCGACGAGGTCTTCGGCACCGACCTGCGCACCGCTCCGCCGGTCATCGGCGAATAAGGCGGCAAGACGACCGAACCGAACGGGCCCCCGCTGGTTGGCGGGGGCCCTTTCGGTTCGGTCGTCTCAGTAGCGGTAGAACTTCTCCGCGCGGCCCTGCCGCACCAGCTTCAGCCACTGCAGGAACGCCTTCGGGTCCCGCTTCACGCCCACGAAGTACAGGCCGAACCGGACGATCTCCAGCGCGCCGATCTTCCGCATTCCCGGCTGGGACAACAGGTACCCGCGGTTGCGGTAGGTGTAGTAGCGCTTGACCTCGTTTTCCGGGTCCTGCGCGTGGAACTTGCCGCCCAGCATGGGCTTGAACTCGTCCGAGCCGTCCGGGTGCAGGTACTTCGTCTTGAGCGACGTGCCGAACGGCAGCCCCGAGCGGACCAGCCGCCGGTGCAGCTCGACCTCGTCGCCGCGGAAGAACAAGCGCAGGTCCGGCACGCCGACGACGTCCAAAGTGGACGCCCGGAACAGGGCGCCGTTCATCAGCGAGGCGATGCCGGGCAGGAAGTCCACGCCCAGTTCGGACTGTGATCGCTTCCAGGTGAGGCCGCGGCGCAGCGGGAACGCCAGCTTGTCCGGCGCGTCGATGTTCGACACCACCGGCGAAATCTCCGCCAGGTTCCGTTTTTCCGCTTCCGCCAGCAGGATCGCCAGCACGTTCTCGTCGGCCGGGCGCCCGTCGTCGTCGGCCAGCCAGACCCAGTCCGCGCCCAGCGAGAGCGCGTGCAGCATGCCCAGCGCGAACCCGCCGGCACCGCCGAGGTTCCGGTGCGACGGCAGGTACGTGTACGGCAGCGGGTAGCTCTCGACGACTTCGCGCGCGGAGTCGTCCGGGCCGTTGTCGACCACCACCAGGTGGTCGACCGGGCGGGTCTGGGCCGCGATGACCTTCAGCGAGTCCGCGAGCAGCTCACGACGGTGCCGCGTGACGACCACGCCGACGACCGCGCCATCGGGTAGCTGCCGGGTCTCGCTCGCCATCATTCCCCGCCGTTCGTCGTCGCCACCGGCTCGATGCCGAAGCGGTCCAGGGTTTCCTGGCTCATGTTCTCGAAGGGGTCACGCCCCTTGTACGACGTGAGGACGTCTCGCAGCGAACCGCGTTGCTTCACGTGCCCTTCGTCCATCCAGAGCGCCGAGTCGCACAGCTCGAACAGGAACTCGTCCGAGTGGCTGGCGAACACCAGGATGCCGGAGCGCTTCACGAGGTCCTTGAGCCGGTCTTTCGCCTTGTTGAGGAACGCCGCGTCGACCGCGCCGATGCCCTCGTCCAAGATCAGGATCTCGGGGTCGATCGACGTGACGACGCCCAGCGCCAGCCGCACGCGCATGCCGGTCGAGTACGTCCGCAGCGGCATCTGCAGGTAGTCGCCGAGCTCGGTGAACTCCGCGATGTCGTCGACCCGCTTCTCCATCTCCTTGGCGGTCATGCCGAGGAAGAGGCCGCGGATGATGATGTTCTCTTCGCCGGAGATCTCCGGGTCCATGCCGACGCCGAGGTCGAAGACCGGCGCGATCTTCCCCTGGATCCGCGACGACCCGCGGGTCGGCTCGTAGATCCCGGCCAGCAGCCGCAGGAGCGTGGACTTGCCGGCGCCGTTGTGCCCGACCAGGCCGACGCGGTCGCCCTCGCGGAGGTTCAGGGTCACGTCGTGCAGTGCTTCGATGATCGGGACCTTGGTGTCGGTGCCGATCTTGCCGCCGACCTTGCCGAGGACCTTCTTCTTCATCGACCGGGTCTTCGCGTCGAAGATCGGGAAGTCGACGAAGGCGTTGTGGACGTCAATGCTGACCATTTGTCACACCCAATAGGAGACGCGGGCACGGTAGTTGCGCATCGCGACGAGCGCGAGCGCCCACCCGACGACGGTGATGGCACCGACCACGATCCAGTTTTCGACACTGAACTCCTGGCCGAGCAGCGGTGCGCGAACCACCTGCATGAAGTGGTAGAGCGGGTTCGCCTTGACGATCGGCAGGATCCAGGACGCGCCTTCGCGGGTTCCGCCGGTCATCAGCTGGTCCACCGGCCACACGATCGGCGTGCCGTAGAACAGCAGCTGGATCAGCGAGTTGACGACCTGCGGGATGTCGCGGAAGCGGGTCGAGATGATGCCGAACAGCAGCGTCACCCAGGCGGCGTTCAGCGCCAGCAGCAGGAACCCCGGGATGGCCAGCAGCATGGTCCAGCTGAGACCCGGGTGGCAGATGTGGCCGGTGACGCACTTCCCGTCGCCCAGCAGCGAGTACTGGTGGCTGAGCGCGCCGAAGAAGATCGCCAGCACGGCCACGTAGACGATCATGTTGTGGACCAGCATCAGCGTCTGCCGCCACACCGTGCGCAGCATGTACACGCTCAGCGGGGCCGGGAGCTGCTTGATCAGCCCCTCGTTGGCGATGAACGTCTCCATGCCCTCGGACAGGCAGCCTTGGATGAAGCCCCAGATGATGAAGCCCGTGGAGATGTACGGGAGGAACACCTCGACCGGCAGCTTGAACAGCTGCGAGTACAGCAGCCCGAGCCCGACGGCGAGGACGGCTTGGCTGATCGTGATCCAGAAGGGCCCGATCACCGAGCGGCGGTAGCGCTGCTTGATGTCCTGCCAGCCGAGGTGACCCCACAGCTCGCGGGCGCGGAAACCGGCCTTGATGTCGGCGAAGGCACGCGCGAACGTCTTGCTGTCCGACGTCGGGGGAGCCGACATCGCTACGGGTGAGTCCGCGGCCTGAACCGTGCTGGTGGCATGCACGTGGACGAGGGTACCGATGGAGGCCCGGCGCCCTTGACAGGGCACTGGGGCGGGACCGGCCCCGGCGCGCCTCGGGGGATAGGGTCGGGGACGGACCGCAGCCCCGCAGCGACCCGGAGGTTTCCATGTTCATGCTCGGCGAGCACCCGGTCGGTGCCGACCACCCCCCTCTCGTGATCGCCGAGATCGGGATCAACCACGAAGGCGACCCCAAGAAGGCGCACAAGATGGTCGACGACGCCGCGGACGCCGGCGTCCAGGTCGTCAAGATCCAGACCCACGTGGTCGACGACGAGATGATCCCGAACGACGTCGTGCCCGGCAACGCCGACGAGCCGATCTGGGACATGATGAACCGCGTCGCACTCACCGCCGAGGACGAGCGGGAGATCAAGGCGCACGCCGAGGAGCGCGGGCTCGTCTTCCTGTCGACGCCGTTCTCCCGCGCGGCCGCGGACCGGCTGGCCGAGCTGGACGTCGCCGGGTTCAAGATCGGTTCGGGGGAGTGCAACAACTACCCGCTGATCCGGCACGTGGCCTCGTTCGGCAAGCCCGTCATCCTCTCCACCGGGATGAACGACGTCGCCTCCATCACCCCGGCCGTCGAGATCCTGCGCGCGGCGGGCGTCGGGTTCGCGCTGCTGCACTGCACGTCGCTGTACCCGACGCCGCCGGAGCAGGTGCGTCTCGGCGCCCTCGCCGAGCTGCACGCGGCCTTCCCGGACGCCGAACTCGGGCTTTCCGACCACACCACCACGATCTACCCGTGCCTGGGCGCGGTCGCGCTCGGCGCTTCGGTGCTCGAACGGCACTTCACGTCCGACATGAGCTGGCCGGGCCCGGACATCCCGGTCTCCTCGACGCCGGCGGAGTTCAAGCAGCTCGTCGAGGGGTCGCGCCTGATCCACGCGGCCCGCGGCGGGTCGAAGCAGATCCTGGCCGAGGAACAGCCGACGATCGACTTCGCCTACGCCTGCGTCGTCACCACCAAGGACGTCGCCGAGGGCGAGACGCTGAGCACCGAGAACATCTGGGTCAAGCGCCCGGGCACCGGGGAGATCAAGGCGAAGGACTACGAGGGCCTGCTCGGCCGGGCCGTCACGCGGGCGCTGCCCGCGAACACGCAGGTGAGCTGGGCGGACCTTGGCTGAGGCCGGCCGGCGTGAGGTCCTGTTCCTCACCGGCACCCGCGCCGACTTCGGGAAGCTGCGGGACGTCATGCTCGCCGTGCAGCGGAGCTCGGTGCTGTCCGCGCGCATCGTGGTCACCGGCATGCACATGCTCCGCAGCTACGGCTACACGGTGCGGGAGATCGAGCTGGCCGGGCTGGAGCGGCTGCACCTGATCCCGAACCAGATCGAGGACGAGCCGATGGCGCTCGTGCTGGCCAACACCGTCCAGGCGCTGGCCAGGCTGGTGCACGAGGAGCAGCCCGCCGCGATCGTCGTGCACGGCGACCGGGTCGAGGCGCTCGCCGGCGCCATCGTCGGGTCGCTCGCGAACGTGCGGGTCGTGCACATCGAAGGCGGCGAGGTCAGCGGCACGATCGACGACGTCATCCGGCACTCGCTGTCGAAGCACGCCCACGTGCACCTGGTCGCCAACGAGCGGGCGCGGCGCCGGCTGCTGCAGCTCGGCGAGGAGGAGGACCGGATCTTCGTCGTCGGCAGTCCCGAGGTGGACGTCCTGACGTCGGCGCGGCTGCCCGACCTCGACGAGGTCCGGCGCCACTACGAGATCCCCTTTACCGACTACGGGCTGCTCGCCCTGCACCCGGTGACGACCGAGCGCGACCAGAACCGGCGCAATGCGGCGGCCGTGGTCGATGCCGTGCTCACCGAGGGCAACTGGGTTGTCATCGACCCGAACAACGACGAAGGCTGCCGCGAGATCAGGAGCGAACTCGACCGGCTCGAGGGCCCCCGGTTCGTGCGCCTGCCGTCGATGCGGTTCGAGTACTTCGTCACCTTGATGAAGAACGCCGCCGTGGTGCTGGGCAACTCGAGCGCCGGCGTGCGGGAGGCGCCCGTGCTGGGCACCCCGTCGGTCACCGTCGGCACCCGGCAGCGCAACCGGGCGATGGCGCCCAGCGTGCTGGCGGTCGAACCGACCGCCGAAGCCGTGACGGCCGGGATCGGCAAGGCCCGCGCCATGGGCCGGTGCGCGCCGCACACCGAGTTCGGCGAGCCGGGAGCCCACCGCCGGATCATCGATCTCCTCGAGGGCGAGGAGATCTGGCGGCCTTCGCTCTACAAGGCCTTCGTGGATCGTTAGCCGGCCGCGTGCTGTTCGGCCAGGACGAGGTCCGCGGCGGAATCGATGTCGATCGCCCGCTCGACCGGCACGAACTGGGGCCGCACCTCGGGGATGAAGAACCGTTCGTGCCGGCGGAGGTCGCCGGCGCGGACGAGGTAGATCCCGCCGGTGGGGCGCAGCACGACGGGCAGCGTCTGCCGGGGCGCCTCGAGGTCGGCCCAGTCCCGGACCGGGGCGATCCCCCCTTCCGGCGTCTCCAGGCACACCTTGAGCGGGTGGTGATCGGTCGAGCGGCACATCTGCACGACCGAGCCGGTCGGCCGGTCCGCGTGGATCTCGAGGCACTCGGTGATGTCTTCGGCCGTCCGCAACGGCGAAGTGGGCTGGAGCAGCAGGACGAGCGTCGAATCGGGGACGCCCAGCGAGTCAATCGCGTGCGTGACCGCGGGCAGGGTCCGGCTCGTCGCCTCCGCGAGGTGGGCGGGCCGTTCGACGACCCGGGCTCCCTCCGCCTTCGCCGCGGCGGCGATCCCGGCGTCGTCGGTGGTGACGACGACGTCGGCGATCCCGGCCGCGACGGCGGTGTGGACGGTGTGCGCGACCAGGGGACGGCCCCGGAAGAGCGCCAGGTTCTTGCCCGGCAGCCCCACGGAGCCGCCCCTCGCCGGGACGATGGCCAGCGCGGTCACAGAGGACCCCTTCCGGGTAACGACAGTGGTCTGTCGGCTATTGTCCGTCTGCTCGGCTGCCCCCTGACGGCGGCCCCGGTCACCGATGCCATGGGGGAGCGATGAATCGGACTCAGTTCGCGGGCGAGGCGTCCGAGCAGCTCGACGAAGGTGACAACGGCCGCATGCTCCGGGACCTCCTGCTCGCCTACGCCCGCGGTCAGCGCGTCGAGACGATCGCGGTGGTGGGGAACGCGCCGATGGCGCCCGACGCCGCGCGCGCCGCGCTGATCGACGGCAGCGACCTCGTCTTCCGCATGACGACGTTCGCGCTGGACGAGCCGGACGCCGAGCCTGCCTACGGCCGCCGCACCGACGTCGTGGTGATCCACCGCGGGGTCGTCGTCTCGCCGTACACGTTCGCCGACTACACCTCGCGCCTCTACCTGCTCGCGGAGCCGGGCCGGCTGTTCTGGGAGCCCGAGACGCTGCCCGACTGGTGGCCCGTGGACCTGGGCTTCGTGCCGATTTCGAACCGGAAGTTCGTGCTGCCGCTGTCGAAGCTCCTGGGACTGTCGGTGGACGAGCACGTCTGGGCCACGACCGGCACGCTGGTGACGTACCTGTGCAAGCAGCTCTTCCCGCAGGCGCTGGTGCGCCTCACCGGCGTCTCGATCCTCGAACGACCGGACCAGACGGACTTCGAGCACGCCTGGGGCGACAAGGTCGGGGTGACGGCGGAACACCGGCTCCACGCGGAATCGAAGCTGCTGAGCACTTGGCGTGACTCCGGAAGAATCGAGATCATACAGTGAGTGACATTCGCGGAGTGGTGGTTCCACGGGCGAAAGCGCTCGCCGGCATGGCCTGGCGACCGGTGATGGCGAGGCTGCGGCCGCGGATCGAGCAGATCGCGACCGACCGGCTGCAGCCCGGAATCGACCGGCTGAACGCGGAAATCGCCGCGCTCCGCCAGGACGTCGAACGGGCCACCCAGGAGCTCGACGGCCACGTGAAGTGGCTCTACGACGAGCAACGCCGCCTGGCGCCGCACCTCGCCGCCCTGGAAGCGCGCGTCGCCGCCGTCGAACGGCCGGGCTCCGCGGCCCGGCCGGCGGAGCGGCTCGAGTACTCGCCGGACGAGGCCGACGAGGTCCGCGCCGAGCACGCCCGCATCCGGGCGCGGCTCGCCGCGATCTCCAAGTACGAAGAGCGGTTGGCCCGCCTGGAAGAGGACTTCTCGGCAAAGCGCGAGGTGGCCGGCTGAGCCTCGTCGACACCGCGAGGCCCGCCGGGGTGCGGCGGGCCCGTTGGGCGTGGCCGCTGGTCCTGGTCCCGCTGGCGCTGACGATCGCCTGGACCGGGCTCAACCACGACGTCCGGTTCGTCCTCGGCACGCTCCAGACGGCCGGCCGCGCCGGGCTGTCGCCGTCCGAGGTCTTCGTGCACCGGCCGATGGCCTACCGGCTGGTGCTGGCGCTCGGCGACGCCGGGAGCTCGCTGCCGGTTCCCGCCCGGGAGGCCGTCGTGCGGGTGCTGGCGCTCGTCGTCGTCCTCCTGGTGTCGCTGCTGCTGCGCGCGGGCCTGGTGCGGTACCGCCCGGCCGGTGAGGCGACGGCCGTCGCCGCGGCGACCGGACTCGCGCTGGCGCTGGCCCCGAACTGGGACTTCCTGCAGCCGGAGTGGCTGGCGGTGGTGTTCGCGGCCGGCGGCGTCGGTGCCGCGCTCCGGGTCCGGCGGCCGGTGCCCGCCGCCCTGCTCGGTGGGGCGCTGCTGGCGCTGACCGTGCTGGTCAAGTACACGACGGCACCGACCGCGGTGGTCGCGCTCGGCGTCGTGGCGGTGCTCGACCGGCGGCGCGCGGTGCTCACCGGCGTGCTCGGCGCGCCGCTCTGCCTGGCCCTGTTCGGGCTGTCGGTCCTGATCGAGCCGCGGGAGTGGCGGTGGTTCGGCGAGCTGTCCACGCTCAACGGCGCGAGCCCGCTGAGCCGGGGTTTCGCGGTGAGCGACGCGCGGGCGCTCTTCGCGACCGTGGTGAACGAGGCGTTGGCCGTCCCCATGGTCGCTCTGCTCCCGGTGAGTGTCGCCGTGCTGGTGCGGCTGGCCGTGGGACGGCGTGCGCGCCTGGCGTGGCTCCTCCTGCCCGTGGCCGCGATCCTCGTCGTGCTCGCGGCCGTCGTCCTGCAAGGACAGTGGTTCCAGTACCACCTCGCGGCGCTGGTGCCGTTCGCCGCCGCGCTCGGGGGCCTCGCACTGGTGCGCTGGTCCGCCGAGCACGGCGGCCCACCCCGGGCGCTGGTGCTGCCGGCGGTCGTGCTCGGCGCCGGGCTACCGATGGTCTCGGCGGCGAGCACGGAGTGGCGCCAGGCGCACGGAACGCCCGTCTACGCGGTGCTGGTGGTCCTGGTCGTCGTGGGCGTGCTGCTCGCGCTCAAGGAGCGCGGCCGGACGTGGCCGGTGGCCGCGGTGCTCGGCGCGGCGGCCGTGTTCGTGGTGCCGGTGTGGCCGAGCGCGCCCTACTCGTTCGACGCGATCCACGCGGACTACACGAACTCCGAACGCGTCGCGGCGGCCCGGCTCGACGAGCGGCTGTTCGCGCCGGTCCGGGCGCAGATCGGCGCGGACACCCCGGTGGTCTACCTGGCGTTCGGCGACATGGCGTACTTCTTCGGCAACCCGGCGAACTGCCGCTACCCGGCCCCGGTGTTCGTGCAGCGCGGCACGTACATCCCGGCGGTGCGCGGGCTGCGGAGCTACCGGGAGAACCTGGACTGCCTCGAACGCACGGACGCCGAATACCTCGTGGTGCAGCCGTCCTGGCTGGCGGTGGACCGGCTGCCTGCCGACGTCGCGGCCGGAGTGCGCAGCCGGTTCGACTGCGACCGCGCCCGGCCTGCGGGTGAGCTGACGATTTGCCCGCGGCGCTGATCGAGGACCGTCGCTGTCCTCGATCGCTTCTACTGTTCGAGCATGACTTCCGAGATCACGCCGTTCCGCATCGACGTCCCGCAGGCCGACCTCGACGACCTCCGGGCGCGGCTGGCGAACACCCGCTGGCCCGACCAGCCGGCCGGCGCCGGCTGGCGGCTCGGCGCGCCCGTCGGCTACGTGCGTGAGCTGGCCGAGCACTGGCGCACGAGCTTCGACTGGCGGGCGCAGGAGGAACGCCTCAACGGCTTCCCGCAGTTCACGACCACGATCGACGGAACGAACGTCCACTTCCTGCACGTGGTTTCGCAGGAGCCCGCGGCGGCGCCGGTGCTGCTCACACACGGCTGGCCGGGCTCGATCGTCGAGTTCCTGGACGTCATCGGGCCGCTGACCGACCCCCGCGCGTACGGCGGCGACCCGGCGGACGCGCTGACGGTGGTGGTCCCGTCGATCCCGGGCTACGGCTTCTCGGGCCCGACCCCCACGCCGGACTGGGGCCCGGACCGGATCGCCCGCGCGTTCGCGGAGCTGATGACCCGCCTCGGCTACCCCCGGTTCGGCGCCCACGGCGGCGACTGGGGCGCGACGATCTCCCGCGAGCTGGCCATCCAGTTCCCGGAGCGGCTGCTGGGCATCCACGTGACGATGCTGCCGTCGGCGGTCGTCCGCAGCGAAGCGGATCTCGACGGGCTCGAGGGGCCTGAGCTGGAGAAGGGGCAGCGCTCGCTGGCGAAGGGGACGAAGTTCTCTCGCGAGGGCACCGCCTACGCGATGCTCCAGGCGACGAAGCCCCAGACGCTGGCGTACGGCCTGCACGACTCCCCGGCCGGCCAGCTGGCGTGGATCGCGGAGAAGTTCCGCTCGTTCTCGAACACCACGGAAGACCTGATCGACCGCGACGACCTCCTGGCCGACGTATCGATCTACTGGTTCACCCAGACGGCGAATTCCGCCGGCCGGCTGTACGCGGCCCTGAAAGGCAGCTGGGGCGGACCGGGCCCGGCGAACACGGTCCCGACGGGCGTGGCGGTCTTCCCGGACGACATCGGGCTGCCGATCCGGACGCTGGCGGAACGAACGGACAAGATCGTCCACTGGTCGGAGTTCCCCAGCGGCGGCCACTTCCCGGCGCTGGAGGAACCGGACGCCCTGATCGGCGACATCCGTGCGTTCTTCCGCGCACTGCGCTGAGGGCGAAGCCGGCCGAAGCGGAGTTGTCCACAGCAGTTGTCCACATCCCCCGTGGTCTGTGGACAACCCCTTCGGCCGGGCTCAGAGGTACTGCCCGGTCCCCGAAATCCCCGGTCCGTGCTCCGGCCCGTGGCCGTGCCCCGCCAAACCCGAAGGGCCGGCCGGCAACCCGCGCCGCATCTGCTCGAGCTGGACCCGCGCCGCCATCTGCTGGGCGAACAGGGCCGTCTGGATTCCGCTGAACAACCCCTCCAGCCAGCCCACCAGCTGAGCCTGCGCGATCCGCAGCTCCGCGTCCGACGGCGTCGAGTCATCCGTGAACGGGCGGACCAACCGCTCCAGCTCGTCCTGCAGCTCCGGGGCCAGCGCCTTCTCCAGCTCGCGGATCGACGTCTGGTGGATCTCGCGCACCCGCGTGCGGGACGCGTCGTCCAGCGGGGCCGCGCGAACCTCCTCCAGCAGCTGCTTGATCATCGTGCCGATCCGCATCACCTTCGCCGGCTCTTCGACGAGGTCGCCGAGGGACTCGGGGTGCTCCGCGTCGTCGGACGGCCGCTGGTGGGCGCCCACCGGGGTGCCGTCCGGTCCGACGACCACCACGTGGGGTGAAGGTTCCTGGCCCGGGTCACCCGCTGTGAAGTTCGGCTCGGTCATGTGCTCCATCCTGGCTTGCGTTCGACACGCTCCGCGACACCCACGGGGTGTCCGTCTCCGAGCGTAGCGGCTCCCGGGGTTCCCGGTGGCTCTCCACCCAACCCCGGACGCACGGCGAAACCGCACGTCCGTACGGTGTCCCCATGGCGTTTGACGTCGCTCGTATCCGTGGGCTCTTTCCCGCGCTGGGTGACGGCTGGATCCACTTCGACGGCGCCGCCGGAATGCTGGTCCCGGAACAGGTCGCTTCGGCCGTTTCCACGGCGATGCGCGCCCCGGTGTCCGGGCCGGGCGGAGCGTTTCCGGCCTCGCAACGCGCGGAAAGCATCGTGACCGCGGCCCGCCGGGCCGTGGCCGACCTGGTCGGTGCCGACCCGGCTGCCGTCGTGCTCGGGCCGAGCGCGCCGGTGATGTTGCGCCGGCTCGTCGACGCGCTCGCCGAGCGCTGGACCATCGGCGACGAACTCGTCGTGTCGAGGCTCGACGAGCAAGCGAACGTGGCGCCCTGGCTGCGCGCCGCCAAGCGCGTCGGTGCCACCGTGCGCTGGGGCGAGATCGACATCGAGACCTGCGAGCTGCCCGCGTGGCAGTACGAGCAGCTCGTGTCGGCGCGCACGAAGGCCGTCGCCGTCACCCTCGCGTCCGGTTCCGTCGGCACCCGGCCGGACGTGCCGACGATCATCGAGTTCACCAAGCGGGTCGGCGCGCTCGTCGTCGTCGACGCCACCTACGCCGCGCCGTTCCTGCCGCTGGACATCAACGCCCTCGGCGCCGACGTCATGGTCGTGTCCGCGCAGGCCTGGGGCGGCCCCTCAGTGGGCGCCCTCGTCTTCCGCGACCCCGAGCTGATCGAGCGGATCCAGCCGGCGTCGCTCGACCCGATGGCCCGCGGTGCCGCCCGCCTGGAGCTCGGCCCGCACGCCTACCCGCTGCTGGCCGGGCTGATCGCATCGATCGACTACCTCGCGGGCCTCGACGACGCCGCCGCCGGATCGCGGCGCGAGCGCCTGGTCACCTCGCTCGGGTCCGCGAAGTCCTATCACGCCGGGCTGCTCGCCCAGCTGTCGACGGAACTGCTGTCGCTGCGGCACATCATGGTCATCGGCAACGCCATGCGCCGGATTCCCGCGCTCGCCTTCGCCGTCGCCGGCAAGAAGTCGCCCGAGGTCGCCGAGTACCTGGCCAAGCAGGGCTTGTGCGCGTTCGCCGACGACGGCACGAGCGGCGTGTTCGCGTCACTCGGCGTCGGAGAAGTGGGCGGCGCCGTGCGGATCGGGCTCGCCCACTACTCCAACGTCTTCGAGATCAACCAGCTCGTGCGCGTCCTCGACGAACTCCGTTAAGACTTCGCCGCCAACAGGACCTTGCCGAACACGCTGCCCTCTTCCAGGACCCGGTGTGCGGACGCGGCTTCGGCCATCGGCACGACCTGGCCGACGATCGGCTTGACGAGACCGTCGGAAACCAGCGGCCACAGGCGCTCGCGGACGTCGGCGACGATCGCCGCCTTCTGCTCGAGCGGCCGGAACCGCAGGCCCGCCGCGAACACGCTGGCCCGCTTGCCGAGCAACGTGGCGACGTTCAGCTCGCCCTTGACCCCGCCCTGCATGCCGATGATGACCAGCCGGCCGTCGGCGGCCAGCGCGTCGACGTTGCGGCCCAGGTAGGACGCGCCCATGTTGTCGAGGATGACGTTCGCGCCGCCGGTCTCCTTGCGGAGCACCTCGACGAAGTCCTCGTCCTTGTAGTTGATGGTGATGTCGGCACCGAGCTGGCGGCAGCTTTCGAGCCGGTCGGCCGAACCCGCGGTGACGGCGACGGTCGCGCCGAGCGCCTTGCCCACCTGGATGGCGTGCGTGCCGATCCCGCCGGCACCGCCGTGGACCAGGAGCACTTCGCCCTCCGTGAGCTTCGCGTGCATCACGACGTTCGCCCACACCGTGCAGGCCACCTCGGGCAGCGCGGCCGCGGTGAGCAGGTCGATCTCGGACGGCACGGGCAGCAGCTGCCCGGCCGGGACGACGACCTTCTCCGCGTAGCCGCCGCCGGAGAGCAGCGCGCAGACCTCGTCGCCGACCGTCCAGCCTTCGACGCCTTCGCCGAGTTCCGCGATCGTGCCGGAGCACTCGAGGCCGATGATTTCGCTCGCACCGGGCGGCGGCGGGTAGTGGCCCTGGCGCTGCAGGAGATCCGCGCGGTTCGCCGCGCTCGCGGCGACCTCCAGCAGCACTTCACCGGGGCCGGGACGCGGGTCCGCGACCTCCGTCCACTCGAGAACGTCCGGGTCACCTGGTTCACGGATGGTGATCGCGTACATGGGCTCGACCGTATACCGCCGGGTGAAGGTCCCGCCGAATGAAGCATTGACGTTCTTCGCATATCGAACAAAGGTGAGCAACCATGTCACTCTTTCGAACGAGATTCCTCCCGCCGGTGGCCTTGGCCGCCGGCGTGACGCTGGTGCTCGGCCTCACCCCGGCCGCCGCCGCGAACACGGTCCCCGAAGGTCCCGCCCTGGCGAAGCAGCTCGTCAAGAAGGTCGACGTCAACGGCGTCAACCGGCACCTGATCGCCTTCCAGCGGTTCGCCGACACCAACGGCGGCACCCGGGCGGCGAGCACCGAGGGCCACAAGAAGTCCGCCGAGTACATCGCGACGAAGCTCGAGGCGGCCGGCTTCCAGGTCACCCGCCAGGAGTTCCCGTTCACCTACTCGCAAACCCTGGCCGAGAAGCTGACCGCGGGCGGCGCGAGCGTCCCGGTCATCGCCATGGAGTACACGACCTCGACGCCGGTCGGCGGCATCACCGCGCCGCTCGCGGTGGTCGCCGTCGACGACACCAGCGGCTGTGAGGCCACCGACTACACCGCGGACGTCGTCGGCAAGATCGCGCTGATCAAGCGCGGTGGCTGCTCGTTCGCGCAGAAGCAGCAGACCGCCGCGGCGGCGGGCGCGATCGGCGCGATCGTCTACAACAACACCGACGGCGCCCTGAACGGGACCCTGGGGGGTCCGGAGAACGCGAAGATCCCGACCGGGGGCGTGACGGCGGCCGCGGGGGCGCAGCTGGCCACGCTCGGCGGGCAGAACGTGACGCTGGAGCTGCGGGCCTTCCAGGAGGCGCGGACCAGCTACAACGTCATCGCCGAGACCAAGACCGGGCGCAAGGACAACGTCGTGATGCTCGGGTCGCACCTCGACAGCGTCCCGGCCGGCCCGGGCATCAACGACAACGGCACCGGATCGGCGACCCTGCTCGAGACGGCGCTGCAGCTGGGGAGCAGCCCGAAGGTCAACAACGCTGTCCGCTTCGGCTTCTGGAGCGCGGAGGAGTTCGGCCTGATCGGCTCGACCTACTACGTCGACCAGCTGAGCTTCGAGCAGCAGCTCGACATCGCGCTGTACCTGAACTTCGACATGATCGGCTCGCCGAACGCCGGGTACTTCGCCTACGACGGTGACAACTCCGACGGTGTCGGCGCGGGCGCCGGCCCGTACGGCTCGGCGCAGATCGAGAAGACCTTCGTCGACTTCATGCAGGCCGCGCGCGGCGTGTCCCTCGAGGGCACCGACTTCACCGGCCGCTCGGACTACGGCGAGTTCATCGCCGTCGGCATCCCGGCCGGCGGCCTGGACACCGGCGCCGAGGTGCTGAAGACCCCGGCGCAGGCGGCGAAGTGGGGCGGCACGGCCGGCGTCGCGTTCGACCCGTGCTACCACCAGGCCTGCGACAACCTGGGCAACATCGACCGCGTGGCGCTGGACCGCAACGCCGACGGTGTCGCCTGGGCCCTCGGCGTCTACGCGACGAGCACCGAGAGCGTCAACGGCGTCCAGCCCGGCAAGGCGAAGGCGGCCAAGCAGAAGGCCGCCGAGCGCGGTGCGCAGCGGAACTTCTCCGCCCGCGCCGTGGCGGGCGACCCGCACGCCCTGACTTCCTGACCCGAGCGCCCCAATGTGGCCTTCGGTGGGGTGTACGCCACGCAGGGCCCAAAGGGTGGGGTGTAAGGCACCCA
>NZ_JBEZYB010000123.1:0-17953 GCF_040638285.1 Amycolatopsis sp. NPDC026612
CACTCTCACCCCACCCCCCGCTCCCCCCCGCCCCCCCGGCGCCCCCCCCCGGGGGGAGCGCCCCCCCGTTTCGTGTACCGCGGGGCGAACTCAGACCTTGCGCAGTTCCTTGGGCGGTGCGAAGGAGATCTTCTCGTTGGCCGTCGTGACCTCGTCGACGTCCCCGTAGCCGCGCTCCGCCAGCCAGGCCAGCAGCTCCATGACCAGCACGTCCGGCACCGACGCGCCCGAAGTCACCCCGACCGTCGTCACACCGGAGAGCCACGCTTCGTCGACTTCGTGCGCGAAGTCGACCAGGTACGACGCGCGGGCGCCCGCCTTCAGGGCCACCTCGACCAGCCGTTTCGAGTTGGACGAGTTCGTCGACCCGACCACCAGCACCAGATCACATTCGGCGGCCATCGCCTTGACCGCGACCTGGCGGTTCGTCGTCGCGTAACAGATGTCGTCGCTCGGCGGGTCCGCCAGCTCCGGGAAGCGCTCGCGGAGCTGGTCGACGCGCTCCATCGTCTCGTCGACCGACAGCGTCGTCTGGGACAGCCAGATCACCTTCGACGGGTCGCGCACCTCGACCTTGCCGACGTCCTCGGCCTTGTCGACCAGCTGCACCTTGTCCGGCGCCTCGCCGGCGGTGCCCTCGACCTCTTCGTGGCCTTCGTGGCCGATCAGCAGGATGTCGTAGTCGTCGTTCGCGAAGCGGTTGACCTCCTTGTGGACCTTCGTCACGAGGGGGCAGGTCGCGTCGATCGTGCGGAGGTTCCGCTCGGCCGCCTCCGCGTGCACCATCGGCGAGACGCCGTGGGCGGAGAACACCACGAGCGCGCCCTCCGGCACCTCGGACGTCTCGTCGACGAAGATCGCGCCGCGCTCGCGCAGCGTGTCGACCACGTGCCGGTTGTGGACGATCTCCTTGCGGACGTACACCGGGGCGCCGTAGACCTCGAGGGCCTTCTCGACGGCGATCACCGCGCGGTCGACGCCGGCGCAGTAACCGCGGGGTTTGGCGAGCAGCACTCGCTTGCCGGATGCGGTTCCGGTGATCGTGGGGGTACCCGCGGGCTCGATTCCGGGACTCGCTGCACTCATGCCACCCAGGGTACGGGCAGCCCCGAGACGAACTCGAAGTCCCTTTCGGGTGAGCTTCGTCCCCGACCGAGCTGTGCCGGAGGTCACGCAACGCGCCCGAACCCACCCTTTCGGTTGGGCACGAGGGCGGGACATGGGGCAGGCTAGACGCATGAAGCCATTCCCGCTCCCCCTCCGGGTCGCCGCGGGCCTCGCCGTCTCCACCGCCGAGCGGGTTCGCGAACTTCCCCGGCAGCTGGCCGGGCTCCCGGTGACCGTGGTCAGCCAGGTGCTGCAGGCCTCCATGCGCGTCCAGCAGCACGTCACCGAGCTGGCGATCAAGGGCGACAGCGCCCTGTCGAGCCTGCGTCCGGTCGAAGACTCGCCGAGCTGGGCGACGTTCGACGAGGACGCCGCGCCCGACGTCCCGCCCGCGCGGCCGAACCTGGCCTCCGTCGCCGAGGTGCCGGAACCCCGTTCGGAGATCAACGGTCACATTCCGTCAGCGGCCGAGCTCGAAGCGGAGCTGGGCGATCCGTGGGCCGAAGAGGAACGCGCGCTCGCCGAGGACCACGCCGACGGCGAGTTCGATTCCGCCAACGACACCGAAGCCGGCGACACCCAGGACCGCGACAGCAAGGCCCGGGACACCGAAGCCGGCGACGGCAAGGCCCGCGAGGACGACGTTCCGCGCAAGCCCAAGCCCGGCACGCCCAAGGTCGACAAGAAGACCAAGAGCGAGACGCCCCGGACCAGCGCCGCGGGGTACGAGGGTCCGGCCGGGCTGACCGGCTACGACCAGCTCACCCTCCCGCAGCTGCGGGCCCGGCTGCGCCAGTTCTCGATCGAGCAGCTCGAGACGATCCTCGAGCACGAACGCGCCCACGCCGACCGCTCGTCCTTCACCGGCATGCTGTCCCGCCGGATCGCCAACGCCCGCAAGGCCGAACGGGCCAAGGCAGAGCAAGCCGAAGACGGCGACGACGCGGAAGGCCCGTGAGCACCGAATCCGTCCAAGCCTCCGCGAGCACCGCGGAATCGCCGTGGCCGGTCCGGACCGTCGCGCGCAAGATCGGCGACTGGATCCACCGGCTCGGCACCGTCTGGGTCGAGGGCCAGGTCACCCAGGTCAGCTCCCGCCCGAACACCCAAACCGCGTTCCTGACCCTGCGCGACCCTTCGGCGGACGTCTCGATGTCCGTCACCTGCCCGAACTGGCTGATCCGCGAGATGGAGCCGCCGCTGCGGGAGGGCGCGAGCGTCGTCGTGCACGCGAAGCCGTCGTACTTCTTCGGCCGGGGCACGATCAGCCTGCGCGCCGACCAGATCCGCGCCGTCGGCGTCGGTGAGCTGCTGGCGCGGATCGAACGCCTGAAGAAGCTGCTGACCGCCGAAGGCCTCTTCTCGGCCCAACGCAAGCGGCCGATCCCGTTCCTGCCGAAGGGCGTCGGGCTGATCACCGGCCGCGCGTCGGCGGCCGAGCGGGACGTCCTGGCCAACGCGCAGGGGCGGTGGCCGCACGTCCGGATCAAGGTGCTCAACACGGCCGTGCAGGGCTCGCAGGCGGTGCCGCAGGTCATGCGCGCGCTGCGGATCTTCGACGCCGACCCCGACATCGACGTCATCGTCATCGCCCGCGGCGGCGGCAGCGTCGAGGACCTGCTGCCGTTCTCCGACGAAGCGCTCTGCCGCGCGGTGTCGGCCACGGGCACGCCGGTGGTCAGTGCCATCGGGCACGAACCGGACACCCCGCTGCTCGACTACGTCGCCGACCTGCGCTGTTCGACGCCGACCGACGCCGGCAAGCGGATCGTCCCGGACCTGCGCGAGGAGACCGAGCGCGTCCGGCAGATGCGCGACCGCGGGCGCCGCGCCCTGCACGGCTGGGTCGACACCCAGGCGCGGCTGCTCAACCAGATCCGCAGCCGTCCGTCGCTGGCCGACCCGCTGGGCCCGGTCCAGCGGCGGCAGGACGACGTCGACGTCCACCGCGAACGCGCCCGCCGCGCCATGCTGAGCCTGCTCGCCAAGGACCAGGCCGAGGTCGCGAACGCGCGGGCCCGGCTCACCGCGCTCGGGCCGGCGGCGACGCTGGCCCGTGGATACGCGGTCGTGCAGTTCGTCGACGCCGAAGGCAACCTCCAGGTACTCCGCTCCGTCTCCGAAGTCGAGGCCGGTGCCCAGCTGCGCGTGCGGGTGGGCGACGGCGCGATCAAGGCGGTGGCGGAAGGAGAGCAGGGGTGAAGGTGACGTTCCTCCCGCTCACCGTGGACGCGGCCAGGAAGCTCGGCGCGCGGCCGCTCCTGGACCAGGCGGTGCGCACCGACCGGGCCGCCGCCGAGTGCTGGACGGCCCTGCTGGCCGGCTGCGGCACCGCGGCCCGCCGCGACCTGGCGCCGCAGCTGCGGCGGCTGTCCGAAGCGACGTCGACGCAGGTCGGCTCGCGCTGGTGGTTCGCCGAGGGGGCCGGGCACCGGAAGCGGGTGGCCGGCGCGCAGGAGAACCTCGAAGAGGCGATCGCGGACGGTGACGGGCAGGAGTTCGCCCTCGCGTTCGTCGGGTACGACCACGCCATGGCCAGCGCGGTAGTGTGCGCGAACAGCGTGCAAGCCCGGAAGGTCGGAGAACACCGAGCGTGAGTGAAGCAGCCAGCGAGGAACTCGGGTACGAGCAAGCCCGCGACCGCCTCGTCGAGGTCGTCCGCGAGCTCGAGGCCGGTGGCCTGTCCCTCGAACAGTCGCTCGCGTTGTGGGAGAAGGGCGAGAAGCTCGCGAAGGTCTGTGAGCGCCACCTCGAGGGCGCCCGCGAGCGGATCGAGGCCGCTCTGGCGTCCGTGGAGGACGACTCCGAACAGTGAGGTAGACCATGCCGACGGTATCTGGAATCCCGGCGGGTATCTGACAGACTGGCTACCCGCCAGTTCCACTATCCGGGAGGCCTGATGTCCACCGCAGAGAGTCGTCGTGAAGCGCCCGACCGCAACCTCGCGATGGAGCTGGTCCGGGTGACCGAGGCCGCCGCGATGGCCGCCGGCCGCTGGGTCGGCCGCGGCGACAAGATCGGCGGGGACGGCGCGGCCGTCGACGCGATGCGCCAGCTCGTCTCGACGGTGTCGATGCGCGGGGTCGTGGTGATCGGCGAGGGCGAGAAGGACGAAGCCCCGATGCTGTTCAACGGCGAAGAGGTCGGCAACGGCGACGGGCCGGACTGCGACGTCGCGGTCGACCCGGTCGACGGCACCACGCTGATGGCCAAGGGCATGCCGAACGCCCTCGCGGTGCTCGCGGTCGCCGAGCGCGGCGCGATGTTCGACCCGTCCGCGGTGTTCTACATGGAGAAGCTGGCCGTCGGGCCGGACGCGGCGGGCAAGGTCGAGCTCGGCGCGCCGATCGCGGAGAACATCCGCCGCGTCGCCAAGGCGAAGCACAGCAGTGTCAGCGACGTCACCGTGTGCGTCCTGGACCGCCCGCGGCACGAGCAGATCATCAAGGAGATCCGGGACGCCGGCGCGCGGATCCGGTTCATCTCCGACGGCGACGTCGCGGGCGCGATCGCCGCGGCCCGCCCGACCACCGGCGTCGACATGCTGATCGGCATCGGCGGCACCCCCGAGGGCATCATCGCGGCCTGCGCGATGAAGTGCCTCGGCGGCGAGCTGCAGGGCCGGCTGTGGCCGAAGGACGACGCCGAGCGCGAGAAGGCCCTCGCCGCCGGCCACGACCTCGACCGCGTGCTGCTGAACGACGACCTCGTGCGCGGCGACAACGTCTTCTTCTGCGCCACCGGCGTCACCGACGGCGACCTGTTGCGCGGCGTCCACTACCGCGAGGGCGGCGCGACGACGCAGTCCATCGTGATGCGGTCCAAGTCCGGGACCGTCAGAATGATCGACGGCTACCACCGGCTGAACAAGCTGCGGGCGTACTCCTCGGTCAACTTCGACGGCCACCTGGACGCGCCCGCCGACGACGTCGTGCCCCCGCTGCCGTAAGGAGTTCCGTGACCAGGCGACTACTGGCCCTGCTGGTCCTGTGTGCCGTCCTGGTCCCCGGCACCGCCGCGGCCGCCCCCGCCATCGTCGGGGGCGCGAACGCGGACCAGCCGTACCCGTTCACGGTCTCCCTGCACACCTCGTCGGGCAAGCTGTTCTGCGCCGGCGCGCTGATCGCGCCCACCTGGGTCGTCACGGCCGCGCACTGCGCGTTCGGCAAGACCCCGGCCGCCTTCTCGCTGCGGACGGGGACGAACGACTCGGGCCAGGGCGGCGAGGTCGCGCAGCCGGCCGAAATCATCCTCAACCCCGCGTTCAACACCCAGACCCCGGCGGGTGACATCGCGCTGCTGCGGCTGACCGCGCCGGTCACCGCGACGCCGATCGGGCTCGCGACGGCCGCGACGCCGGGCACCGCGACCCGGCTCCTCGGCTGGGGCCAGACCTGCCCGAAGCTGAACTGCGGCGAGATCCCCACGACGCTGCAGCAGCTCGACACGCAGATCGTCGAAGGCACGAAGTGCACGTCGGTGTTCGACGGCACGGCCGAGTTGTGCACGGACAACCCGGGCGGCAAGTCCGGGGCGTGCTTCGGCGACTCCGGCGGCCCGGAGATCGTGCGCGACGGCGACCACTGGCTGCTCGCCGGCGTCACCAGCCGGCCGGGCAACGACGACCCGCAATGCGCGACGGCGCCGTCGATCTACACCTCCGTCGTCGCCTACGCGCCGTGGATCGCGGAGAAGACGAAGGCCTGACCTATTCGGCGTTGCTCGAATGGCCCGGGAACAAGTGGGCGTCGGGGTCGAGCGCGACGGCGATGTTGTTGACGGCCGTCGCGGCCTCGCCGAAGCCGGTCGCGATCAGCTTCACCTTCCCCGGGTAGGCGGCGACGTCGCCCGCGGCGTAGACGCGTTCCCGTGCGGTCGCCATCGTCGAGTCGACGGCGATGGCGCGGTGGTGGATTTCCAGGCCCCAGCTCTCGATCGGGCCGAGGTCGGCGGTGAACCCGAGGGCCGCGACGACGGCGTTGGCCGGGAGCCGCTCGTCGCCGCTGCCCTTGATCGAGACGTCGACGGCTTCGAGTGTGCCGTCCGGCGCTTCGACGAACCGCGTGACCTCGGCGTCGGTGATGATCCGGGTGCCGAGTTCGCGCGCCTGCCGGACGATCGACTCGGCGGCGCGGAACTTCGCGCGCCGGTGCACGAGCGTCACGCTCGCCGCCACCGGGTGCAGCGCGAGGATCCAGTCGAACGCCGAGTCGCCGCCGCCGACGACCACGACGTGCTGCCCCGCGTGCACCTGCAGCGAGGGCACGAAGTGGACCATGCCGCGGCCGAGCCAGCCGTCACCCGCCGGCAGCGGGCGCGGGGTGAACTCACCGATGCCCGCGGTGATCAGCACGGCGCGGGCCCGCAGCGTCTCGCCGCCGTCGAGGGTCAGCTCGACGCCGTCCCCGGCCGGCTCCAGCTTTTCGGCCTTGCGCCCCAGCAGGTACTTCGGCTTGAACGGCGCGGCCTGCTTCACCAGGCCCTCGACGAGATCGCGGCCGCGGACCTCGGCGAACCCGCCGACGTCGTAGATCATCTTCTCGGGATACATCGCCGTCACCTGGCCGCCGGGCTCGGGCAGCGAATCGACCACCGCCATCGAGAGGCCGCGGAACCCGGCGTAGTAGGCGGCGAACAGGCCGGTCGGACCCGCGCCGATGATGACGAGGTCGTAGGCGTCCCCAGTTTCAGTCATGCTCGCTCCAGCCAGTGGTGGATGGCGGTGATCGAGAACACACCCGATCCTAGCGTCGCGGGCGGGCGAGGGTGGGCGACGCCACCACGCGGGCGGCCGCGAACAGGGCCAGAATCGGTGTCATGGCTGATCAGGAATACCGGATCGAACACGACACGATGGGCGAGGTCCGCGTGCCTGCCGACGCGCTCTACCGCGCGCAGACCCAGCGGGCCGTGGAGAACTTCCCCATCTCCGGCCGGGGCCTGGAGCGCGCCCAGATCCGCGCGCTCGGCCTGCTCAAGGCCGCCGCCGCGCGCGTGAACCTCAAGCTGGGCGTGCTCGACGCCGACGTCGCGAACGCCATCGCGGCCGCCGCCGACGAGGTCGCCGAGGGGGCCCACGACGCGCACTTCCCGATCGACGTCTTCCAGACCGGGTCCGGGACGTCGTCGAACATGAACGCCAACGAGGTCATCGCGACGCTCGCTTCGCGCGCCCTCGGGCGTGACGTCCACCCGAACGACCACGTCAACGCGTCGCAGTCGTCGAACGACACGTTCCCGACGACCATCCACGTCGCCGCGACCGAAGCCGTGCTCAAGGACGTCATCCCGGCGCTGGAGCACCTCGCCGGCGCCATCGAGGTCCGCGCCGCGGAGTGGGCCGACGTCGTGAAGTCCGGCCGCACGCACCTGATGGACGCCGTGCCGATCACGCTCGGCCAGGAGGCGGGCGCGTGGGCGTCGCAGGTCCGCTTCGGCGTCGAACGGCTGAAGTCGGGCCTGCCGCGGCTGGGCGAGCTGCCGATCGGCGGCACGGCCGTCGGGTCGGGCCTCAACGCGCCGGACGGCTTCGGCTCGTCGGTCGCCGCGGAACTCGCCTCGGTGACGGGGCTGCCGCTGACCGAGGCCCGCGACCACTTCGAGGCGCAGGCGACGCAGGACAGCGTCGTCGAGACGTCCGGGCACCTGCGCACGGTCGCCGTGTCGCTCAACAAGATCGCCAACGACCTGCGCTGGCTGGGTTCCGGGCCGCGCACCGGCCTGGCCGAGCTGGCGCTCCCCGACCTGCAGCCGGGCTCGTCGATCATGCCCGGCAAGGTGAACCCGGTGATCCCGGAGGCCACGCTGCAGGTGGTCGCGCAGGTGATCGGCAACGACGCCGCGGTGGCCTTCGCCGGCGCGGCGGGCAACTTCCAGCTGAACGTCAACCTGCCGGTGATCGCCCGGAACGTCCTCGAATCGGCGCGCCTGCTCGCGGCGGTGTCGCGGCTGCTGGCGGACAAGGTGTTCGCGGGCATCACCGCGAACACCGAACGCACGCGCACCTACGCCGAGGGATCGCCGTCGATCGTGACGCCGCTGAACAAGTACATCGGCTACGAAGAGGCGGCCGCGGTCGCGAAGCAGGCCTTGAAGGAGCTGAAGACGATCCGCGAGGTCGTCGTCGAACGCGGGTACGTCCGGGACGGCAAGCTCACCGAAGCCCAGCTCGACGAGGCTCTCGACGTCCTCCGCATGGCCCGCGGCGGCAAGTGACCGGCTACCGCCGGCGCAGGCGCTTGTCCGCCAGCGCCGGCGGTGTGTAGTCCTTCTCCGCCGGGTTGAGGTCCGTGCCCGGCGGGACGATCTCGTCGATGCGGTCCAGCACGTCGTCGTCGAGGACCAGGTCCGCGCCGGCCAGCAGGTCGTCGAGCTGCGCGGGCGTGCGCGGGCCGATGATCGCCGACGTCACGCCCGGGTGCGCCCGGACGAACGCCGTCGCCAGGTGGGTCATCGGGCGGCCCAGGTCGTCGGCGAGCTTCTTCAGCCGCGCGATCACCTCGAACTTGACGGCGTTCTCCGGCAGGGCCGGGTCGAACTTGTGCACCTGCAACGTCCGGCGCCCGTCGGACAGGTCCACATCGGACGGTTTCGTGTACTTGCCGGACAGCCAGCCGCTGGCCAGCGGGCTCCAGGTGAGCACGCCCATGCCGTACTTTTGCGCGGTCGGCAGCACCGCGGTCTCGATCGCGCGGTTGAAGATCGAGTACGGCGGCTGCTCGGCGCGGAACCGGGCCAGACCGCGCTTTTCCGCCACCCACTGGGCTTCCACGATCTGCTCGGCCGGGAAGTCCGACGACCCGATCGCGCGCACCTTCCCGGCCCGCACGAAGTCCGTGAGCACCGAAAGCGTCTCCTCGATGTCGGTCGTGGGGTCCGGCCGGTGGACCTGGTACAGGTCGACGTAATCGGTGTCGAGCCGGCGCAGGCTGTCGTCCAGCGCGCGGGTCAGCCAGCGCCGCGAGTTCCCGCCCGTGTTCGGGTCCGCACCCATCCGGAAGAAGCCCTTGGTGGCCAGCACGACGTCGTCGCGGCGGCCCTTGAGCGCCTTGCCGACGATCCGCTCGTTCTCGCCGTGGCTGTACATGTCCGCGGTGTCCCAGAAGTTGATGCCCGCGTCGAGTGCCGTGTGCAGCATCCGGACGCCCTCTTCGTGGTCGGGATTGCCCCACTGGCCGAGCATCATCGCGCCGAACGCGTACTCGCTGACCGAAATGCCGGTGCCGCCCAGAATTCGCCGTTCCATCGCCCGTTCCTCCTCGTCGTTCCTGGGCTCCACCTTCCCGGCGCCGGGCGGGACGTGCCAGGTCACGCGCAACCTGGGTCCGCCAGGACCAGGCAGGACGGCCACGGCTCCGCGGATTCGCCCCCGAGGTGACCGGGAATGCCATTCAGAATTATCCGGAAAATTTGTTCGAAAACTCATCCTCATGCTGGTGGATGGCCAAATCGACGGCGCGGGGTAGCGTTCCCGAACGGCCGATCCGACGCCGAACAAAATAGGAGAACCAAGCATGAACATCATCGAAGCCGCCGCAGTCCAGCAGGTGCCCTCCGCCGTGGACAACGCGCTGGCGCCGCTCGAACTCGTTTCCGCGCAGCGCCCGGCCAGCTGCTGGATCGACGCCGCCGTGGTGAGCGCGCGGGCCATCGCGGCCGCCGAGCGCGCGACGGCGCACGAGGCCGCCAACTTCGCCGCGCAGGCGCTGATGCGCGCGCACGGCTTCGGCCACTACGCCGACGCCGGTGTCGCCGCCAGCCTGAACGGCTCGCTCGACAGCCGCTCGTTCGCCGAGCTGGCGGCGATCATGTCGGCTTCCCTCTGAGCCGAGGTCCGGCTGAGCTGCGCCGAAAGGGAGCGTCCTCGTGCCCCGGTGCGAGTGGCGCTCCCTTCGGTCTCCCGGCTGACGGGCGGCGTCCCCGGGGGATACTGGAGGCATGAGTGACGCAGCCGAGCTGGGCGCCTTCCTGAAGGCACGCCGCGCCGCCCTCGACCCCGCCGACCTGGGCCTGCCGCCCGGGATCACCCAGCGGCGGGTCAAGGGCCTGCGCCGCGAGGAGCTGGCGCAGCTGGCCGGCATCAGCGTCGACTACTACACGCGGCTGGAACAGGGCCGCGCGAAGAACGTCTCCGACGCGATCCTCGACGCGCTCGCGCGGGCGCTGCGCCTCAACGCCGGCGAGGAGGCGTACCTGCACAACGTCGCCGCACCGAAGCGCCGGGAGAAGAGCGTGCCGCAGCGGGTCCGGCCCGAGCTGCAGCACCTCCTGGACGCCATCCAGGCACCCGCGTTCGTCTTCGGCCGGTACCTGAACGTGCTGGCCTGGAACCCCCTCGGCGGCGCGGTCTCGTTCGACTTCGGCCGCCTCGAAGAGCGCAGCATGCCGAAGCTCGTCTTCACCGACGAACGCGCGAAGCACCTGCACCCGGAGTGGGATGCGGTGTGCCGCGAGCTCGTCGCCAACCTGCGCGCGGAGAGCGGCCGGCACCCCGGCGACCCGGAGTTCACCCGGTTGATCGACGAGCTTTCGCTGGCGAGCGAGCAGTTCCGGAAGCTGTGGGCCGAGCACGCGGTCCAGGAGAAGGCGCAGGGCTGGAAGCTGATCGTGAACCCGGTGGTCGGCGAGCTGCGGCTGCGCTACCAGACGCTGCGCCTGCCCGACGACCCCGACCAGGGCATGGTGATCTACCACGCCGAACCCGGGTCGGAGAGCGAGCGCGCGCTCGGCCTGCTGGCCAGCTGGATCGCCGAGGCGCCCGCCGACGCCCGGGTGAAGCTGCCCGCCACCAGGCGGAACGTCCGGCCGTCCTGACGGCACCAGCCAGAAGCCGACTGGAAACTGTCGGTGGCCGGGGTCATGATGTCCGGGTGCTGCTGAGCGAGTTGGTCCGCGCGTCCGCCGAACTGGCGGCGACCAGGTCCAGGAAGGCGAAGATCGCCGTCCTGGCCGCGGTGCTGCGCGCAGCGGAAATCGCCGAACTGCCCGCGGTGATCGCGTACCTGACGGGGCAGACAGCGCAGGACAGGCTGGGCGCGGGCTGGCGCACCCTGGCCGGGCTGGGTGCCGATCCGGCGCCGGAGCCGGTGGTTTCGGTGCTCGAGGTGGACGCGGCCTTGACCGCGGCGGCCGGCGTGGCGGCGGGCACGGGTTCTTCGACACGGCGGCAGGACGTGCTGCGCGCGTTGTTCACCCGGCTGACGAAGGAGGAGCAGCAGTTCCTCTTCCGGCTGGTCACCGGCGAGCTGCGGCAGGGCGCGCTGGAAGGCGTGATGGTCGACGCCATCGCGGCCGCCGCCGAGGTGCCTGCCGAGGACGTGCGGCGGGCCTTCATGCTCTCCGGGAAGCTCGGCGTCACCGGCGTCGCGGCGCTGACCGGCGGGCAGGCGGCGCTGGCGGAGTTCCGGCTCACGCTCGGCACGCCGGTCAAGCCGATGCTGGCGTCGCCGGCGGAGTCGCTGGACGAAGCCGTCGCCGAGCACGCGGAGGCGATCGTCGAGTACAAGATGGACGGTGCGCGGATCCAGGTGCACCGCCAGGGCGACGAGGTGCACGTCTGGACGCGGACGCTACGCGAGATCACCGGGAGCGTGCGGGAACTGGTGGAACTCGTGCGGGCGCTGCCGTGCGAGTCGGTGGTGCTCGACGGCGAAACGCTCGCGCTGACCGACGCCGGACGGCCGCGGCCGTTCCAGGACACGATGAGCCGGTTCGGCAGCACCCGCGAGGAACAGGTCAAGGCGCTGCTGCTGCAGCCCTACTTCTTCGACTGCCTGCACCTGGACGGCGTCGACCTGCTGGACGCGCCGCTGTCGGAACGCAACGCGGCGCTGCGCAAGGTCGCCGGGGCGCACGTGATCCCCGGCGAGGTGGGCACTTCGCGCGCGGCCGCCGTGCTGGAGGCAGCGATGGAAGCGGGCCACGAAGGGGTGATGGTCAAGGACCTGGCGTCGCCGTACGCCGCAGGGCGGCGCGGGCGGGCGTGGCTGAAGGTCAAGCCGGTGCACACGATCGACCTGGTGGTGCTCGCGGCGGAGTGGGGTCACGGCCGGCGCACGGGCACGCTGTCGAACCTGCACCTGGGCGCCCGCGACCCGGACGGCGGCCCGCCGATCATGGTGGGCAAGACGTTCAAGGGCATGACCGACGAACTGCTGGCCTGGCAGACCAGGACGTTCCAGGAGATCGAGACCCACCGCGACGACTGGACGGTGTACGTGCGGCCGGAGATCGTGGTGGAGATCGAGCTGGACAGCGCCCAGGTGAGCACGCGCTACCCGGGCGGCCTGGCGCTGCGGTTCGCGCGGGTGGTCCGCTACCGCCCGGACAAGGACCCGGCCGAGGCCGACACCATCGACACGGTCCGCGGCCTGCTGCACGGCGACCGCGCGGAAGGGAGCTGACGACGAAAGTCTCGATCGCGACATCTCGCGCGTCGGTGGTGCTTTCCTCCTAAAAGGAAAGACGAAAGTCGATGTTGCCTTCTCCTCGTTCTGGCCAAGGTGGTGGACGGAGTTTCCACCACAACGGGGAGAACAGCATGAGATTGCGCGCTGCAGCGGGGCTGCTCGCCGGCACGACCCTGCTCGCGACCGCGTTCGCCGCGCCGGCCGGGGCCACGCCCGTGCCGAACACGCCGAACGCCGGCCACCAGCCGTCGAAGCACCACTTCTCGGCGGCCGCGCAGTCGTTCGTCGGCGCCGACAGCGTGCAGAAGCGGGTCGCCAAACTCGAAGCGGCGATGGCGACGCTGCCGAAGGAAAGCACCGCGTACAACGCGACGAAGCTGTGGAACGCCGGCATCACCGGCGCGGGCAGCACGGTCGCAACGCTGGTGTCGTTCGGCGACGACCAGGTCAAGCAGGTGCTCGACACCTACTCGAAGAACCACGGCCTGCCGCCGGCGAACGTCGAGGTCATCCAGCCGTCCGGGCCCGTCCCGGCGTGCACCGACCCCGGCGTCGACACCGACACCTGCCAGGGCTGGGGCGGCGAGACCGACCTCGACGTCACGATGATGCACGCCATGGCGCCGAACGCGAAGATCATCGTCGCGGCGACGCCGGTCGCCGAGACGCAGGGCTTCACCGGGCTGCCCGAGATGATGCACGCCGTCGACTACATGACCGAGCACAAGCTGGTCGACGTCATCTCGATGAGCTTCGGGACGACCGAGGAGAACTTCCCGTCGTTCGACTCGATCAAGACGCTCGATCCGGCGCTGGACCGCGCGAGCAAGGCCGGGATCACGATGGTCGCCTCCTCCGGCGACGACGGTCCGACCGGCGGGTACCTCTACGGGCCGGGCAACTACCCGTACCGCGTCGCGAGCTGGCCGGCGTCCGACCCGCGCGTCACGACCCTCGGCGGCACCCAGCTGCACCTCGACGCGAAGGGCGCCCGCACCAAGCCGGACGACGTCGTGAACGTCGCCGACAACGGCTTCTCCGAGGGCGCCGGGCTGTCGAAGACCTACGCGCGGCCGAGCTGGCAGGACGGCGTCAAGAAGATCACCGGTAGCAAGATGCGCTCGTTCCCGGACATCAGCATGGAAGGCGTCTACGGCACGTCGCAGTCCGCGCCGCTGTTCGCCGGCGTGCTCGCGCTCGCGGTGCAGGCCAAGCACGGCAAGCTCGGCCAGATCAACCCGGCGCTGTACGCGAAGCTGGGCCCGGCGGGGGCGAAGGCGGGCATCGTCGACGTCACCGAGGGCGACAACAGCCAGGACGGCGTCGTCGGCTTCACCGCGGCGAAGGGCTTCGACATCGCCAGCGGCTGGGGCACGGTCGACGCGTCGGTCTTCGTGCCGGCCTTGGTGAAGGCACTTCGCTGACGATTCACCCACGGAGGCGGCGTTCGGTGGGCCGAACGCCGCCTTCCGGCCGAAATGACGGCATTTTTCCCCGCCACAGCAGGCGGCGGGAATCCCTAAAGTGCGCTCCTTCACACGATCCCGCTCACTTCCCGAGCGGTCATGGAGGAGCAAGCAGTGGTCAGCAAGGAACAGATGAAGGCGGCCATCCACGCCGCTTTCGATTCGGCCGTCGCCGACGGGACGAGCTACACCAAGGTGTACGCCGCGGAAATCAGGCAGAAGAACTACCTGGTCTTCCGCACCACCTCGGTCGCCAACTTCGCCCTGGGCTTCAAGCCCGGGCAGACCGACCTCGTCCTCGTCCCGCTCGAGGAGAAGAACGGCACCGTCACGGCGGGCACGCCGCTGACGATCAACGACGCCAACCGGGCCTCGGTCAAGAAGCGCGACCTGCAGGGCCGGTTCGTGATCAAGACGACCGACGGCCGGACGTTCCGGCTCAGCATCATCCCGTCCGTGACGAAGCTCCTGGCCGCCACCTACCAGTTGCCGGTCGAGCAGAAGGCGGAGTACGAGGCGTTCACCGCGCTCCGGGACACGCTCACCACGGCGTAGCACCGCGCTCGGGGCTGTCCCCGTACCGGGCAGCCCCAGGCGGCCGGACCCGGCTCGATCGAGGGTCCATTGTGGATTACCGAAGGCAACTACTGACGGGTACCCTCCGGGGATGCACCGTTCCCAGCTCACCCGCGCCTGGTTCGCGGTCACCGCACTGGTCGCGCTGACCGGCCTCGTCCTCCAGGTGATCGCCACCGCGGGCGACAGCAGCGGTCGCTTCACGACGGTCGCCGGCCGGGTGGCGAACCTGTTCTGCTTCTTCACGATCGACTCGAACCTGCTGGTCATCGCGGCCTCGGTGTTGGTGGCACTGGGCGCGGCGCGGGGCACGCTGTTCCGGGTGCTCTGGCTCGACGCGCTGGCCGGGATCATCGTGACGGGCATCGTCTACCAGGTCGCCCTCGCCGGCCTGCACGATCTGCACGGCCTCTCGTTCGTCGCCGACACGATGCTGCACAAGGTCACGCCGATCCTGTTCGTGGCCGGCTGGCTCCTCGTCGGCCCGCGCGGGCCCCTCACGTGGCGCACGGTCTGGTGGTCGCTGGTCTACCCGCTGACCTGGCTCGCGTTCACGCTTCCCCGGGGCGCCCTCACCGGCTTCTACCCGTACCCGTTCGTCGACGCCGGCGCCCTCGGCTACGGCCAGGTGTCGCTGAACTGCGTGTTCATCGGGCTCTTCTTCACCGCGCTCGCCGCGGGCGCGTTCCTGTACGACCGCCGGTTGACCCCGCTAGGGTCGGGCGCATGACGGCGATCGTGCAGAACCTGGTGACCTCCGGCGTCTTCGAGCTCGACGGGGGCAGCTGGGACGTCGACAACAACGTGTGGGTCGTGGGCGACGACGCGGAAGTGATCGTGATCGACGCGGCGCACGACGCGAAGGCGATCGAAAACGTCATCGGCGAGCGCAAGCTGACCGCGATCGTCTGCACCCACGCGCACAACGACCACGTCAACGCCGCCCCGCAGCTTGCCGCGGCCACCGGTGCGCCGATCCTGCTGCACCCGGACGACCGCGTCCTCTGGGACCAGACCCACCCGGACCGCGCGCCGGACGGCGAACTGGCCGACGGCCAGGTGATCACCGTCGCCGGCACCGAGCTCCGTGTCATCCACACGCCGGGGCACGCGCCCGGGGCAGTGTGCCTGTACGCGGCGGAATTGGGCGTCCTGTTCACCGGCGACACCCTGTTCCACGGCGGCCCCGGCGCGACCGGGCGGTCCTATTCGGACTACCCGACGATCGTGGACTCCATCCGGGCGAAGCTGTTCACCCTCCCGGACACCACGAAGGTCCACACCGGACACGGCGAGGGCACGACGATCGGCGCCGAGAAGGCCGCTTCGGACGGCTGGGACCAGCCTTAGGACGTGTGCTTCCGGGCGACGAGCGCGAAGTCCTCGATCGCCCGGTCCACCGCTCCGGCGGCCTTCCGCACCGCGGGCGGCAGATTCATCCGGTCGAACACGCCGCCCTCCTCGACCTCGAGCCGCACGACGTGCAGCTCCAGGTCCCGCTGGCGGACCGTGCGGGCCCGTTCGATCAGTTCGTCGGGGCCGCTCATCACGAGCAGACCGAAGAACGACCGCATCTGCGCGCGAGCGACGTAGTAGGAATCCTCGTACCCGGCGGTGCGCTCGTCGTCCGCCTCGGTGAGTTCACCGATTTTGCGCCGGCGGTGGATCACGTTGAGGTCGATGTTGTGCTGCCGCGCCCGGACGGCGGCCTCGATCAGTCCGGCGCAGCGGTCGGCCCGGTCCTGCCGCAGCTTCGCGCGGCGGGCGGCGTTGAGCTTCACCGGCTCGACCAGCGCGCCCAGCGTCACGCCGACCAGCGAGGCCACTGCCGCGATCACCGCGGCACCGAGCGCCGTCAGCACGTCAGCCGCGGCACGCTCGGCGACACCCGGACTCGCTGCTTGGCTTCGTCCGCCAGCGTGCGCGCCCACTCCTGCAGCCCGGCGACGTCAATGCCGTGCGGCGGCTCGCTCCGGAACGGCTCGATGTTCGCCGCCCCTCGCTCCAGCAGCGACACCGCGCCGACGTTGTTGCCGCGCGCCGCGTGCGTCAGCCCGACCGCGAGCTGCGCGAGGCCACGCCAGAGTTCGCGGTCGGACTGGTCGGTGGTCTTCCACGCGTCCTCGAAGACCTCGTGCGCGTGGAACGGCTTGCCGTCGTCGAGCAGCCGCTGCGCCTCCGCAAGCGTTTGCGCGGGCGTGCGCTCGATGCCTTCCGGCTGGCGCTCGACGCCGTCCGCGCCGTACGGCAGCGGTCGGCCGAGGCCGTCACGCGGCCGTGCGTTGCGTGCCCGTCCCTCGGTGTCCCGGTCGCGGCGGCTCATACCCTCAGATCCTGCCACGAGCCCGGCAGGTAGTCTGGTGACTCGTGCGTTTCCTCGACGGCCACCGGCCCGCCCACGACCTGACCTACGACGACGTGTTCCTGCTGCCGAACCGTTCGGACGTGGAGTCCCGCTTCGACGTCGACCTCTCCACCGCCGACGGCACCGGCGCGACGATCCCGATCGTCGTCGCCAACATGACCGCGGTCGCCGGCCGCCGGATGGCCGAGACGGTCGCCCGCCGCGGCGGCTTGGTGGTGCTGCCCCAGGACGTCGACACCGACGCCGTGGCCGAGATCGTCGGCTGGGTGAAGAGCCGCCACACCGTGTGGGACACGCCACTGGTGCTCACCGGCGGCGACGCGGTCGCCGACGCCCTCAACCTGGTCCACAAGCGTGCCCACGGCGCTGTCGTCGTCGTGGACGGCGAGGGCCGCCCGGTCGGCATCGTCGACGAAGCGAGCTGTGCCGGCATCGACCGCTTCGCGCGTCTCGCCGACGTCGCGCAGCCGCCGTCCGTCGTGGTTCCGCTGACCACGCCGCCGCAGCAGGTCTTCGAGCAGCTCCACCGGACCGGCGCCCACCTGGCGCTGGGCCTCGACGCCGACGGCCGGCTCGCGGGCGTCCTGACCGCCGTCGGGGCGCTGCGCGCGGAGATTTACACCCCGGCCGTCGACAACGCGGGCAAGCTGCGCGTCGCGGCCGCGGTCGGCGTCAACGGCGACGTCGCGAAGAAGGCCGAAGCGGTGCTCGGGGCGGGCGTCGACGTCCTGGTCGTCGACACCGCGCACGGGCACCAGGAGAAGATGATCGCCGCGCTGAAGGCCGTCCGGTCGGTGTCGCCGCAGGTCCCGGTGGTCGCCGGGAACGTGGTCACGGCCGAGGGCACGCGCGACCTGATCCAGGCCGGCGCCGACGTCGTCAAGGTCGGCGTCGGGCCGGGCGCGATGTGCACGACCCGGATGATGACCGGCGTGGGCCGCGAACCGGCTCATGCGGCCACCACCCGGTTCCACGCCGCCGCGGCCACGACGGCGTCGCGCTCCTTGATGACGGTCACACCGGGCAGCACG
>NZ_JBEZYB010000124.1:0-17649 GCF_040638285.1 Amycolatopsis sp. NPDC026612
ACACTTCCAATAAAAATTAAAAACCGCCCACACGCGTCAAAAACATTTGCGGGTGTTTGTTTTGTGTATTGCGGGTTAGAACCCGCATTACCACTCACGAACGCTTTACGGCTGCCGGGTCCAGGTGACCGTGTCCGTGTGCCACCGGCCGTCCTCGAAGGACGTCACCCGCACGACGTTGGGTCCCGGGTGCAGGGCCACGCCGGGCCAGACGGCGATGTGGTCACCGGGCACCCGGGTGCCGAGCGGGACACCGTCGACCGAGAGGCTCACCGGCGCGGTGCCGGCGTAGACCTTGACGTCGGTGGTGGCGGTGGTCCGGACGGTGTCGCGGGCCGACGTGATGTGCAGGACCGGCCGGTCCGACCAGTTCGCCTGGTACCAGTAGAAGGCGTCCTTGCGGGTCACCCGGTCGTCGGTGACCAGCCCCTTGTCGTTGATGCCGGGGCGGTCACCCTCGTTGCGGCCGTCCGAGGCGAAGTCGAACATCACCCAGACGAAGCTGCCCCAGAGGTACGGCCGGGTCTCGATCGCCCGCCACGACGCTTCGGCGACCTCCGCCTGGTACTCCTCGGGGTGCCAGTGCCCACCCGGAACCGGCGGGACGGGGTGCTGCTCGTGCTGCCGGACGCTCGCGCCGGCCCCGTACTCCGAGACCGAGATCCGGCGCTGCGGGTCGGCCGCGTGCAGGCCGTCCGCCCACTTCCCCAGGTTGGCGGCGTCCGGGAGGTACCAGCCGTAGTACCGGTTGTAGCCGGTGAGGTCCGCGTGCCCGGCCAGGGCGTCGGAGTCGGACAGGCAGCAGTGGGCGTACGTCGTCAGCCGGTCGGGGTCGTCGGCGCGGAACACGGCCTGGGCCGCGGCGAGCACGGCGTTGGCGGCCGGGCTGGAGACGTACTGCTCGTTGCCCAGTCCCCACATCGCCACCGACGGGTGGTCGGTGTTCTGCCGGACCAGCTCGTGCGCCTGGGTTTCGGCGTTCGCCGTGAAGGCCGCCGAATCGGTCGCGAACCCGACGAGCGGCACCTCGGTCCACACGACCAGGCCGAGCCGGTCGGCGAGGTCGTATTCGCGCGGCGAGTGCTGGTAGTGCGCCATCCGGACGGCGTTCGCGCCCAGCTCGGCGATCAACGCGTAGTCGGCGTCGATGGCGGCGTCCGGCACTGCCGTGCCCCGGCCAGGGCGGCTGGGCAGCTGGGTGTTCACCCCGTGCAGCGGGTACGGGACGCCGTTGAGCAGGAAGCCGCGTGCGGGATCGACGGCGAAGGTGCGCAGCCCCAGCGGGACGCTCACCGCGTCGCCGCCCACCTCCGCGGTGACCGAGTAGAGGTAGGGATCGCGCACGCCGTTCCACCGGTGCGGGTCGCGCACGCGCAGGGCCGAGGTGACCGGCACGGTCCCGCCGGGGGCCACCGTCACCGAGGTGGCCGCGACCGCCACGACCCGGCGGGCCCGGTCCCGGACCACCGTCCGGACCGGAATGCGCCGCGTCACCGGCGTGTCGTTGGTGACCCGCGTGGTCGCCTCCAGCTCGGCGGCCGTGGCAGTAAGCGCTTTCTGCCGCACGGCGACACCCGGGCCGCCGAAGTCCAGCGCGTCGACGTGCACCGGGTCGGTGACGACCAGCCGGACGTCGCGGTAGAGGCCGCCGAACAACGTGAAGTCGCCGTCGAGCGGGGCCACGTCCGCGTTCTTCCGGTTGTCGACCGCCACCGCTACCGGCACGAATCCCCCGGCGGGGACGAGACCCGTGATGTCGAACCGGAAGCCGGAGTAGCCGCCCTCGTGCCGACCGGCGTGCCGTCCGCCGACGTAGACGTCGGTGACCAGGTTCGCGCCGTCGAACTGCAGGAAGACCCGCCGGGCGGCGCCCCCGTCGACGGCCAGCCGGGTCCGGTACCAGCCGACGTCGCGCCGGTAGTTCCCGCCGCCGTCCGCACCGTCGGCGGCGTTCCACGTGTGGGGCAGGGAAACCGGCGCCCAGGAACTGTCGTCGAATTCCGGTTCCGCGGCGCCGGGAACGTCGCCGAGATGGAATTTCCAGCCGGTGGCGAGCACGGTTTCGGTGCGGTCGTGCCCCGGCGGTGCCGCGGTCGCCGCGGGCACGAAGAAGCCGCACATCAGCAGGGTGACCAAGGCGAGGACGAGTCGGCGCATGCCCGGACTATGACCGAGCCGCCGCCGGGTGGTCAAGAAACTCCGCGAGAGTTCGAGAACTTCGAAGGAAACAATTCGTCGAATGGGTAAGGGGCCTCCCCCGCGAACGGGAAAGGCCCCTTACCGAACGCCCGGCTCAGGAAGCCGCGCGGCGTTTCGTCCAGATGTCGTAGGCCACCGCGGCCAGCAGCACGACACCCTTGACCAGCATCACCCGCTCGCTCGGCGCGCCGATCAGGGACATGCCGTTGTTGATCACGGCCATGATCAGGCCACCGGTGATCGCGCCGACCACCTTGCCGACGCCGCCCTGGACGGCCGCGCCGCCGATGAACGCCGCCGCGATCGCGTCGAGCTCGAAGTTGACGCCGGCCGTCGGGCCCGCCTGGTTGAGCCGGCCGGCGAAGATGATGCCCGCCAGCGCGGCCAGCACGCCCATGTTGACGAAGATCCAGAACGTCACCGACTTGACCTTGACCCCGGAGAGGGTCGCGGCCTGCAGGTTGCCGCCGACGGCGTAGATGTGCCTGCCGAACACCGACTTCCCGGCCACCAGCGAGTAGCCGAGCACCAGCACCGCCAGCAGGATGAGCACCCACGGCAGGTTCTTGAACCGCGCCAGCTGCACCACCAGCGCGAGCACCAGCACCGCGATCCCGGCGATCTTGAGCACGAAGACGCCGAACGGGTCGACGTCCTGGCCGTAGCCCACGCGCGCCGAGCGCTTGCGCCACTGCGTGAACGCGATCCCGGCCACCGCGGCCACGCCGGCGAGCAGCGACACCGCGTCGGCGCCGCCGAGCGGGCCGAGAGCGATGTTGCCCAGGTAGCCGTCGGTGAAGCCGTTCGACAGCGTGCGGATCGCATCCGGGAACGGGCCGATGCCCTGGTTGCCCAGCACGGTCAGGGTCAGCGCCCGGAACGCCAGCATGCCCGCCAGCGTCACGATGAACGCCGGGATGCCGAAGTAGGCGACCCAGTAGCCCTGCCACGCGCCGATCACCGCGCCGACGACGAGGGTGATCAGCACCGCCAGGAACCACGGCACGTGCGAGTTCACCATCAGCACCGCCGACACCGCGCCGGTCATCGCGACGACCGACCCGGCGGACAGGTCGATGTGCCCGGAAATGATCACCAGGATCATCCCGATCGCGAGGATCAGCACGTACGAGTTCTGCACGATGATGTTGGAGATGTTCTGCGGTTCCAGCAGCGCGCCGCCGGTGAGCACCTCGAACAGCACCACGATCAGCGCGAACGCGACGTAGATACCGCTCTGGCGCGGGTTGATCGAGATCTTCCGCTTGGAGCGCTCAACCGGGGGCACGGCGGGCCGCGCTTCGGTCGTGGTCATTCCCGTTCCTTCGTCATGTACTGCATCAGCAGTTCCTGGGTGGCGTCTTCGCGCTTGGCCTCACCGGTGATCCGTCCCGCCGAGAGCGCGTAGATCCGGTCGCAGAGCCCGAGCAGTTCCGGCAGCTCGGAGGAGATGACCAGGACGGCCTTCCCCTGCGCGGCCAGCTCGTTGATGATCGTGTAGATCTCGAACTTGGCGCCCACGTCGATGCCGCGGGTCGGCTCGTCCAGGATCAGCACGTCCGGATCGGTGAAGATCCACTTGGCCAGCACGACCTTCTGCTGGTTGCCGCCGGAGAGCTTCCCGGTCACGCTCTGCACGCTCGGCGCCTTGATCCGCAGGTCCCGGTGGTACCGGTTGGCGGTGTCGTGCTCGGCGTGCTCGTTGACCCAGCCGCGCTTGGCCAGTTTGCCCAGCCCGGCCGCGGACACGTTGCGCTGGATGTCCTCGATCAGGTTGAGCCCGTAGCGCTTCCGGTCCTCGGTGGCGTAGGCGATGCCGTGGCGGACGGCCTCCTGCACCGACCGGACGTCGATCTCCTTGCCGTGCTTGAGGATCCGGCCGGAGATGTCCTTGCCCCAAGACCGGCCGAACACGCTCATCGCGAGCTCGGTGCGGCCCGCGCCCATCAGCCCGGCCAGACCGACGATCTCCCCACGCCGCAGCGAAAGCGACGCACGGTCGACGACGACGCGCCCGGCCTGGGTCGGGCTGTGCACCGTCCAGTCCTCGATCCGCAGCACCTCTTCCCCGATGTCCGGTTCCCGGGGCGGGAACCGGTGCTCGAGGTCGCGCCCGACCATGCCGGTGATGATGCGTTCCTCGGTGAGCCCGGCCGCGTCGAGCGTTTCGATCGTCCGGCCGTCACGCAGGATGGTGACGGTGTCGGCGATCGCGGTCACCTCGCCGAGCTTGTGCGAGATGATCACGCACGTGACGCCTTCGTCACGCAGCCCGCGCAGCAGCTCCAGCAGGTGGGCCGAGTCCTCGTCGTTGAGCGCCGCGGTGGGTTCGTCGAGGATCAGCAGCCGGACCTCCTTGGACAGTGCCTTGGCGATCTCGACCAACTGCTGCTTGCCGACACCGAGGTCACGCACCGGCGTGACCGGGTTTTCGGCGAGGCCGACGCGCTTGAGCAGCGCGTCGGCCTCGTGATTGGTGCGGTTCCAGTCGATCCAGCCGCGCTTTTGGCGTTCGTTGCCGAGGAAGATGTTCTCCGCGATCGACAACTGACCGCACAGCGCGAGCTCCTGGTGGATGATCACGATCCCGCGCCGTTCGCTGTCGCGCACCGACCCGAACTCGCACCGCTGCCCGTCGAAGTGGATCTCGCCGTCGTACGACCCGTGGGGGTAGACGCCCGAGAGCACCTTCATCAGGGTGGACTTCCCGGCGCCGTTCTCCCCGCAGATCGCGTGGATCTCCCCTTGGCGCACGGAAAGCGTGACGTCGGACAGCGCCTTGACCCCGGGGAAGGTCTTGGTGATCCCGCGCATGCCGAGTAGTTCGGTCATTTCAGCTGACCTGCCGTGTAGTAGCCGGAGTCGACGAGCTCCTTCTGGTAGTTGGTCTTGTCCACGGTGACCGGCTGCAGCAGGAAGGACGGGACGACCTTCTTGCCGTTGTCGTAGTCCTTGGTGTTGTTGACCTCGGGCTTGCCGCCCTTGAGCACCGCGTCGGCCATCTTCACCGTGGTGTCGGCGAGGATGCGGGTGTCCTTGAAGATCGTCGAGTACTGCTCACCGTTGATGATGGACTTGACCGAGGCGACCTCGGCGTCCTGCCCGGTGACGATCGGGTACGGCTGGCCGGCGGTGCCGTAGCCGTTGCTCTTCAGCGCCGAGATGATACCGATCGACAGGCCGTCGTACGGCGAGAGCACGCCGGCGACCTTGGCGCCACCGGTGTAGGTCTTGGTGAGCAGGTCTTCCATGCGCCGCTGCGCGGTGGCCGGGTCCCAGCGCAGGATGGCCGCGCGGGCGAAGTCGGTCTGGCCGCTCTTGACCACGAGCTTGCCGCTGTCGATCAGCGGCTTGAGGACGGACATCGCGCCGTTGAAGAAGAAGGTCGCGTTGTTGTCGTCCGGGGAACCGGCGAACAGCTCGATGTTGAACGGACCGGCACCGTCACCGAGGCCCTTGACCAGCGAGTTCGCCTGGTCGACGCCGACCTTGAAGTTGTCGAAGGTCGCGTAGTAGTCGACGTTCGGCGAGTTGCGGATCAGCCGGTCGTAGGCGATGACCGGGATCTTCTTGTCGGCGGCTTCCTGCAGCTGGGTGGTGATGGCGGTGCCGTCGATCGAGGCGACGACCAGGAGCTTGGCGCCCTTGGTGATCTGGTTCTCGATCTGGTTCACCTGGGTGGGGATGTCGTTCTCGGCGTACTGGAGGTCGACCTTGTAGCCGAGCTTCTCCAGCGCCGACTTGATGTTGTCGCCGTCGTGGATCCAGCGCTCGGACGACTTGGTCGGCATGGTGACGCCGACCAGGCTGCCCGCGGCACTGGCGCCCGAAGACGGCGCCGCCTGGTCTGCCGTCTTCTGGCTCGAGCCGCACGCCGACAGCGTGAGCACGAGACCCGCGGCGGCGATCCCCGCGATCGTTCTGCTGAACTTCATTGTTCCTTCTTCCTTTCTCAAAACCCGGAGCCTTTCTCAGAAGCCTGTGTATCTGGAAAAGCGTGGGTCAGAAACCTTGGGCGAGCCGGTGGTAGGCCTGGTTCCAGCGGATGCGGTCGGCGAAGTCGTGCGGGGTCGTGTCCTTGTCGATGACCAGGAGCTCGACCCCGAGCAGGTTCGCGAAGTCGCGGAGGGTTTCCGTGCCGACGGCCTGGGTGAGCACGGTGTGGTGCGGGCCCCCGGCGGTGATCCACGATTCGGCGGACGTCGCCAGCGACGGCGCCGGCTCCCACACCGCGCGGGCGACCGGCAGGTTGGGCAGCGGCTCGTCCGGCGCGACGACGTCGATCTCGTTGGCCACCAGCCGGAACCGGTCGCCGAGGTCGACCAGGCCGAGGACGACACCGGGGCCGGGGGCGGCGTCGAACACCAGCCGGACCGGGTCCTCGCGGCCGCCGATGCCCAGCGCGTGGATCTCGCACGACGGCTTCGCCGCCGCGATGGTCGGGCAGACCTCCAGCATGTGCGCACCGAGGATCTTCGGCTTGCCCGGCCCGAAGTGGTAGGTGTAGTCCTCCATGAACGACGTGCCGAGGGTCTTGCCCACGCCCATCGCCTTGACCGCGGCGAGCAGCGCCGAGGTCTTCCAGTCACCCTCGCCGCCGAAGCCGTAGCCGTCGGCCATCAGGCGCTGCACCGCGAGCCCGGGCAGCTGGCGGAGACCGCCGAGGTCCTCGAAGTTCGTGGTGAACGCCCCGAACCCGCCGTCGGTGAGGAACTTCCGCATCCCGGCCTCGATGCGGGCCGCGTACTGCAGCGACTCGTGCCGCGCTCCCCCGGCCGCCAGGTCCGGCACAACGTTGTATTCCTCGGCGTACCGCTGCACCAGCGAGTCCACAGTGCCCTTTTCGGACACCGCGTCGACCAGTTCGACGAGGTCGTTGACGCCGTAGGTGTTGACCGAGACCCCGAACCGCAGCTCGGCCTCGACCTTGTCGCCTTCGGTGACCGCGACGTCGCGCATGTTGTCGCCGAACCGGGCCAGCCGCAGGTTCCGCAGGTGGTCGGCGCCGATCGCGGCGCGCGCCCACGCGTCGATCCGCGCGACGACCACCGGGTCGGACACGTGCCCGGCGACGGTCTTGCGCGGCACGCCGAGCCGGGTCTGGATGAACCCGAACTCGCGGTCGCCGTGCGCGGCCTGGTTGAGGTTCATGAAGTCCATGTCGATCGTGGACCACGGGAGCGCCTCGTTGAGCTGGGTGTGCAGGTGCAGCAGCGGCTTGCGCAGCGCGTCCAGCCCGGTGATCCACATCTTCGCGGGCGAGAAGGTGTGCATCCACGCGATCACGCCGACGCACGCGGCGTCGGCGTTGGCCTCCTGCAGCACGCGGCGGATCGAGGATGCCTCGGTCAGCACCGGCTTGCCGACGATCTCGGCCGGGAGCGAACCGGAGGAGGCGAGCAGCTGCTGGATGCGCAGCGACTGGCCGGCGACCTGCTCGAGGGTCTCCTCGCCGTAGAGGGCCTGGCTGCCGGTGAGGAACCAGAGCTGGGGTTTCGATGCCGAAGTCATCGTTCTCCTCGAACGTTTCAGTGTTGGCCGTAGACGTTCTGGTACCGGGCGTAGAGCCGGTCGACGTCCTCGGGCGGAAGGGGTTCGGGTGTGCCGAGCTCGAAGGCCTTGTGGACGGTGCGGGCCACCTCTTCGACGAGTACCGCGGCCTTGACCGCGGCCCGCGCGGTGCGGCCCACCGTGAACGGGCCGTGGTTGCGCATCAGCACCGCCCGCGACCGGCTCGTGCGAAGCGTTTCGACGATGCCGCGGCCGATGGAGTCGTCGCCGATCAGGGCGAACGGCCCGACCGGGACCTCCCCGCCGAACTCGTCGGCCATCATCGTCAGCACGCACGGGATCGGCTCGCCACGGGCCGCCCACGCCGTGGCGTACGTCGAGTGCGTGTGCACGACGCCGCCGATCTCCGGCAGGTGCCGGTAGACGTAGGCGTGCGCGGCGGTGTCCGACGACGGCGCGAGCTCGCCTTCGACGAGCTCGCCGTGCAGGTCGGTGACGACCATGGTGTCGGCGGACAGGTCGTCGTAGGACACGCCCGAGGGCTTGATGACCATCAGGTCGCGGCCCGGGACCCGCGCCGAGACGTTGCCCGCGGTCCAGACGACCAGCGCGTTGCGCGTCAGCTCGCCGTGCAGGTTCGCCACCGTCTCGCGCAGTTCGGCGACGGTGTCGAGGACTTCACCGGTCAGTGACATCAGGACCGTCCTTTCGCGACACCGCGCCGGCGGGCCGCCAGGCGGTGCATGACATCGTTGCCGCCGCGGCCGAAGTAGTCGTGCAGCTCCGTGTATTCGGCGTAGAGCTCGTCGTAGGCGACGACGTGCGCGGACACCGGCCGGTACACCGCGCGCTCGACCGAGCCCATCGCGGCGGCGGCCACGCGGACATCCGGGTAGGCCCCGGCGGCGACGGCCGCGTGGATGGCCGAGCCGAGTGCGGGTCCCTGCGCCGAGCCGATCACCGACAGCGGGAGGTTGGTGACGTCGGCGTAGATCTGCATGAGCAGCGCGTTCTTCGTCAGGCCGCCCGCGATGATCAGCTCGGTGACCGGGACGCCGGCGGCGTTGAACGTTTCGATGATCTTGCGGGTGCCGAACGCGGTGGCTTCCAGCAGCGCGCGGTAGATGTCCTCGGCGCGGGTGGCAAGCGTCTGCCCGACGAGCACGCCGGACAGCTCGTGGTCGACCAGCACCGACCGGTTGCCGCTGTGCCAGTCCAGCGCGATCAGGCCGTGTTCGCCGATCTCCTGCTGGGCCGCGAGGCGGGTGAGGTGCTGGTGCACCCCGTCCGGGCTCGCGTAGGACGCCGGGACGCCGTGCTCGACGAACCAGCCGAAGATGTCGCCGACGCCGCTCTGGCCGGCCTCGTACCCCCACAGCCCGGGCACGATCCCGCCTTCGACGACCCCGCACATGCCGGGGACCTCGCGCAGTTCGGCGCCGTTCATCACGTGGCACGTCGAGGTGCCCATGATCGCCACCATCTGCCCCGGCTCGACGGCCTGGGCGGCGGGGGCGGTGACGTGCGCGTCGACGTTGCCGACGGCGACCGCGATGCCTTCCGGCAGGCCCGTCCAGGCCGCAGCTTCCGCGGACAGCGAACCCGCGCGCGAGCCCAGCTGGCCCAGCGGGTGTTCGAGCTTGTCGGCCACGAAGGACTCGAAGCCGGGGGCGAGCTCGCGGAGGAAGTCACGGCTCGGGTACTCGCCGTCCTGCAGGATGCCCTTGTAACCGGCCGTGCAGGCGTTGCGGACGTAGGTCCCGGTGAGCTGCCAGACGATCCAGTCGGCCGCTTCGACCCAGTGCCGCATGGCGGCGTAGGCGTCCGGGGCCTCTTCGAACAGCTCGAGGGCCTTGGCGAACTCCCATTCCGACGAGATCAGCCCGCCGTAGCGCGGCAGCCACTTCTCGCCGCGGGTGCGGGCCAGCTCGTTGATCCGCACGGCCTGCGGCTGGGCCGAGTGGTGCTTCCAGAGCTTGACGTAGGCGTGCGGCTCGGCCTCGAACTCGGGCAGCTCGCACAGCGGCGTCCCGTCCGCGGTCGTCGGCACCATCGTGCACGCGGTGAAGTCGGTGGCAATGCCGATGACGTCGGCCGGGTCGACGCCGGCGTCCCGCAGCGCCGCCGGTACGGCGTTGCGGAGCACTCCGACGTAGTCCGCGGGCACCTGCAGCGCCCATTCCGGCGGCAGTGCGCGGCCGGTGGCGGGCAGCGTCTCGTCGAGCACCCCGTGCGGGTACTCGAAGACGCCGGAGCCGAGTTCGGCTCCGTCAGCCACGCGCACGACCACCGCGCGGCCCGACAGGGTGCCGAAATCGACGCCGACGGTGAGTGGTTCTCCCACGGTGTCCTCCCTCCTGGTTGGTGACCGGGACGCGGCGCGGGCGGCGGTCTGCGCGCCGCGCCCCGGGGTTCTAGCGGCCGGTGAGGACCAGCGTCGTCACGGAGTTGGCCGGCAACGTCAGCTTCGACGTCGCGGCCAGACCGGTGATCTCCCTGGTCTGCGGCACGATGGCGGTCGGCGCGGTGAGGCTGTTGCGCCCCGCCGGGTCGCCGGTGAGCGTGGTGAGCGTGCCGGTGCCGTCGACGGCGGTGACGCCGGTGAGCGCCAGCCGTGCGGTCTGCACCTGCCCGGTCGGGTTGACGAGTTTGACCGTGAAGGTCTTCCTTCCGTTCTTCGTCGTCACGTTGACCACCTGCCGCAGGGGGCTGCCCTGGTTGAGGCGGCTGGTCACGATCTGCTTGCCGAGGGTGCTGGAGAACATCTGCTGCACCCAGTACGACGGCGAGCTGTAGCTGCTGCCGGCGTCGAAGCCGATCAGGTTGACCGGCCAGTTGGACTGGTTCTCCTGCACCAGCACCGGCGCGTACATCGAGCCGATGACGACGTCGCTGTTGCGTTCCAGCCCGGTGAGGAACGCGGCCTCGCCGATGGCGGCGGCCAGGGTGCCGGTGGGCCGGCCGTCCTGGGCGCCGTACTCGCCGACGAGGATGTCCGGGCCGGAGCGGTCCGCGGTGTCGTAGCGGGTCGAGTTGTCGGTGAACCACTGCGGCGACTGGTAGTAGTGGTCGTCCGCGGCGTCCGGGCGCACCCCGGTCGACGTGCTCGACGCGGCTCCGCCCTGCAGGCCACCGGTCGTGGCGATGACCGTCAGCTGCGGGTACTTCGCCTTGATGGCGTTGTTCAGGTCGGTGAAGCGCCAGGCGTAGCTGCCGGAGGTGTCGAACCAGTCCTCGTTGCCGACCTCGACGTAGTGCAGGTCGAACGGCGCCGCGTGCCCGTCGGCGATCCGCTTGGCGCCCCACGTCGTCGAGCTGTCGCCGATGGCGTACTCGATCTCGTCGAGGGCTTCCTGGACGTACTGCGGGTAGTCGGCCTGGCTGACGTGCTGGCCGTTGAGGGTGTAGCCGGCGAACAGCGCGAGCAGCGGCTGGGCACCGATGTCCTCGGCGAGCTTGAGGTAGTCGAGGATGCCGAAGCCGTCGGTGGACCAGTAGCCCCACGCGGTGTTCTGGTGGCCGGGCCGGTCTTCCTGCTTGCCGATGGTGTTCTTCCAGGCGAACCGGGTGTCGACGGTGTTGCCCTCGAGGAAGTTGCCGCCCGGGACGCGGAACAGGCCGAGCTTCATCGCCGCGAGCTTCTGCCCGAGGTCGGCGCGGACGCCGTTGGGCCGGTTCTTGAAGGTCGGCGGGAACAGCGACACCTCCTGGAACCAGGTGTCCCCGCTCAGCGCCTTCTTCCCCTTGTTGACCAGCGACACGACGATCCGGTTGTCGGTGGACGCGGTGATCGTCGACGGCGTGGTGAAGCTGAACGTCTGCTGCGCCCACGCCGCCCCGGCCGGCGGGAGGTCCTTGCTCGCCAGGACCGTGCCGTCCGGCTTCTCCAGGCTGACCCGGATCCCGCCCGTCCACGTGCCCTTGGCGAAGAAGCTGCCGGTGTACCTGGTGGACGGCTTCGCGGCGATGCCGTAGAAGCCGACGTTCGCGGCCGCTACCCGGCCGGCGGCCGGGACCGCGTCGGCGTGCAGCTTCAGCGAGCGGTCGAGCGCGGTGTTCAGCGGGTTCGCGGTGTCGATCGCGTAGCTGCCGGTGGCACCCGGCGAGGTGACCAGCGACCAGTACGGCACCGGCGTGTTGCCCGCGCCGCTGCCGCCCTGGTAGGCCTCCTTGAAGGTGCGGTTGCGGACCAGCTCGGCGTAGAGCCCGCCTTCGACCGAGTGGCTGATGTCTTCGAGGATCGAGCCGTAGGTGGTCGACCGGGTGTTGGCGCGCACCACGTTGGCGTCGACGGCGAGCTGGTTCGCCCCGGCCAGTGCGCCGATCTGCGCGGCGGTGAGCGGGAAGCGGCGCAGCTCGACCTCGTCGATCGTGCCGGTGAAGCCGGCGCCGACCGTGAACGCCGCCGCCGCGGTGCCCGAAGCGGGGCAGGCGGAGACTTCGAGCGTCGTGCCCGATGGCGTGCCGCAGGTGCTGGTCACCGCGGCCGCGTCACCGTCGGCGTAGACGGTGAGCCGCTGCGCGGCGCGGTCCAGGACGAGGGCGGCGTGGTGCCAGTTGCCGTCGGCGAGGCCGCCGCCGGTGGTGGTCACCTTGATCGTGCCGACGCGGGCGGTGAGCTTGCCGCCGGTCACGCCGAGTGCGTAACCGTCGCCGTGGTCCACCAGGGAGCCCGACGCGGTGGTGCGGAACCACCCGGCCAGGGAGAGCGAGCCGGTGCCGGTGTCGAACGCCGGCGAGGTCCCCATGTCCACAGTGGACTTGCCGTCGAGCTGGACGGCCTTGCCGGCCGCCCCGGCGGTCCAGGTCGCGCCCTTGAGCGTGCCGTCGGCGGTGTTCGCCGAGGCGTCGCGGGCGACCGGGCCGGCGCCCTCGTCGAAGTGCCACGAGCCGCTCGCGGCGAGCGCGGCGACGGCGGACGCGGTCAGCGGCGTCGGGTAGGCGCGGACGTCGTCGATGCCGCCGGCGAACCAGTCGACGGGGTTGCCCGCCCACTTGCCGCGGCCGAGCACCAGGTGCCCGCTCGCGGTCCACGGCGTGGTGAACGGGACGCTCTGCTGCAGCGTTCCGTTGACGTACAGCGAAAGCGTTCCGGCGGCGCGGTTGTAGACGCCCACGACGTGCTGCCACTGGTCGGCCTGCGCCGGCTGCGTCGACACCGCCGAAGAGGACGCCGAGTCGCCGTCGGCCGCCCGGCGGGTGAAGGCGAAGCGGCCGTCCGCGGCGCGCTGGAGGTAGAAGCCGCTGATCGCCGAGCCGTCGATGCTCACCGCGGTCCGGAAGCCGGTGGCCGCGGCGGGCTTGACCCACGCGGACACCGAGAAGCTCTGCCCGGTGTCGACGACCGGGGCCGGGACGTCGACCGCGGCGTCGGTGCCGTCGAACGCGCCACCGTGCGCGCCGACCACGCCTTCGCCCCAGGCGGCGCCGCCGGTGAGGGTGGCGGTGTGCGAGTCGAGGGAGTCGTCGGCCGTGGTGGTGCCGGTGCCCTCGTCGAGGCCCCAGTGCCCGGCGATGGCCAGCCGGGCGGTGTCGGCGGCGGTCAGTGCGCCGGTGTAGGCGCGGACGTCGTCGATCGTGCCGTCGACGTAGTCGACCGGGTTGCCGCCGTACTTGCCGCGGCCGATCACCAGGTGGCCGGTACCGGCCCACGCCGGGGGCGCGGCCACGATGGCTTGCCGGGTGCCGTCGACGTAGAGCGACAGGGTCGACGCGGCGGCGTCGAACACGCCGGTCAGCTGGTACCACTGGCCCGCGACCGGGTCGAAGTTCGCCGACGCGACCACACCGTCGGCCGGGGCGTCCCCGGCGAGCCGGGTGAAGGCGAACCGGCGCGAATCGTCGCGGAACTGCAGGAAGAAGTTGCTCACCTGGGTGCCGTCGATGCTGACGAACGTCTGGAACCCGGCCGTCTTGTCGAGCTTGACCCAGCTGCTCACGGAGAAGCTCTTGGTCGTGTCGAGCACCGGTGCGCCGGCGTCGGCGAAACCGTTCGAGCCGTCGGTGGTCAGTGCCCCGCCACGGATGCCCGCACCCCAGCCCGCGCCGCCGGTGAGCGTCGCCGGGTGGCCGCCCGCGGTGTCGGCGGCGGTCGTGCCGCTGCCGTCGTCGAACGTCCAGTGCCCGGCCAGTGCCGGATCGGCGTCGGCCGACGCGCCCGGTGCCACGGCGACCGGCACGGCGGAGCACAGGGCCAAGGCCGCCAGCACGGCCAGTGGCCGCCGCATTCTGCGGAGCATGACTCTCCCTTGAGTGTGGGGCGGAAGCGGCACTTTCACGTGAAAGTGCCGCTTCGGGCTAGCGGGTTCGGCGGGTGACGAGACGTTGCAGGACGATGAAGACGAACAGGAGGGCACCGGTGATGATCGAGGTCCACCAGGAGTTCAGGGTGCCGTCGAAGGTGATCAGCGTCTGGATGATGCCCAGCACCATGATCCCGAGGACCGTGCCGAGCACGTACCCGGAGCCACCGGTCAGGATCGTGCCGCCGATGACGACCGCGGCGATCGCCGTCAGCTCCAGGCCGACGCCGTTGAGCGGGTCGCCGGAGGACTTGTAGAGGACCAGCAGCAGCCCGCCGAGCGCCGAGCAGAACCCGCTGATCGTGTACACCGCGATCTTGGTGCGACCGGTCTTGAGCCCCATCAGCATCGCGGACTGCGCGTTGCCGCCGATCGAGTACACCGTGCGCCCGAACCGCGTGAAGGCCAGGACGTAGGCCGCGACGGCGACGACGACCAGTGCGGCGATCACGCTGATCGAGATGTGCAGCTCGCCGCCGAGCGGGATCTGCGTCTGGGCCAGCGTCGCGATCGTGGCGTTGTCGATCGAGTACGCCTCGGTGCTGATCGTGTAGCAGAGGCCGCGGGCGAAGAACATCCCGATCAGCGTCGCGATGAACGGCTGGATCTCGAAGAAGTGGATCAGCGCGCCCATCCCGGCGCCCAGCAGCGCACCGACCACCAGCACCACGGCGATCGCCGCGTACGCCGGCCAGCCGTGCTTCTGCAGCAGGTCGCCGGAGATCACCGTGGACAGCGCGACCACCGACCCGACGGACAGGTCGATGCCGCCGGTGAGGATCACGAACGTCATGCCGACGGCGACCACGAGCAGGAAGGCGTTGTTGATGAACAGGTCGAGGATGACCTGCCCGGAGCCGAACGCGTCGTAGCTCGACGCGCCGAAGATGTACGCGCCGATGAGCAGGGCCATCGTCGCGAGGATCGGCAGGTGCCGTTGCTGCGGGCGGTAGCCCTTGACGCGGGCGAGGGTGGTCATGCGGTGACCTCCACCTTCTCCGGAGCGGGTGTGGGGGCCGGCTGCCCCGCCGGGGGCGTCCGGCGCCGCCGGAGCTTCCGGCGGAACGCGGGCGACTGCAGGAGGCACACCGCCAGCACGACCAGTGCCTTGAACAGCATGATCGACTCGGGCGGGATACCGAGGGCGTAGACGGTGGTGGTGAGCGTCTGGATGAGCAGCGCGCCGATCACCGAGCCGCCGAGGGAGAACCGGCCGCCGGTCAGCTGGGTACCGCCGACGACGACCGCGAGGATCGCGTCGAGCTCGATGAACAGCCCCGCGTGGTTGCCGTCGGCGCTGTGCACGTTCGCGCTGATCATCAGGCCGGCGATGCCCGCGCACAGGGCGCAGAAGACGTAGACCAGCCAGGTCAGCCGCGCCGAGCGGAGCCCGGCCAGGCGGCTGGCCTCCGGGTTGCCGCCGACGGCCTCGACCAGCAGGCCGAGCGCGGACCGGCGGACGAGCACCGACGCCAGCACGAACACCGCCAGCGCGATGAGGATCGCGCTGGGCAGCGCGAACAGGAATCCGCTGCCGATCCACTCGAAGGAGTGGGAGTTGACGGTGATGATCTGCCCGTCGGTGATCAGCTGCGCGATCCCCCGGCCGGCGACCATGAGGATCAGCGTGGCGATGATCGGCTGGATGCCCAGCGCCGCGACGAGCCAGCCGTTCCACACCCCGAGCACCAGCGAGAGGCCGAGCGCCAGCCCGAACGCGATCAGCGTCGTCCCGATGCCGTCGGAGTTGTCGCTGACCCAGAGGCACGCGAGCGCGCCGCTGATCGCCACGACCGAGCCCACCGACAGGTCGATGCCGCGAGTGGCGATGACGAGCGTCATGCCGATCGCGATGAGGATCAGCGGGGCGCCGTTCTTCAGGATGTCGACGAGGTTGCCGTAGAGGTGGCCGTCCCGCAGCTCGATCTTGAAGAACGACGGGCTCGCGACGAGGTCGCCCAGCAGCAGCACCAGCAACGCCACCACGGGCCAGAAGAGCCGCTGTTTCGTCAGGTCTTTCAAGGCCGTCATGCCTGCACCCCCTCGGCCATCGTGGCCATGATGTCGTCCGCCGTGAGCCCCTGGTTGTCCCGGATCGCCACGACCTTCCGGTCGCGCAGCACCACGACGCGGTGGCTCAGCCGCAGGACCTCCTCCAGCTCGGCGGAGATGTACACGACGGCCATCCCGTCGGACGAGAGCTGGGTGACCAGTTTCTGGATCTCCGTCTTGGCGCCGATGTCGATGCCGCGCGTGGGCTCGTCGAGGATCAGCAGCCGCGGTTCGGTGATGAGCCAGCGGGCCAGCAGCACCTTCTGCTGGTTGCCGCCGGAAAGGTTGCCCACCAGCGCTTCGGGGTTGGCGGGCCGGATGTCGAGCGCCTTGACGTACTTCTCGGCGATCTCGTCCTGGCGGCGGCGGGACAGCGGCCGCGCCCAGCCCCGGGAGGCCTGCAGCGCCAGCACGATGTTCTCGCGGACCGTCAGCTCCTCCACCAGGCCTTCGGCCTTGCGGTTCTCCGACAGGAACGCGATCTTGTGGTCGAGCCCGGCCCGCGGGGTGCGCAGGGAGGTGGTGTCGCCGTCGACCTTGACCGAGCCACTGTCGGCGTGGTCGGCGCCGAAGAGCAGCCGGGCGAGCTCGGTGCGGCCGGAGCCGAGGAGGCCGGCCAGCCCGACGACCTCGCCGGCGTGGACGGCGAGGTCGAAGGGCGCGACGCCGCCCTTGCGGCCGAGGCCCTCGGCGGCCAGCAGCACCGGTGCGCCGGCGACCTCGGCCCGGCTCGCGCCGGAGTCCTCGAGGTTCTCGAGAACCGCCAGTTCCTTGCCGATCATCTTGGTGACCAGGTCGACCGGCGTGATGTCCGCGGTGCGGTACTCGCCGATCAGCTTTCCGTTGCGCAGCACGGTCATCCGGTCGGCGACGGCGAAGACCTGGTCGATGAAGTGGGACACGAACAGGATCGCCATCCCGGTTTCGCGCAGGGACCGGACGACCTTCAGCAGCTGCTCGACCTCGCCGGCGTCCAAACTGGACGTCGGCTCGTCGAGGACGAGCACCCGCGCGTCGACGTCGAGCGCGCGGGCGATCGCCACGAGCTGCTGCACCGCGATGGAGCAGGTGGACAGCTCGGCCGAGACGTCGACGTGGACGTCCAGCCGGGCCAGCAGTTCCTCCGCCCGCCGCCGCATCGGACCCCATTGGATGCGGCCGAAGCGGCGGGGTTCCCGGCCGAGGCAGACGTTTTCCGCCACGGACAGGTTCGGGCAGAGGTTGACTTCCTGGTAGACCGTGCTGATGCCGGCCTGCTGGGCCTCGCCGGGCCCGCCGAAGGCGACTTCGCCGCCGTTCAGCTCGATCGTGCCCGCGTCCACCCCGTACACCCCGGTCAGCACCTTGATGAGGGTGGACTTGCCGGCGCCGTTCTCACCCATCAGGGCGTGGACTTCGCCGGGAAACATCCGGAAGCCGACCCCGTCGAGGGCGAGGACGCCGGGGAACTCCTTGCGGATACCGCTCATCCGCACCATGGGTTGCGGTTCAGGCATTTGGTGTGCTCCGGGGTGGACGCGGGGGGTTCTCGACCGGCGGAATCAGCACGGCCCCGCCGGACGGCCCGAGGTACATCCCGTTCTGG
>NZ_JBEZYB010000125.1:0-17439 GCF_040638285.1 Amycolatopsis sp. NPDC026612
GGGGCCGCGGGGTGTGGGACAGTTGCGGGGACCGGGGGGGTATGGGGGGGGGCGGGGGTTCGGCACGGGGGGGCGCCGGGGGGCGGACGAGCCCTGGCTAGGCGACGGACGTGTAGTGCGAAGCGTCGCCTTCGAGCGACTCGCTGGACCGGCCGTCGATCCCGGCCGGGATGTCGCCGGCCACCGTGACGCGGTTCAGCCGACGCGGCAGGCCGTCGTAGTTGTCGATCGCGTAGTGCTGGGTGATCCGGTTGTCGAACAGCACCAGCTGGTCCGGCTCCCACGTCACCCGCACGACGTTCTCCGGCCGCGTGACGTAGGACTGCAGCAGCCGCAGCAGGTCCCGCGACTCGCCCACCGAAAGGCCCTCGATCCGCTGCGCGAACCCGCCGATGAACAGGCCGCGCTCGCCGGTCACCGGGTGCACCCGCACCACCGGGTGCACGGTCCGGTACTTCCGGGAGACGAACTGGGCCCGCCGCGCCTGCTCCTGCTCGTCCACGGCTTCCGGCGGCCGGACGTAGTCGTAGTCGTTGGTGTGCACCGCCCGCAGCGTGTCGGCGAACGCGCGCAGCGGCTCCGGCAGGTCCCGGTAGGCCGCGGCGGTGTTCGCGATCAGCGTCTCCCCGCCGTACGGCGGCACCACCAGGCTGCGCAGCGTGCTGGCCTTCGGCGGGTTGAGCACGAACGTGACGTCGGTGTGCCAGTGGTTGGCGCGGCCCCGCTCGCTGTCGACGGGCAGGATCGTCGGCGCGCCCTCGACGGCGGGCACCGTCGGGTGGGCCTTGGTGAGCTCGCCGAAGCGCGCCGCGAACCGCTGCTGGCCCTCGTCGTCCAGCCGGGTGTTCCGGAACACCAGCGCCTTGTGCTCGTGGAGCGCTTCGGTCAGGAAGGCCACCTGCGTGGCGTCGAGGTCGCCGGACGGGTCGAAGCCGACGATCTCGGCGCCGATCCTCCCGGTGAGCTTGCGGACGTCGGTGCCGATGGTGGTCATGCGGGCTCCTTCACTCGGTTGCGGTTGACGGGCCGCGCGAGGCCGTAGTGCTCGCGCAGGGTGGTGCCGGAGTACTCGGTGCGGAACAGGCCGCGCCGCTGCAGTTCCGGGACGACGAGGTCGACGAAGTCGTCGAGCCCGCCGGGCAGGGTCGGCGGCATGACGTTGAAGCCGTCCGCGGCGCCACCGAGGAACCAGGCCTCCAGCTCGTCGGCGACCTGGACCGGGGTGCCGGCGAAGACGCGGTGCCCGCGCCCGCCCGCCAGCCGCTCGAGCAGCTGCCGGATGGTGAGGTCCTCGCGCCGGGCCAGGCCGACGACGAGGTCGAACCGGCTCTGGCCGCCTTCGGTGAAGCTGCCGACGTCGGGCAGCGGGCCGTCCAGCGGATAGCCCGTGACGTCGTGGTCGAGCATCTTCGACAGCTGCCGCAGCCCGTAGTCCGGCGTGATCAGCGCGTTCAGTTCGGCTTCGCGCTCGCGGGCCTCGGCCTCGGTGCGGCCGAGGATCGGCGAAATCCCCGGGAGGATCTTGAGCTCGTCCGGCGTCCGGCCGTACTTCGCGAGCCTGCCCTTGACGTCGTCGTAGAACGCCTTGCCCTCGGCGTAGGTCTGCTGCGCGGTGAACACGGCCTCGGCGTGCCGGGCCGCGTACTCCTTGCCGGTCTCCGACGACCCGGCCTGCACGAGCAGCGGGTGTCCCTGCACCGGCCGTTCGATGTTGAGCGGCCCGCGGACCTGGAAGTGCGGGCCGTCGTGGTCGATCGCCCGGAGCCGATCGGTGTCGGCGTAGACCCCGCTCGCCCGGTCGACGACCGCGGCGTCGTCGTCCCAGCTGTCCCACAGCTTCTTGACGACCTCGACGAACTCCTCGGCCCGGTCGTACCGCGCTTCGTGCGACGGGCGCTTGGCCAGGTTGAAGTTGCGGGCCTCGTCGATGCCCGCCGAGGTGACGATGTTCCAGCCCGCGCGGCCGCCGGAGAGGTGGTCGAGCGAGGCGAACTTGCGCGCCAGGTGGTAGGGCTCGTTGTAGGTCGTCGACGCCGTGGCAATCAGTCCGATGTGGACTGTCGAGGCGGCGAGCGCCGAGAGCAGCGTCAGCGGTTCGAAGTGGCTGTGGGAGTTGTGCTTCACGTTGCCCCACAGGGCGACGCCGTCGGCGAGGAAGAGCGAGTCGAGCTTCCCGCGTTCGGCCGTCCGGGCGATGTCCGCGTAGTGCTGCAGCGTCCGGGCCCGGTGCGGGTCGGTGGACGGGTGCCGCCACGCGGCTTCGTGGTGGCCGTTCGGCATCACGAAGGCGTTGAGGTGCATCATGGGTTCTCCTTGGGACGCCAGGTGGAAAACCGCCGCTCGAGAACGACGAAACCCTGGTTGACGAGCACTCCGAGCACCGAGACCGCGATGATCCCGGCGTACATCTGCTGGATCTGGAAGTTCACCTGGCTGGTGTTGATCAGGTAGCCGAGCCCGGCCTTCGCGCCGACCATCTCGGCGGCCACCAGCACCAGGATCGAATAGGACGCCGCCATCCGGATGCCGGTGAACACCGTCGGCACCGCCGAGGGCAGGATCACCTTCCGGAACAGCCGCGGGCTCGACAGCCCGAGCGAGCGCGCGGCCTTGATCAGCAGCGGGTCGACGGTGTTGACGCCGGCGATCGTGTTGAGCAGCACCGGCCACACGCACGCGTAGACCACCAAGGTGACCTTCGACAGCTCGCCGATGCCCAGCAGCAGCGTGAACACCGGCAGCAGGGCCAGCGCCGCGGTGTTGCGAGCCAGCTCCAGGATGGGCTGCAGGAACCGCGCGACCGGCCGGTACCAGCCGATCAGCAGCCCGAGCGGCACGGCGACGGCCACGGCTGCGGCGAACCCGGCGGCGGACCGCCCGATGCTGGCCAGCAGGTGGTCGGCGAGCTCGCCGTCCAGCGCGAGGTCCCACAGCGCTTGCAGGTCCTCCGACAGCGGCGGCAGGAACGTCCGCGTGCTTTCGTCGAGCACGAACCGGGGGACCAGTTCCCAGAGCGCGACGAACAGCACGACCGCGGCGGACGCGTGTACCGCCCGGGTGAGTCTCTTCCGCCACCGCCGTGGCTTCCTCGCCGATGTCGTGAGTCCGACGTGGACGGTCGGTGCCTCGAGGGTGGTGGTCATCCGACCGCGCTCCGTTCGTGTTCGGCCGCCTTGCGGACCTCGTCGTGCAGCAGTTCCCAGAGCCGGTGGCGCTGCCGCCCGAACGCCGGATCGGAGCGCACGTCCCCGGTGCGGTCGCCGAGGTCGACGTCGACGACGGCCTTGAGTCTGCCGGGCCGCGAGGTCAGCACCGCGACTCGCTGGCCCAGGTAGACGGCTTCGTCGATGCCGTGGGTGATGAACACGATGGTCTTGCCGGTGCGGTGCCAGATCCGCAGCAGCTCGTCCTGCAGCTGCTCGCGGGTCTGCGCGTCGAGGGCGGCGAACGGCTCGTCCATCAGTAGCACGGCGGGGTCGTAGGCGAGGCTGCGGGCGATCGCGACGCGCTGCTTCATGCCGCCGGACAGTTCGTGCGGGTAGCGGTCCTCGAAGCCGGAAAGCCCGACCAGGGCGAGGTATTCGCGCGCCCGCTCGGCCCGCTGCCGCTTCCCGAGCGGGCCGCCTTCGAGACCGAACTCGACGTTGGCGCGGGCGGTGCGCCACGGGAAGAGCGCGTACTGCTGGAAGACGACCCCGCGGTCGAGGCCGGGGCCGCGCACCGGCTCGCCGTCGATGAGCACTTCGCCGGACGTCGGGGTGGTGAGCCCGCCGAGCAGGTCGAGCAATGTGGACTTGCCCGAGCCGCTCGGCCCGACGAGGGACAGGAACGTGCCGTCGGCGACGTCGAGGGAGACGTCGTCGAGTGCGGTGAGCGCGCCGAACGTCTTGGTCACCGAGCGGATGCTGATCATTTCGTCACCGCCGGGGCGCCGTCGCGGTAGGGGTTGAACTCGTTGGTGTAGAGCTTCGCCGTGTCGATCCGGTCGCCCTTGAGAGAGCCCTGCTGCTTGAGCCAGGGCTCCCAGCGCGTGTAGTCCTGGTCCGAGATGAGCCCGCCGCGGGTGATGCCGACGCTCTTCCAGTACTTCAGGGTGCTCGTGTTCTCGTTGCGGCCGCGGGCCTGGATGATCTTGGTGAACCGGGCGATCACTTCTTCGCGCGGGGTGGTGCGCTCCCACTCGATCGCCTTCGCGACGGCGGAGACGAAGATCTTCGTGGTTTCCGGGTACTTCTCGACGAAGTCCGTGCGCAGGACGTACGGGCCGCCGTTGTAGGGCCCGAACGCGCCGACGTCGGTGAACAACGGGCGCACGCCGCCGGCCGCGACGGCGTGGTCCTGCAGGATCCCCTGGAGGGCGGCGACGTCGAGCTGGCCGTTGCGCAACGCCTGTTCGGCGTTCACCGGCGGGATGACGACGAGCTGTACCTGCTTGATCTCGTCGGCGGAGAGGCCCTGCCCCTGCAGCCAGGTGTCGAGGGCCGCCTCGAGGTTCGCGCCGGCGGTGTTGACGCCGACCTTCTTGCCGATCAGGTCGCGGGCGGTCCGGACCGGGCTGTCCGTCTTGGTGTAGAAGCCGAGGAAGGACTTGTCGTCGGAGCCGTAGTAGTTGACGACCGCCTTGATCGGGGCGCCGGCTTCGACGAGCTTGACGACCGCGCCGGTGAAGGCGCCGCCGAAGTCGGTCTGGTCGGTGGCGGCCGACTGGATGTCCTGCGGGCCGCTGATGGTGTTGCCGACCCACTTCAGCTTGACCGGGCCGAAGTAGCCCAGGTCCTCGGCGAGTTCGGGCAGGGTCACGGAGTTCGCGCTGCCCTGGTAGCGCAGTTCCAGCTTCTCGGGCTGGCCGGGTGCACCGCCGGCCGTCGCCGAAGCGCAGCCGGCCAGCAGCACCACGGCGGCGGCGAACAGGGGCAGGGTTTTCTTCACGGTGGTTTCGTCCGTTCCGGGAGTCGGCGGGGATACGGCAATTGTTCGCAGCCGACGAGTGAACGGTCAATTTTGCGAGTTCGTGAAATAACTCCGGCGATTCACGAGGCGCGCGGCAACCCGGTCAGCAGCGGACCGAGCGGGTCTTCGTACAGCACGTCCAGGAGCACCGCGCCGCCGGCCGTCGCCAGCTCGGCTCCCGGGAAGCTCGTTCCCACAACGGTTTCCTCCGGTGCGACGCAGCGCGACCGGTGTCGGACCTCGTCTCGGATGGTGGGAAGGCAGTCCGGCACCCGGGCTACACTCCGATCGACCACCACGAGCACGGCCGGGTTGAGCACCTCGAGCAGGAGCGCCGCCGCCTGGCCGATGAGCCGTGCGCGTTCGTGGAACAACCGGACGGCCGCGGAATGGCCGGCGACAGCGAGCGCGAGCAATTCCGGAAAGTCCGGGCGCTCGATCAACCCGCTTTCCGCGGCTTTGCGGGCGAGCGTTCCTTCCGAAACGGCCGCTTCGAGGCAGCCGGTGCGCCCGCAGCGGCACGGCTCGGTGCTGCCGTCGACCGGCAGGTGCGCGACGGCGCCCGCGGCCGAGCGCGGCCCGTGGTGCACGCCGGCGCCGGTGGCGAACGCGGCGTCGACGACGTTGCCGGTGAACAGCTGCACGACGCTGTCCCGGGCCCGCGGGTGCCCGAAGAGCCGTTCGGCGTGGACCAGCGCCCGTGCGTGCCCGTCCACCTCGACGGCCAGCCCGGTGCTGCCGGCCAGCAGGTCACGGACCGGCACGTTCCGCCAGCCCAGCAGCGGGTGCTCGACCACGGTGCCGGACGCGCGATCCACCCAGCCGCCGGTGGCGACGCCGAGCCCGAGCGGCTCACGGTCCGGGGCGTGCCCGAGCAGGAGGTCGTCGAGGATCTCGGCGGCGCGCGCGAGCAGGTCCTCGGCGGCCAGGCCGTCGTGCGGTTCTTCGTGCTGGACCAGCACGTTCCCGCGCAGGTCGAGCAGGGCGACGGTCGCGTGGTGCACGGCCAGGTGCAGCGCGCCGGCGACGTGGCGGCCGGTGTCGAGGTCGACCGGCACGTGCGGCCGTCCGACGCCCCGGCGTGGTTCGGGCTCGACGAGCTCGTGCAGGAGCCCGAGCCGGGCCAGCTCGGCGGTGTGCCCGGTGACCGCGGCCGCCGACAGCCCCGTCCGCCGCGCGATGGTGCTGCGCGCGATCGGTCCTTCGTCGAGGACCGCCCGCAGGACCGCGCTGGCACTGGCGCTGCGCCGGGCGCCGCGTGCATCCGTCCTCAGTGGACTCCCCGCCCGGCTGGTCATGGCCCGATCGTCGCAGACGAACCGGCGCGCGCCCAGCGTGCCCAGGATGCGGGCTCGACGCAGGCCCGGAACCAGCCGGCGATCATCCGGGAGCCGACGGACTCCCCGCGCCGGCGGCCCGCAGGAACCGCTCGCCCGTCTTCGCCAGTGCCGCGGCGAGCTCCGGCGCGTCGAGCACCTCGAAGTCCACCTCGAGCAGGCCCAGGTACAGCGCGAGCATCGACGCGTTGTCGGAGCCGACTTCGGCGACGCAGCGGTCCGGGCCCTCGGGCGTGACGTCGACCGCGATCGGCAGCCGGGCCCGCACGTGCTCGACCGGCGCGTGCAGCCGCACCCGGGCGTGGAACCGCCACGTGGCCGCACCCACGCTGCGCTGGACGAACTGCGCGACGTCACCCTCCGGCGGCTCACGCGGCGCGAAGCGCGGGCCGTTCGGCACCTTCGGCGTCATCCGGTCGACGCGGAACGTGCGCCAGTCGTCGCGGACGGTGTCCCAGGCGACCAGGTACCAGCGGCGCCCCCAGCTGACCAGCCGGTGCGGTTCGACGTCGCGGCGGCTCGGCGTGCGCTGGTGGCTCGTGTAGTCGAAGCGCAGCCGCTCGCTCGCCCGGATGGCCGTCGCGATCGCGGTCAGCACGTCGGCGTCGACGGCCGGGCCGTCGCCGGGCACCGCGACCGTCGCGGTCTGCAGCGCCCGCACCCGGTGCCGCAGCCGCGACGGCAGCACCTGCTCCAGTTTGGCGAGCGCCCGCACCGACGTCTCGCCGATACCGGCGACGCCCGTCGCGGTCCGCAACCCGACCGCGACGGCCACCGCTTCGTCGTCGTCCAGCAGCAGCGGCGGGAGCTGCGCGCCCGCGCCGAGGCGATAGCCGCCCTGGACGCCGGGGGCGGCCTCGACCGGGTAGCCGAGTTCGCGGAGCTTGCCGATGTCGGTGCGGACGGTGCGCGCGCTGACGCCCAGCCGGTCGGCCAGGTCGGCGCCGGTCCAGTCGCGCCGCGTTTCGAGCAGCGACAGCAGCCGCAGGAGGCGGGCGGAGGTCTGCAACATCCTTCGAGGATCGCACGAATCGCGGAAGGGAGTCTTCCGCAATGGCTCCTAGCGTGCTTCCCATGACGAACGAAATCCGCCCCTTCCGCATCGACATCCCGCAGGCCGAGCTGGACGACCTGCACCGGCGCCTGGCCGCGGCCCGGTTCGCCGAGCCCGTGCCCGGCGACGAGCCGGACTGGTCCCGCGGCATCCCCACCGGCGTCGTCCGGGAGCTGGCCGAGTACTGGCGCGACGGCTTCGACTGGCGTGCCCAGGAAGCGGCGTTCAACGCGTTCTCGCAGTTCACGACCGAGATCGACGGTCAGACCATCCACTTCCTGCACGTCCGGTCGCCCCGAGCCGACGCGGTCCCGCTGCTGCTCACCCACGGGTACCCGAGCTCGATCGCCGAATTCCTCGACGTCATCGGCCCGCTGACCGAGCCGGGCCCGGACGCGTTCCACGTCGTCGTCCCGTCGGTGCCCGGCTTCGGGTTCTCGACGCCGTTGAGCGGACCCGGCTGGCAGCTCGCCCGGACGACCGAGGCGTTCGCCGAGCTGATGACCCGGCTCGGCTACGACCGGTTCGCCGCGCAGGGCGGCGACCTCGGCGCGGGCATCACCGGACGGCTCGCCGCGGTGTACCCGGACCGCGTCATCGGCACCCACGTCAACAGCGACCGCGGCACGATCGCGCTGGCCGGCGAGCAGCTGCCGATGCCGGAGAACCTGTCCGAGGCCGAACAGTCCGAACTGGACGCCGCCCGCGAAGCCTGGCGGGCCGGCCGCGGCTACCTCGACCTCCAGTCGCACAAGCCCGAGACGATCGCGGCCGCGCTCACCGACTCCCCGGTCGGGCAGCTGGCCTGGATCGCGGAGAAGTTCGAGGCGTGGACCGGCGCGGACGGCATCGATCGCGACCGGCTGCTGACCAACGTCAGTCTCTACTGGTTCACCCGCAGCGGCGCGAGCGCGGCCCGGTTCCTGTACGAGGCGGCCCACTGGGGCCACGGGTGGCTGGCGCCGTCGGACGTGCCGGCGGGCTGGGCGGTGTTCGACAGCTCGCCGGTGGTCCGGCGGATCATGGATCCCGAGGAGAAGATCGCGCACTGGTCGGACTTCGCTTCCGGCGGCCACTTCGCGGCGATGGAAGAGCCCGGGCTGCTCGTCGCCGACATCCGCGCGTTCTTCCGCGGGCTGCGGCTGTGAACGTCCGCGCGCTCAACCGGGCACTGCTCGCGCGGCAGCACCTGCTCGAGCCGGCGTCCCTCCCGGTCGCCGCGCTGCCTTGTCACCAGGTGCCGTCGAGCCAGTGGCGCAGCGCCCACCACGACCGCACGGAGTCGAGCACGCCGCCGCCGCTGTTCTCGCCCAAGGCCACCGGGGTGAGTTCGGCCAGCCGGTCGAGGCGGTAGCGGACGGTGTTCGGGTGCAGGTGCAGGGCTTCGGCCGTGGTGCGCAGGCGCTGACCGTGGTCGAGGTAGGCCAGCGCCGTCGCCGCCAGCTCGCGGTGGAACGCGTTGCCCGGGTCGAGCGCGTCGAGCAGGCCGGTCGTGAGCAGATCGGCCAGCAGCGGCTGCGCGGTCAGCGCGATTTCGCCCGCCAGCTCGATGAGGTCGTGGTAGCCGCGCCCGGCGATCCGCGCCGCCGCCCTGCACAGCCGGTGCACCTCCCGCAGCTCCGGCAGGGCGGCCGGGGGCGCGACGACCAGCAGGACGCCGTCGGCGAGCGCGACCCCGGCGGGCGGACGGGCCGCCAGGCCGGTGAGCCTGCCCTCGACCAGGCCGTACACCCCGCCGAACTCGAGAAGGGCCTGTTCGAGCGTGCGCGCCCGTGCCGGGTCGCTGACGTCGGACACCACACAGGAGTACCGGCATTCGGGACGCAGCCCCGCCTGCCGGAGCTCTTCCGGCGTTGGCGGGTGCCCGGCCAGCAGCACGGTGCGCAGCAGCTGGGTCCGCGCGTCGCGCACCGTGCGCGAGAGCTGGAGCTCGGCGGCGTGGTAGCCCTTGACGATGTGCCGTTCCAGCGCGCCGGTGTAGCGCTCGGCGTCGAGGATGGTCTCGAGGATGACGTCGTCGGCCAGGCCCGCCGCCCGCGCGCGTTCGACGGCGACGCGCGCCGCCAGCGTCTTGCCTGCCTGCACCCCGCGCAGCAGGTCGGTGAGCGGGACGCCCTGCTCGGCGCGGTCGGCGCCCAGTGCTTCGGCGGTGGTGTAGTCGGCGCAGTCGGGGCTCGTCGTGGCGCGCAGCGCGGCGGACAGCAGGAACTGGACGTGCCGCCGGTTCTCGGCCTCCGGCAGCCGCGCGACCCCGGGCGATTGGCTCCGGGCGGCCTGCACCAGCTCGTCGACGACGGTGTCATCGGCGGCCATCGCGTTCAGCACCTGCCGGAGCAGCGGCGAGACCGGCACGGCACCCTCCCGTTGTGGCGGGGCCACAACACCGCGTCCGCGATGTTGGGCGAGCGGCCCTACCGGAGCGGCTCCGGTGGCCGGTTATCGTGAAGATACCGGACAGTAACTCCGTTGCTTCGCAAAATCCATCGACAGTTTCGCGAAGGCATCCACACCTCTTCAGTGCCGAAAGGTGTTTCCCGTGCGCACTTCCCCGGTTCGGCGAAAGCGGTCGTACCTCTCCCGGCTGGCCTGTCTCACCGCCTCCGTCGCCCTGCTGGCCACCGGCGCCGCGGTCCCGGCGACCGGCGCCGCGGCGGCCCTGCGGGAGGTGATGTTCGTCGGCAACAACTGGGAAGGCACGGCGGACGTCATCCAGTCCCGGGGCTCGTTCGCCCGCATCGGGCGCGTGAACATCATCCCGGACAAGGATGCGCGCCTCGCGGAGATCTACCTCAACCCGATCAAGCTGGCGTTCTTCCTCGGCATCCGCAACGGGCCCGGCGAAGGGCACGACCAGTTCGTCGACGACATGTACACCACGCCGGACGGCAGTTCGGTGGTGGCGTCGCGGCCGAGCTTCGCCGACGTCGTCTCGATCAACCTCACCACCGGCCGGATCAACTGGCGCTTCCCGGTGTCGGGCTTCCGCTCCGACCACATGGCGGTGTCGCCGGACGGCCGCCGGGTCGCCGTGTCGGCGTCGACGGCCAACACCGTGCACGTGCTGGACATCGTCACCGGGCAGCAGGTCGGGTCCTTCGCCACCGGCGACAAGCCGCACGAGAACGTGTTCACCGACGGCGGCCGGTACCTGTGGAACATGTCGATCGGCAACGTCGACACCGACCTCGACGACCCCGGGTGGGACTTCACCAAGGGGGACCGGCACATCACCGTGGTCGACGCCACGACGTTCCGGCAGGTCAAGGTGATCGACATGCGCCAGCGGCTCGACGCCTTCGGGCGCAGCGACCTCTCGAACGCCGTGCGGCCGGTCGCGTTCACCCCGGACGGGTCGAAGCTGTACTTCCAGGTGTCGTTCTTCAACGGCTTCGTCGAGTACGACGTCGCGGCCGACAAGATCACGCGCGTCAAGGAGCTGCCGAAGAACCCGGCCACCAGCGACGACCGCAAGACGTTCGTCAACGACTCGCGCCACCACGGCATGTCGATGAACCCGGCGGGGACCAAGCTCTGCATCGCCGGGACCATGGACGACTACGCCACGGTCGTCGACCGCGCGACCCTGCAGCAGGGCACCCTGGTGCCCGCGGTGAAGCCGTACTGGGCGACGGTGAGCGGCGACGGCAAGGCCTGCGTCATCTCCGAAGCCGGCGCCGACCAGGTCACCGCCATCGACTTCGCGACCGGGCAGAAGCTCGTTTCGGTGCCGGTCGGCGACCACCCGCAGCGGGTCCGCATCGGCCACGTGCCCGACGGGTGGACGGGACCCACGGGTTCCTGAACCTCAGGAGACGGCGAAGGCCGCGGTCAGCCAGCCGCGGACTTCGTCGTCCACATCGGACACCGCGCGCAGGCTGAGCTTGTGCCCGACGCGCGGCCCTCGAGCCCAGCTCGCCGGGGCGATGCGGGCCGTTTCGACCGGCCCCGGCAGCCAGAGGTACACCAGCACGTCCCGCGACCGCGGGCGCAGCTCCGCCAGCTTTCGGTCCCGCTTCAGGAACACCCCGACCTCGACGGCGTCTTCGTGGACGTCGCCGAGGGTGCGCAGGTGCTCGAGGACGGCGTCGTAGACCTCGCGCTGCCACGGGGCCTTGCCGGCGAAGGTCTCCTCGACCGTGCAGCCGGGGACGCAGGTGTGCCCCTGCCCGGCGCGCGCGAACTCGCGGTCGCAGCGCGGGCACGTCCACCGGGTCGGCATGCCGTCCAGGATGGCACTCACAGTGCTGACCGGTGCCAATCCGACCACAGCCACGGCCGAATGACTTCGTGGCAACGGTGCGTGCCGCGTAGGGGTCGGCCTGCTTTTGGCCGGATTCTCACAGCGCGGCCGGGCCGAGCGCCGGGATGGTGGCGGCCGCGTGCACCAGCTGCCGGGCCGCCTCGGCCGCGGCCGTCCGCTGCGACGGCGGCAGCTTGTCCAGCAGCGCCCCCAGCGCGGCCTGCCGCCGCTCGAGCATCCGCGCCACGATCTCGTGCCCCGTCTCGGTGACCTCCAGCGTGACGACGCTGCGGTTGCCGGGGCTGCGGCCGCGCACCACGTAACCGAGGGCTTCCAGGCGGTCGGCCAGCCGCGTCACCGAGGACGCGTTGACGCCCATCGCCGCCGCCAGCTGCGAGCTCGGGACCCGGCCGAGGCGGTCGAGGATCAGCAGCAGCCGCGACTGCGGGAACGACACCTCCGGTGGGGCCGCGTGCGCGCATTCCCAGGCGATCCCGACCAGGACCACGGTGAGGCCGTCGAGGGCGGCCACGTCCGGGTCGGCGCCCGGGGCGGCGTTTTCGAGGGGTTGCATGGCGCAATACTTGCCAATCGCAAGAGCATCGGTCAAGATGGACATCCCCGGCGCTCGCCGGCGGTGTCCGGCCGGTCGGCCGTTGCTTCCTTTTTTCGTGGCCGAGGGCTGCCCGCTTCGCTGATTCCGTTGGCACGTAAGACATTCATAAGGATTTCGCTGAACCTCCGTGCGACGGCATCCGTGTTCCCGGTACCGAACTGCCGTCAGAAGGAGGAAGCATGCCGGATCACCGTGGCATGACCAGCCGTGCCAAGGCCCGGACCGCGCTGGTCGTCGTGGCCACGCTCGCCGTGGTCGGCGTCGGCTCGGTCATGGTGCTGAACGCCGGTGCCCAGACCGCGCCCGGCTCGACGCAGGCGCAGGTCCCGGCCCATGACATGGCGGGTATGCAGATGGGGTCCGCCGCGCAGCCCGGGGCCACGAACGACGTGGCGGGCGCCGGGCCGGTCACCGAGCTCGACAAGACGTTCCTGGTCAAGGTCCGCCAGGCCGGGCTCTGGGAGATTCCCGCGGGGGACCTGGCGCAGAGCCACGCCAGCAGCGAACAGGTGAAGCGCGCCGGGCTGCACCTGCTGGACGGGCACGCGCACCTCGACCAGCTCGTCCGCGAGGACGCGAAGATCCTCGGCGTGACGCTCCCGGACCAGGCCACCGCCGAGCAGCAGGGCTGGGTCCGGCAGCTGACCGCCGCCCAGGGCCTGGAGTTCGACAAGCTGTTCGCGAACCTGCTCCGCGCGTCGCACGGCAAGATCTTCGCGACCATCGCCGAAGTCCGCGCCGGCACGCAGAACGACGTCATCCGGCGGCACGCGACGCAGGCGAACCAGACCGTCCTCGACCACATGACGGTCCTGGAGGACACCGGGCTGGTCGACGCGAAGACGATCGCCGACGTCGCGGCCGCGGTGAACCCGCCTGCGAAGTGACTCAGGGAACGAGACCGTGGCGGGCCAGCTCGTGTCCCGCCAGCTTCTCGATGACGGCCCGGTCGCGCTGCCGCCAGCCGGAGGCCGCCTCGTCCACGGAAGCCAGGCGCCGCAACGGCTGCGTGGCCAGCGCCCGCAGCGCGAGGAGGTCCAGCCCTTCGTCGCCCAGTGTCCGCAGGTGCGCGGCGGCGGTGGCGCGGCGGGCGAAGTGCCAGCGCAGCGGCAGCCAGGTCACCACCAGGGTCAGCACCGGCAGCGCGATGATGACCGCCGCCAGCCACCACGCCAGGTTCGCCACGGCCTCGATCTGCCAGTGGCCCGCGTCCGTGAGCTTGGTCCCGACGTCCGAACCGCCGTGCAGGGCCTTCGCGAGCGCGTCCCCGACGAGCGGGATCCGGTCGGCCGAGTTCGCGGCCGAGTCGAAGGTGCCCCGGAGCCCGGTGCCGGCGTCGACGAGCCCGTCCCCGGGTGCCCGCAGCTTCATGACTTCGTCGTACACCGAGGTCCCCAGCCACACCGCGATGACGACGAGCAGCACGGCCAGGAGGTCGCTGACGAGCTGAGCGGTACGGCGGATCGGCCGTTCGGCGTAGAGCTGCATCGGGGACGCCTTTCGCGGTGGGGGAGCGCGGCCAGGGCAACGTACCCGCGTCCATTCCGGGCGAATCGCGTGGTCCGCGATGATCTATGACGTCCGTCATAGTGTGCAGACCGGGTGTGCCGTGTTCTCCTGGGACTATGACCACCGTCATAGAGGTCCGTGAGGTGGGCGCGGCCGACCACGAGTGCGTCGCCGCTCTCGTCTCGGCCTGCTCGCCGGACAGTCTCCGGCGTCGTTTCCTGATGTCCGGCCCGGCCGAGCCGGCCGGGATCTTCCGCCGCTGCCACCGGTTCCTGCTCGCCGGCCCGCCGTCCGGCGTCGCGCTGCTGGCCGTCCGCGGCCGCGTTCCCGTGGGGCTGCTCAACTTCGTCTCGCAGAGCCCGGGGGAGGCGGAGGTCGGCGTCCTTGTCGCCGACGCGTGGCAGCGGCAGGGAGTCGGCACGGCGCTGAGCCGGTGGCTGTGGGCATCCGGGCGCTGGCCGGGCTGGACCGTGCGGGCCACCGTCCAGGCGGGGAACACCGGCGCCGAGTCGCTGCTGCGGCGGCAGGGGTTCCGGCCGGTGCCCGCTTACGAGCGCGGTGAACGCGACTTCGCGCTGGTCGTGCCGGACTGGGCTACCATGACGGACGTCATGAAGGAGGCAGCCGATGGTCAGGACGCCGCGCGAGCGGATGGTGCTCAGCGCCGCGCAGCTGGTGCGGATCCACGGTGTCGGGGCGACCGGCATGCGGGACGTGGTCGCCCACGCCGAAGCGCCGCGGGGGTCCCTGCAGCACTACTTCCCCGGCGGTAAGGACCAGCTGATCGCCGAAGCCGTCACCTGGGCCGGTGACTACGCCGCCCGGCGCGTGGCCCGCGTCGCGGCGAAGATCGAAGACCCGACGCCCGGGAAGCTCTTCGCGGCCATGGCCGCCCAGTGGCGCGACGAGTTCACGACGACGGGCTTCGACGCCGGCTGCCCGCTGGTCGCGACGGTCGCCGACACCGCCGCCACCAGCGAGAGCCTGCGCGAAGCGGTCGGCAAGGCGTTCGAGGGGTGGCAGCGCCCGGTCGCCGCCACTCTCGAGCAGCTGGGGGTGCCCCAGGCCCGCGCCGCCTCGCTGGCCGTCCTCGTGCTCAGCGCACTGGAGGGCGCGATCGTCCTGGCGCGGGCGCACCGGGACATCGCGCCGCTCGACACGGTGGTCACGGAGCTGCGGCCACTGCTCGACGGCGCCGTGGACCACCGCCGCCGTCGAACGTCTACTGTGGACTAAAGGTCGCGGAAGAACGCCCGGACGTCACGGATCAGCACGTCCGGCGCCTGCAGCGACGCGAAGTGCCCCCCGGTGTCGTACTCCGACCAGCGCGTCACCGTGTTCGACAGCTCGGCCAGACCGCGGATCGCGTGGTCGCCCCGGAAGTTCACCACCGCGGTCGGGACGCCGGACGGGGCCGGCCGTTCACCCCAGCCGTCCCGGGCCGCCTCCAGGTAGAGGCGCGCGGCCGAGCCTGCGGTCCCGGTGAGCCAGAAGATCGTCGCGTTCGTCAGGATCGCGTCCCGGCTCACCGGGGTCTGCCCGGTCGCCGCGGGGTCCCAGTCGACGAACCATTCGAGGTTCCACGCCAGCTGGCCGGCGGGCGAGTCGTTGAGCGCGTAGGCCAGGGTCTGCGGCCGGGTGGCCATCTGGGTGGCGTAGCCGGAGCGGCCGTACCACCACAGCTGGTTCTCCTGCGCCCGCTTGCGGTCCTCTTCGGACAACCGCTCGAGGTCGCCGGGCGCGCTCGGCGCCCCGGCGTTGGCGACGGCGTTGACGTGCACGCCGAGCACCGCCTCCGGGGCGGCCCGGCCCAGCTCGGGGGAGACGATGCTGCCGAAGTCGCCGCCCTGGGCGCCGTAGCGCTCGTAGCCCAGCCGGTGCATCAGCTCCGCCAACGCCCGGGCGATCCGGCGGGTGTTCCAGCCGCGCTCGCCGGTCGGTCCGGAGAAGGCGAAGCCGGGCACCGACGGCGCGACGACGTGGAACGCGTCCGCCGGGTCGCCGCCGTGCGCGCGCGGATCGGTGAGCGGGCCGAGGACGTCGAGGAAGTCGGCGACCGTGCTCGGCCAGCCGTGGGTGACGATCAGCGGCTTCGCGCCGGGCTCGGGGGAGCGGACGTGCAGGAAGTGGATGGTCTGGCCGTCGATCGTGGTCGTGAACTGCGGGAAGGCGTTGAGCCGTGCCTCCTGCGCCCGCCAGTCGAAGCCGTGCCGCCAGTAGCCGACGAGCTCGGCGAGGTGGATCTCGCTGACCCCGTAGTCCCAGCCGGCCCCGGGCAGTTCGCCCGGCCACCGGGTGCGGGCGAGCCGGAAGTGCAGCTCGTCGAGGTCGGCCTGGGGGATGTCGATGGTGAAGGGATCCATGCGCCGAGCTTGGCGCGGATGTAGGACAGTTCCGGTCCTCGATGGGTGGCATGGTCGGGGAATGCACGAACCCTCCGGCCGCCTGCGCGAGCTGGGCCCGATCGGCGGCTATCGCCTCGGCGCCGACGCCGAGCTACCCCCGCTGTTGCTCGACGACGAAGCGCTCGCGGTGGTGATCAGCCTGCACACCGGCGGAATTTCCGGCTTGGAAGCTCGCCTCCGGCACCATGTCGCCGCTTTGGAGTCGAGCATGCTGGCGCTGCCGGTCCGCGGCCCGGTCGTTTCGGCGGCGATCCGTTTCGCCGAGACGCTGCCTTTGAGCCACGACGGCAGCCCTTCAAGCCGTGCAGGCTGGTGTCCTGCGGCCGGCGGTGGTACCTGGTCGGCTGGGACACCGGTCGTGCGGACTGGCGGACGTTCCGGCTCGATCGCCTGACATTGCGCACCCGAACGGGTCACGATTTGTCGGCGTATCTGACCTGGATGATGGGTTCGCCGAGCGGGTCGAGGATGCGTTGCGGGCCGCACCGGTGGCGCACTTCGACGAGCCCGGAATCCGAGTTGAAGGCAAGAACTGGTGGCTGCACACCCCTGCTCACGGCGTATCTGCCGCATCGTCAGCGTGGTGGTGAGGCGATGGACGAGTTCGGGATCCTCACCCGGTTCCGCGGTGTCGCGGTCCATGACGGCTTGATGTTGTATCAGGACTTCGGACGCAACCACGCCCGCTGCAACGCCCACCACCTCCGGGAACTGGTCGCGGCCGGCGAGGCTTTTCCGGAGCACACCTGGCCCAGGATCGCCATGAAGACCCTCGAACAGCTCAACACCGCTGCCCATACCGCACGCGACGCCGGCCTGGACGCCATCCCCGCCCATATCGTCGATCCGTTGATCTCGAGGTTCGTCCGCACCGTCCACCTCGGCCTGCTGCTGCACCCGCCGGATCGGGGTCGCAAGCAAAGCAAGACCCGGAACCTGCTGGTGCGCCTGCGCGACTACCAGCACCAGGTGCTGCTGTTCGCCCGCAATCTCACCGTCCCGTTCACCAGCAACCAGGCCGAACGCGACCTGCGGATGATCAAAGCCCAGCTGAAGATCTCCGGCGGCTGGCGCACCCGGCACGGCGCCCAGGCCTGGCTACGCGTCCGCGGCTACATCTCCACCGCCCGCAAAAACAGCCTCCACATTCATTACCGCCCTGCGTGACGCCATCGCCGGAAACTCCTGGCTACCAACAACTATCGAAACGTACTGAACAGTTACCCCGATCGTGTGATGAACTCCTGTTCGATTCTCGGGTAGTTTGAAGGTATGTCCAGCGACGTGATGCAGCGAGCCGATGCGGTGGCTTTGGCCGACCGTATCGG
>NZ_JBEZYB010000126.1:0-17315 GCF_040638285.1 Amycolatopsis sp. NPDC026612
GACCTGCGTGGGCCTACCAGGACTTGAACCTGGGACCTCTTCGTTATCAGGCCAAGATGACCTGTTTAGGATCATGGGGACACGCCTTTGACCTCGGGTTCGAGCGTCCGTCAGCGTCCGCGGAGGTGCCCGGCGGTGCGGGACGGTTGTCAGGCGGTTCGTCAGGCTGATGCGTCCGCCATCAAGGCACATGCTTGATGACCTTAGGCAGATCCAGCAACCCGACGCAGCATTCCTTTAGCCAGCCACGCTACAAGCGTGGAGCTAAGCAACACGGCCGCCTGCGCTTCTTCTAGAGACACATCTTCATAGTCAGCTCGCCCATGACGATCAGTATGACTGTGCCAAAGCAGCTGCATCATCGATGTGACCTTCTCAACCGATGAGGTCCCCTTCGAATCCGCCATCACAAATTCCCACTTATGCGACGAATCTCGGAGCACGCCGATATTTTTCCCCAGCGTAGAACTACCATCCTTGGGCGAAATCAGAGGACATGCCAGCACTTCGACCGCACGAACTGCATCATAGTACGCATGACTAGGACTTGCATCGACACCGAACGCAAAATTCCATGACGAACGTAGCAGTTCACTAGCTTTATCCGCAGCAGAAAGCGTAGCTTCTACTACGTCGAACACACCCCCTGGAAGAGCCTCTACTAGGCGATACCGGTCCTGCACAAGTTTTACGGTCCAACTTGACCCCGAGTCACGTAAAATTTTCTCTAGATCTTGCACGCGTGATGGAGCACTATAACCAGGCCTAGATGCAGGTATTCTCGAAAGCTCGAAATCCACGAGCCATGTTCGATGAGTCTCATTCAGGTTGCGAAATACCTTAAAGGCATTCTCAACCGAGACCAGATTTACTGCGCGAAGACCGAGATCAACACGCGCCGCTTGCTGAAATTCCAGCATGAAAGACCAGTAAATAAACTTACGCTCGTCCGTTTCTTTGACTAGCCAACGGTGGATTGATTCATTCGCATACGCGGGCAAGCCCTTACGCAGGGCAAGAAAAACTTCCAGGTCAGCCGGCCCCGTACCCGGAGGCGTCCATACGAACTCGTCCACAGGCATATTCTCGCAGATGTTGGACAGGCAGCCAAACGAGATAGAGAAGTCTGTCGACCATAGCCGAGGTCGACGAGCGTCACCGCAGGAAGCTACCGACGTCCAACCTCGGACACCCCTTGTGGTAGATGGCCCGCCTTGTCAGATGTACATAGAGATGAACGGCGAACGATTGCCACCCTGGGGACAAACCTGGGGACAAGGCTGGCGCCTGTGGATGACGTTGACTGCATCCACAGTCGCCGTGGTCGCAATAGCGGCCTGACCTGCGGGTTTATACTTTCTCGCGATCGCCGGTTTGATCCACATGATGATCCACCAGAGCGAAACCGCAGGTAGAGACTGGTTATAGCACCGCTTTTGAGGCGCCCGTCCCCCTGTCCCTGCCGCACCGGACCGGTTCTCGCAGCTATGGTTTCTTCGAGGCCTCTGAGGGACCCGGAACGCGACCCGTCCCGGGCCATCACCAGTCGGACCCGACTGGATGCCCAAACGGAACTCTCTATGGAGAGGAACCATGGCAGGTCGACGAGACTGCTTATGCAGTCGCCTTCGCCGCAAGGCAAGGAGTGCGGTGGCAGCTACCACCGCACTCCTCATCGCCTTGGCGGCGCTGGTGCACGAGATTGCCGATCTCGTGCACTGATCGGTTTCTGCGGAAACCCTGGGCGGGAGTCGGGCGCAAGCGTCTGACTCCCGCCCAGCCCTCGAAGTATTGCACACATAAAAACACATCTCGTACTTGTACGGCACAGACTCTGACCTGCGAAAATGCCAAGAAAGGCAGATCAACAGTACGTGTGCACTGCCCCAAAGGCGTACACCTCGGTGTGCCTCTGCCGCCAAAATGCCGCACTGTCGCTCTTCAGACCACTCCGCCATCGAGAGCGCCGGACACACCGGCAGTACGCCATCCGGTCGACTTGCCTGATGCTGTCGACCGCTCGCACGTCTTGCCCGACATAACCGTGATCTACGAGCGCCGACCTGGCGAGTTCGAGGAAGCCCGGGTACTCACGGCGACCACGCTTCGCGACCGGCCTTCTGGGTGGCGCTCGCAGAACCGCCGAGGTAACCCGGCGCAGGTTGCCGGTCTACTCGATCACGCCGTAGTGGGTGGCGAGCGCGGCGAACTCCGCACCTCGGCGTCGAGTCGCTCGCTCGACAAGACGCCGCATCGTGGTCTTGCCGAGCGGTTGGTAACGCACCCAGTCCGGCGCCAGGTCGCGTGCCTCAGCGAGCCAGGCCAGCGCGTCTCGGTCGTGGCGGAGGTCGGCAGCAGCAGCAGCGAGGAGCAGCCGGTGACCGGCCTCCCAGAACGCCGGAACGTCACCTGCCGTGTCCGGCACGGCGGCAGCCAGGCGGAGCGCCTGTTCGGGGTCGCCGGCACGCGCCGCAAGCTCGACGTTCTGGAGCGCAGCGACGCGGGGGCCGAAGATCGCAGCTTCCGAAGCCGTGTCGCCTCGGGAACGGATCGCAGCAGCGTGAGCGGCGGCAAGGAGGTCTTCGGCGCGACTGGCGCTACCGGTTCGAAGGGCGGCGGTTGCGGCGTTGAACAGCAGGTTGCCGAACACGCCAGCGCGCATCGGGTTGCGGTCGAGCATCCGCGGCTCGATCGCGGCGGCCGCCTGCGTGGCGACACGCTCAGCGTCTTCTGCCCGGCCCTGGCGGACGAGCGTCCACGCGAGGTAGCGAAGCGAGATCGCGGTCTCTACCTCGGGAGCGTCCGACTCGGCAGCAGCCTCGATCGCACGAGCCGCTGAGGTGTACGCCAAGTCGTCGAAGCCGAGTCGGCCCGCGATGCCGGCGCCAAGCCGGTACGCGGTCGACAGGACCCGATGTGCGCCGGCGCGTTCCTCGTCGCGGGTGTCTCGGACGCCGCGGCGAGCGTCGGTCAGGACGACGGGCAGCGCGTGTAGCAGCTCGGTGTGTCGCCCGTCGACGTACGCGCGCCAGGCTGTGTGCGCGCTGGCCGTGAGTTCCGGGAGCGGCAGGAGCTCGCGGGTGTCGGCCAGGTCCTCAAGGCCGGGGATGGACGCGTCCGCGGTGATCGCCCGGCGGAGCGGGGCGACGTCGACGTCAAGGGAATGGGGTGCCGGCATCGTGCCGAGCAGAGCATCGACCGGCACGCCGAGGGCGGCTGCCAGCTTCCGAAGGGTGGCGGGGCGGCTGGTCGTCCGAGTGCCCTGCTCGATGCGGGCCACGGTGTCGACGCCGACTGAGGCGGCCTCGGCGAGCCCTTCCTGAGAGAAGTCGCGGGCCTTACGGATGCGTGTCAGGTTCTCGGCGAGCGGGTTGTGAGCAGTCATCCGTCCTCCGATGTGTGCGCGCAGTGACCACCTTATCGCGCTATGCGCCTACCGTTCTCGCATATCAGCAGCTCACCGGCGTGCGCCGCGTCGAGTGCGGCCGCGATCCGGCGCGCAAGAACCGGCTTCAAGCGTGATGCCACCGTGTCGAGCGGCAGCAATGCCACCGACAAGATTTCGGGGTCCGTAATCGTCAGGGCTTTGATCTCGGCCGCGGTGACTAGGCCACCGTCGAAGACGAACGCCATGCCCTCCGGCATCCGCGAGTCGTCCGGGACGTAGTCGATCACCAGCAGGTTTCCGAGCGGTCGGTCAATGCCGACTTCCTCGGAGGTCTCGCGGGCCGCGGTACGCCAGGGCGGTTCTCCCTCTTCACAGGCGCCACCGGGGATGTCCCAATGCGACTTGTACGACGGCTCGACGAACAGCACGCGGTCGGCCTCGTCACGGAACAGGACGCCGGCGGACATCCGCTTGCGGTTGAGCGAGCGCACGTAGTCGTCGAACGGGAGCAAGTCCACGAGGCGAGGCTACCGGCGGCGAGCGAAGCCCCGCTGATCTATGCCTTTCACGCCTAGTTCATGGCCTTTGACCAGCCGAAATCATGGTTACTGGCTGTGTTTTGCGTGCGCAGTTTCGATCAAAGTTGATCAGGTGACGGCACAAGACGGGGGATCGACCGGGCGCGGTGACCGGCCGACGTTCTGGTGCGGTGCGTCGCTGTTCAACTCAGGTGGTCAGCGGCTCAACGAGATCGATCTCGACACCTACCAGCATCCGCAGAAGCACGCAGATATGACCGATGCCGACTGGGAGCAGGCTGCCACCGCCGTCCGGGCGTTCGACGTCGAGCGGGGGCTTCGATGACCGCGTTGGACGACTGGCCGATGACCGACGTCGATTCGCGCCAGGGCTTCTGGGAGTGGCACGAGTTCACCGGGGGCGACGGGTGGGCTCACCTCTACCTGCACTCGGAGATGACCAACCCGCGGCTGTTCATGCTGCTGCCCTGGTGCCTGACCGACGTCCGGTTCCCGCTGGAGCACGACCGGCCCAGCATCAGCCGCCGGCGGGTGATCCCGAGGCCGGGCCGGGTGTGCCCGGTCTGCGCGGCCCAGAACGAGCGTCGGCGGATCGGGGTGCCGCGTGCACGCTCGTGATCGCGAGTTGCTCGCCGCGCTGTCGAAGGTCAATTCCAAGATCGGAAGCGTGACGGTCGAGCTGCTGACCCTCCAGCCGGACGACGCAGCCTACGCCGCTGGCCTCCACACCCTCGGCCGCCAACTGATCCACATCGGCGTAGCCCTCACCGGCCGCGCCGGTGAACTCGACGGCACCGAACTCGATCCAATTTCCCTGCTCAACGCACCCGACACAGAGAACCACGACCGAACGGAGCAGTCTGAACCGTGACCGAAGCTGCACTCCGACCAGCCGTCATCGCCCTGGCCGGCGGCCTGCGCGAAGCCCGCAACGAGCGCGGCATCGGCCTCCGCCGGCTCGCTCGGATGGTCGACCTGCACCACGCTGTGCTGTCGAGCTTCGAACTCGGCCAACGTGCGCCACAGGACACAATCGTGGCCCACATCCTCGGTGTCCTGCGAGCGCCGCAAGACGTGCGCGAACACCTCATCGACATGGCCCGCCGTTCCCACGACCGCGACTTGATCGACCGCACCGGACGCGCCGAGAACTACCTGCACACCGCCTTCGAACAGCGATCCACCCGCGTGACCGAGTGGTCGCCCACGCTCATACCCGAGACGCTGCAGACCGCCGAGTACGCCCGCGCGTTGCGCGAGACCGGCTTGCTCGCCCCCGAGGCCGCCAACGCAGGTTGCCTTCTCCGAACCGCACGTCAGCTCGCCCTGTCCAACCAGCCGGGCCCGCTACACACCTTCCTGATCGGCGAGGCCGCCACACGCCCCGACACCTGCACCCCCGACGTCCTCCGCGACCAGTTCGACCAACTGCGGACTTGGACGAGAAAGCCGCGGATCGCCGTGCGCCTCGTCCCCGCCGCCGACTGCCCGCCCGGCCTGGTCGAACCGTTCACCCTCTACGAACACCGCGCCGGCGCCCTCGCCGTCGCACTGCGCCACCACCACGGCGCCGTGTACTCCACCCACCAAGCCGCCCTGACGACCTACAAGACGACCGCCCAAGCACTACAACGCCACGCCACAGAGAACACGTGACCCTAAGCCCCCGGTCGGTGCGTCCTGCCTCCCTCCAGGCGGCGCGCCGGCCGGGCCTCACGCCCCAGTTCGCCGAGCGCACGTTCCTGCCGAAGCTCTAGCCTGGCCGAGGCACCCGATAGAGGAGTCTGATGACATCGACGAAGGCTTTCACGACGGAGCGGACACAAGCTGTCTTCGAGGCAGCGTGTGCCTTCGCCGGGCTGGACGCGACCGACGCGCAGCGAGTTCGGTTCGGGGAGAACGCCATCTACCGCCTGGCCGACGGCTCCGCCGTGGTCCGCGTCGGCCGCTCCATCCCCGCCGCTACGAAGGAAGTACTCGTCGCCGGGTGGCTTGCCGAGCACCAGTTCCCCGCAGCGACCGTGCTCGACGGCAACGAACAGCCCTTCGTCGAGGACGGGCTGCCCGTCACGTTCTGGAACTGCCTCGAAGAGGACGACACACCGATCACCCCGGCGGAGTTCGGGATGCTGCTGCACGACCTGCACGCGCTCCCCCACCCGACGGACTTCCGCTTGCCGGCCTTCTCCCCGATGCCGAAGGTCGAGCCGCGCCTTCAAGCCCTGAAGGGCAAGCTCCCCGAAGCTGACCTGGACTTCCTACGCGACCGGTACGAGGAACTCTCCGAGAAGTTCCAAGATCTTGAGTTCCCGCTGCCCGCCGGCCCGGTGCACGGCGACGCGCACCCCGGGAACGTCATGCGCTCCCCCGACGGGACGCTCAACCTGATCGACTTCGAGGACTTCGCCTACGGACCGCGCGAGTGGGACGCGGCCGTACTTTCCGTCCGCCACCAGGCGTTCGGTTGGGCTTCCGAGGCCGAGTATGACTCGTACACGGCGGCCTACGGGTTCGATCCGATCGACTGGCCGGGCTTCCCCGTGCTCAGAGCAACACGTGAGCTGAACATGACCATGTGGCTCTCACAGACCGTCGACGAGTCCGCCGAGGTCAAGGCAGAAGTGCAGAAGAGGATCGCCGACCTACGCGACGATCAGGCGCCCCGTCACTGGAAGGTTTTCTGACGGTAGGTGAATGTCGGCGAAGTCGAGGAACTCCTTCACCAACGGGTCGCCGGCATGTCCGCCCAGTCGCCCGCGGAAGTCGTCGAGATACGAGATCACCCGGAACGACTTCAGCTTCGCCGCCGTCTCGACGACGGACCTGGCCACGTCCAACGCCTCTTCGAGGTTCCCGCCTTGCAGGTGCGACGTGGCCAGCACGGTCCGGCAGAACGAGAGGCTCCGGACGTAAGTCGACTCCGAAGCAGCGATGGACGCGGCGGCGTGGTGGTTCGCCAACTCGGCGTTCCCGATGTCGCGAAAGCAGTGCGCGAACTCGGCGTGTAGCTCAGCTTCGTCGAAGTAGTGGATCCACTCGGGGTCGTTCTCTCGGATGCCCTGGCAGTGCCACCGTTCAGCCGTGACCAAGGCGGCCGTGACGTCCTCTTTCCTGCCGAGCGACGCTAGCGCCCTCGCTTCCATCGCGTGGAAGAGCGCCATCGTTGTCGGGGTGGCGTAGCCGTTGGCTCCCTTGTACGCCGCGCGTGCCAAGTCGACGGCCCGTTGGTAGTGCCCAAGGAAGTTCGCCTGGTGCGACATGCCCGCGAGGATTCGGCCACACAGTGCCTTGTCGCCGGCCGCCTTCGCCAGGCGGAACGCCTGCGTCAGGTACCGCTGCGCGAGGCCGTGCGCGCCCGTGTCGTAGGCCGTCCAGCCGGCGAGCCGCGTCAGGGCAGCGACCTCCCGGAAGTACTCCCGCCCGACCGAGTCGTGCGGGGAAACGTGCCGGATGTTCGGCAAGATCTCCTGGTCGAGGAACGAGGCGACGAGCGACTTCGGCCGGCCGCCGCCGTACTTGTAGTCGAAGCTGCTGAACATCGCGGTTGCCTCGCGAACCGCCTCGACGTCCACGAGGGTGATCGAGCGTGGCTCGGATGGCGGCCGCGATCCTTCGTCGTCGGAGTCAGTCAGCCACCGGACAAGCAGGCCGCTCCAGGCCTCCGGCACGACGGACAGCGGACCGACCCGCTTCGGCGTCCGCAACTCGAGTTCGGTGATCGCGCCCAGCGCGACCAGGCTGTGAGCGATCTCCTCGGGGTACTCCAAGCCGACGTCGTCCGAGGTGGTCGCGGCCCCGCCGCCAAAGCCGATCTCCTCCAGGCCGACAGGCCGGCCGAGCAGCTCGCCGAGGACACCGGCGATCAGCTGACAAGTGCGGGGATGCGGCTTCGTGCCGTCGAGCCAGCGCTTGACCGACACATGGTCCGCGCTGACCAGCTCGCCGCCGTCTCTCTGGCTGCGTTCGCGCACACGACGGGCGAAGCCCTTGTTCGTCGCCCCCGCCTGTCGCATAACCGCAGCTAGAAGTGCGTTCGGCTGCTTCCCCTTGTCGACCACCGGTACCTCCGAGGGTCATTAAAGCACCCCCCGTGCACCCCCCACGTGCAAAAACGCACCCCCGCGTGCACACTGCTGCACCCCCGCCTCCGCGCGGTTTCCTGAGTTCATCAGCGACAACGCCGAATCGAAAACCTCGATTCGGATCGGCCTCCAGGCCCGTCGCAGAACGAAAGGAGACCGTGATGGCGAAGAACAACTTCCCGGTTATGAAGAGCGGGGGCGGCCTGGTCGGAAAGGCGATCGGCCTGGTCGTCGGGCTCGCGATCGTCGTGCTGATCGTCAAGTACCCGGCCGACTCGGCGAGCTGGGCAAGCGGAGCCGCGCACGGTGTCGGCGTCGTGATCGACGGCGTCGTGCAGTTCCTCCGCGCCCTGTTCGGCTAGCGCTCCCCCAGCTTCCGCTCGATCTCGCCGAGACGCTTTCTGATCTCGGCGATGGCCTGCCAGACCCGCTCGTCTCCCGAGGCCTCGGAGCGAACCGCGGAGTCACCCTCGGCCGGCTGGGTTCGGACGAACGAGCCCTTGCCGTGCCGGATCACCACCAGGCCCTCTTCCCTGAGGTGGGCGACGGCGCTCTTGGCCGTGTTCACCGCCACCCCCCAGGAATCGGCCAGTTCCTGGTAGGTCGGCAGCTGCGCCCCGGGGGCGTACTCCCCCGACAGGATCGCGGCCCGGAGACCGCCGGCTACTTGCAAGAACGGCGCACGCGGGTCGTCCGGGTTCAGGGATGCCATACCACCAGCGTAGGCCAAGTCAGTTGGCTAAGTCAGTTCTCCCATGTCAGTTGACAGAGTTAATAGACAGGACTTACGTTGGGTCTCGGCCGCCACCGGCCGCTCCCGAGCGGGAGACCTACGAATCGTTGGAGTTCACACCGATGGATGACCTCATCCCTTTGCCCAGCTACGCCCCGGACGGACTGACCGAGTCGGACATCGACGCGATGATCGCCGAGTACTTCGTGACGGCGCTCGACCAGGAACCGGCGAACACCGGCCCGGTACTGACCACGGACCGCGCCGCCGCGCACCGACACGTCCGGCGCATCAGCCGCCAGAACGTCAACTCGGCTCTCCGGGGCCGGTCGGATAGCCCCGGAGCGGCTGCTTGAAGCCGCCCCGGCCCGGCGCACGGAACCGCCAAGAACCACCCGCCGGACCGGGCTTCTCCCAACCACTTCCAAGCCAGTCAGGAGAACACCCATGGTAGGGCTCGACACGCCCACGAACACCCGAAGCGCGTACCCGCCTTCGGTCACCGACTTGCTGCCCCGTGTCCGTGAGTTCGCCGCGGACCTGGGCGAGCGCCCCTCCCGGAACCGGATCATGACCGAGTTCAAGGTGGGTGCGCCGAAGGCCCGCGCCATCCTCGCCGCGCTGAACGAGGAGGCCGACACCAAGCCCGTGCGGAAGCTGCACGCGGTGACGGAACCCGCCGAGGTCGAGGAACCGGATCGGGAGTCCGAGGTTCTCGAAGGACCGACCGCGGACGAATCGGAGCCGCAGGTCAGCGCCTCCGCAGACCCGGGCGCAAGGCCGGGAAAGGCGCGGCGGATCAAGCTGTGGCCGGTGCTCCTGCTGGCTCTGCCTGCGTTCGTCGCCGTTTGGAGCGGCTGGGTCGGTCTCGGCAGGCTGACCGGGTTCGGCCCAATCCAGCTTCTGCCGGGGATTTGGGACCACCTCACGATCAACTCGGCGATCACCCTCCCGATCGGGGTCGAGACCTACGCGGCGTTCGCTCTGCGGGTCTGGCTGTCCCCGGCGACTCCGACCGATCGAGCCCGCAGCTTCGCCAAGTGGTCCGCCCTGGGCTCGCTCCTGCTCGGCATGGTCGGTCAAGTCGCCTACCACCTCATGACCGCTGCGAACGTCGAACGGGCGCCCTGGGGCGTCACCACGCTGGTGTCCTGCCTGCCCGTCGCCGTACTCGGCTGCGGCGCCGCTCTTGCGCACCTGGTGCGCGAGACCACCGACCAGGAGGTGAGCGACTGATGAGCACCACCAACGAGCCTGACGGCGGCCGCGTGATCGCGTTCCCCAACACGGCTTCCGCTGAAGCCGACCCGTTCGTCATCGACGCCGAGCCCGGCGACGAGGCCACGGAGCAGTCGCCGGCCGTACCGGTGGACCGCCCGGTCTCGGACGGCTCGTCGTGGCTGAACCGCCTCCGCTTGCAGAACCGCCAGGCGATCATCCCCAGCTACCTCAGGTCCACGGCCGATGCGAAGGACGCCGCGAAGTGGGTGGGAAAGCACTACGCGCACAAGGCCGGCTACCACGCGGCCCGGTCACCGCTCTACGCGTTCCGGCTCGCGATGCGCTCCCCTCGTGGCCTTCTCCTCCTGCTGGCGGCAACTGGCCGGTACGTGACCGACGCCGAGGGGCGTCCGGCCCGTTCGGAGACGGCAACGGCGGACAAGGCCGACCTGTACCTGAAGCTGTCGCAGCAGCGTGACCGGCGAGTCGTCCTCCGCCTGATTCAGCTCGGTCTCGTGTCGACGGTCGGCCTGGTCCTGGTGTTCACGCTGCCGAACGTCCTGCCGGAGTGGGTGATCTGGGCTTGCGGCGCCGTCGCGTTGGCCGTGTTGGGAAAGCTCGGGTCCACACGGGACAACCCGGTGGTGTCGTCTCGCGCCGTTCTGTCGACGCAGGTGCAGAAGCTGACGAGTGACAACGTCGTTCAGGCGCTGTCGGTGCTCGGCATCGCGGGCATCAACCAGGCCCTCACCAAGAACCCGAACGCGATCGGGTTCACGGCGCCGATCACCCGGGACGGCCCCGGCTGGCGCGCCGACGTCGACCTTCCGCCGGGCGTCACGGTGTCCGAAGTGGTCGAGCGGCGGGCGAAGCTCGCGTCCGGCCTCGGCCGTCCCCTCGGCTGCGTTTGGCCGGAGGGCCACGCCGAGGTCCACCCCGGACGGATGGTCCTCTGGGTTGGTGATCAGGACCTGTCCAAGTCGCGACAGGCCGCCTGGCCGCTGCGGAAGCCCGGCACCGTCGACCTGTTCAAGCCTCAGCCGTTCGGCACCGACCAGCGCGGCCGGTGGGTGGACATCACCCTGATGTTCATCTCGATGGTCATCGGCGCGATCCCGCGGATGGGCAAGACATTCACGCTGCGAGAGCTGCTGCTGATCGCCGCTCTGGACCCGAGGGCCGAGCTGCACTCATTCGACCTCAAGGGAACCGGTGACCTCTCGCCGCTGGCGCCGGTCTCCCACCGGTACCGCGCCGGCGACGAACCGGAGGACATCGCTTACGCCGTCGCTGACCTGCGGGCGCTCGCCGACGAGCTGCGGCGGCGAGCGAAGGTGATCCGAGAGCTGCCGAAGGACCTGTGCCCGGAGAACAAGGTCACGCCGGAGCTGGCCGGCAAGAAGTCCCTCGGCCTGCACCCGATCGTCATCGGCGTCGACGAGTGTCAGAAGTGGTTCGAGCACCCGGAGTACGGCGCGGAGATCGAGGAGGTTTGTACCGACCTCGTGAAGCGCGGCCCGGCGCTGGGCATCGTGATCATCCTGGCGACGCAGCGGCCGGACGCGAAGAGCATCCCGACCGCGATCAGCGACAACGCGGTGATGCGGTTCTGTCTCAAGGTCACCGGCCAGCAGGCCAACGACATGGTTCTCGGGACCTCGTCGTATCGGAACGGCATCCGGGCCACCACGCTGTCCTTTCGGGACAAGGGCATCGGATACCTAGCGGGCGAAGGCGACGAGCCGCGAATCACCCGCGGCGTGTACATCGACGGCCCGGACGCCGAGAAGATCGCGGCCCGCGCACGAACAGCACGCCTGGCGGCCGGACGGCTGACCGGCTACGCCGCCGGCCTCGACCTCACGCCCGAGGACGACGAGGACACGAGCACCTTGCTCGCCGACGTGCTGACCGCGATCGGCGACGCCGAAAAGGCGTGGTCGGAACGCATCGTGGACCGGCTCGCCGAGCTGCGGCCGGCGGTCTACGGCCCGTGGGCCGAACTGCCGACCGGCTCGGCGAAGGCAACCCAGCTCTCCACCGCGCTGAAGCCGCTCGGGATCACCACCAAGCAGGTGTGGGGTAACGACGTCGACACCGGCAAGGGCGCCAACCGGATGGGCGTCAAGCGCGAATGGATCGCCGACGCACTGACCGAGCGTGATCGGAAGCGCAGGAGCGGCTAGCTCCCGCAGGGCTCTAGGTCTAGAGCCTCTTCCTCTAGACCTAGAGCCCTCCCTAGACCGTCACAACACCGCTGATCAGCGCCCTAGCACCTAGAGGCGCGGGCCGAGTGCGGCCAAAAACAGCCCCGGAGGCTCCGTTGAACCCCCTCAGCAACCCAACCGTCTTGATTCTCATCCTGCTCACGATCGTCACTCTTGGTTACTCGTGGTCGTGCGCGGTCTACCCGTACAAGCCGTGCCGCTCCTGCCGGGGCTTCGGCAATTTCCGCTCGCCACTGCTCCGCGCGATCCGGCTCTGCCGCCGGTGCAACGGCACCGGCCGCACGCTCCGCGCCGGCCGCCGCGCCTACAACTCCTGCCTCCGCGCTCGCCGGTCGTACCGCGATCTCCGCGACCGCGACCGCCGCGACAACAGCCGCTGACTCGCAGGTCAATCGAAAGGCCAACCCATGAAGACCACATTGCTCGACCCCGAGCGTCAGTTCCTGGGCTGCGTAATGCAGGTCCGGCTGACCGGGGCCCGTCGACTGCTCGCCGGCATGCGCGCCGACGACTTCGGCTCGCCAATCGCCGCCCACGTCCTCCAGCTGGTCATCGAACTGACCGGCGCCGGTCACGCACCGACCCCGATGGCCGTGCTGGACCACGCCCGGGAGAGGACGGCGACCGAGCCGCGGTCCGGCGGCGCGCAGCGCCTGCACAGCCTCGGCCTCTGGATCGTCGAGACCTACACCGACGGTCCGATCCTGCCGCCGCCGTACTACGGCGCCTGGCTGAAAGCCGTCGTGCTCAAGAACGCCTACCGCCGCGCCGTCCGCGAACACGCGGCCCGCCTGGTCCAGGCCGTCGAAGACCACTCGCCGACCGACGTCCTCCGCCACCAGCTCGACGACACCGAGCGGCTCGACGACCTGTGGCGGCGCTACCGCGAAGCCGGAGGCGACGACGAACCAACCGCACGCCTGGAGGTGGCCGCCTGATGTCCGGATTCGACGACACCTTGTCCGTGATCGACTTCGTGATCTCCGACGAGCCGGCACCGAACTGCCAGCAGTGCGGCCGCCCGCGCGGTGACTCGCCGTCCGGCGACTTCTGCTCGGAGAACTGCCAGCGCGTGTGGCGTGGCCACCACATCGCGGCCACATCGGCGGAGGACGGCGGCGCCCAGCCGAGCGAGCTGCCGGAGGCCGCGCCGGTCACGCCGCTTACCTGGCTCGGGCCCGCTCCGGCCGGAGCCTTCGCGAAGCCGGGTCACGAGGTCCTCGACGCGGTCGTGACGTTTGTGTCGCGCTTCTCGGCGTTCGCCAACGAGCATGCCGCGCCGACGCTGGCGCTCTGGTACGCCCACACCCACGTGGCCGAGCGGCTCTATGTCACGCCGAGGTTGATCCTCGACTCGGCGGAGCCGGGGAGCGGCAAGACGCGCGTGCTGGAGGTCGCGCAGTACCTCGTTGCCAAGCCGGAGATGACCATCAGCATCACTCCGGCCGCGATCTTCCGCATGCTCGCCGACGGGCCAATGACGCTGCTGTTCGACGAGATCGACGCAGTCTTCAACCCGAAGACGGGCGGCAACAACGAGGACCTCCGCGCGCTGCTCAACGCCGGGTACAAGCGGTCGGCGACGGTAACGCGGTGCGTCGGCGACGCCAAGAGCATGAACGTAACTCGGTTCCCGGTCTACGCACCGGTCGCGCTCGCCGGGATCGCCGGCGGCATGCCGGACACGATCACCACGCGGGCAATCACCGTGCACATGCGCAAGCGCCGGTTCGACGAGGTGGTCGAGGAGTTCATCGAAGAGGACGTCGAGCGGGAGTCGGCGTCGGTGCGCGCCGAGCTGGCGGAGTGGGTCGGCCGCGTCGGCGACGAAGTGAGCCGCGCACGGCCGGAACGCCCGGACGGCGTCCGGGACCGGGCGGCCGAGATCTGGCGCCCGCTGCTGGCGATCGCGGACGCGGCCGGCGGGCACTGGCCGGAGACCGCGCGGCGAGCCTGCCATCACTTCGTGCTCGAAGCCACCGCACAACCAGCCTCGATCGGCGTGCGGCTGCTGGCGGACGTTCGACAGATCTTCGCCGCGGAGCGCACCGACCGCATGGTCACCGCCGAGCTGATCCGCGAACTGCACGCCATCGAGGACGGCCCGTGGACCGACGTCCAGGGCAAACCCCTCGACAGCCGCCGCCTGGCAAAGGAACTCGACCGGTACCTGGTTCGACCGAAGGACCTCAAGGTCAGCGGCAAGACGCTCAAGGGCTACCGCATCGACGGCGACGGCGGACTCGCCGACGCCTGGAGCCGCTACCTCCCACCGCTCGAAACGGCCGCGACCTCCGCAACCCACGCGACCCCACAGGTCAACGCCGCATCGAGCGTCGCAGAGGCGGCGAACTCGTCCGCGACCTCCGCAACCGGGGTCGCGGACGGTCGCGGCACCCAACAGTCACTCACACCAGCGCTGACCAGCCCGGTCGCGGAGGTCGCGGACGTCGCGCCCACCAAGCCGGACCACGACACCGAGGGGGATCGATGAACGCCGTGCCCATGCCGGTCGCCGTGCCAGAACGGCACCTCTACCGGATCACCGAAGCTATGCGCCTGCTCTCGATGAGCCGCTCGGTCATCTACGAACAGCTCCGCTCCGGGCGCCTGCGGTCGGTCAAACAGGGACGGGCCCGGCTCGTCCCGGCGGTCGCCATCCAGGAATACGTCGAGCTGCTGATGAGGGAAGCGGAGGTCAGCTATGACGAAACGGCGTAGCCGCGGAGACGGCGGCCTCCGCTGGTCAGAGAGCCGTCAGCGTTGGATCGCAGAGATCACGGTCGGCTACACGCCGGCCGGAAAGCGGCAGGTCCGCACCGCGAACGGCAGGACGAAGACCGAGGCAAAGGACAGGCTCAAGGAGATGCTCCGCGAGCACGACGACGGCTTGCCCCCGGAAGACCGGACGTTCACGGTGACTCAGGCAGTGCGCGACTTTCTCGCGCACGGCCTGCCCCGCCGGTCGGCCTCGACCGTGGAGAAGCTGACGATCCTCGCCGACAAGCACATCGTTCCGCTCCTCGGACGGCGCAACGCGCGTGAGCTGACCGCGGACGAGGTCGATACGTGGCTCGCCGGACGGGCGAAGGTCGTCTCGACGCGGACGTTGCAAGAGCTGCTTTCGCTACTCCGGCGGTCGCTGGCGAGGGCGCAGAAGCGGGAGAAGATCAAGCGCAACGTCGCGCTCCTGTGTGAGGTTCCGGAGGGGCGGGCGGGTCGGCCGTCGAAGTCGCTGACGTTCGAGCAGGCCGAGGCCGTTCTTGCGGCTGCCGAGTTCACCTCGATGCGCGCCTACATCGTGGTGTCGCTGCTGACCGGGGCGCGGACGGAGGAGATGCGGGCGCTCACCTGGTCGCACACCAACTTGGAGGGCAGGCCCGACCTGACGCCGCCGGTCCCGCCGCACGTCATGGTGTGGCGGTCGGTGCGAGAAGGCGGCGACACGAAGACTGCGAAGTCGCGGCGTTCGCTGGCGCTGCCGCAACGGTGCGTGGATGCTTTGCGCGCGCACCAGGGCAAGCAGGCGTTCGCACGCAAGCTGGCTGGGGGGAACTGGGAGGAGAACGGCTTGGTGTTCGCATCGGCGGTCGGCCGCGAGTTGGACGCGGCCAACGTCCGCCGGGCGTTCCGGCGAGTGCTCAAGAAAGCCAGCCTGAACCCAGCGGACTGGACCCCACGGGAGCTACGCCACAGCTTCGTGTCACTGCTCTCCGACAGCGGAATGGAGCTGGAGAAGATCTCGCGGCTGGTGGGCCACAATGGGACGACGGTGACGGAGAAGGTCTACCGCCATCAGCTACGGCCGGTGATCCAGCACGGTGCTGAAGCGATGGATCGCATCTTCGCCGACAGGTGAGATAGGTGGCCAGGCCACGAGGGTCAACCAAGCGGCATGACGTACATCACAGTGGATGGCGAGTTGCCGCAGCGTTTACTCGGAAGGCTTCTGCGCAATGGCCTGCTACAGTGGGAACCGGAGCAGGAAGTCCTGGGTTCGAGCCCCAGCACGGCAACGCCGGAGTAGCTTAACTTGGTAAAGCCCCTCTTTTCCTGCTGAAAAGGGCCAGCCCAACGGGCTGGCCCTTTTTGCTATGTCATTGGGACGCCGCGAGCGGCCGCCGCCACTTCGAGCTCTGCATCACTCACGCTGGTCACTGCGTAGGAGAAGCGCCGAAGTCCCAGGATCGCCCGGCGTCGCTGGCGGGAGTCCAGCTTCTTCGTGGTCTGCTGCAGGTGGTCATCGACGATTACCTCGGCCCACTTAGCCGACGGGATCGCCTTGATCAACATCCGGTTGGCCTCCCGAGCGAGGGCTTTCGTCGTCGCCAAGGTCAACACGAGTTCGCCGAGCATGAAGGTGACTCGGTCGCCGCCGCGAATGCCGACCGGTGATCTGCCAGCGTGCTTCTTCCACTCGCTGTCGCCTGCTGGAGTCAAGTCGCGGATCACGGCGACAAGCCGGTGATCTGCCGTTCCGCTACGGTGGATGACTGCGTTCCGCATCTCACGTAAAACGTGAAAACGGCTCAACAGGTCGGCGTCCAACGCGCTACCCGCGTGGGTCGCTAGCTCAGCGTGCATCTTGAACGCCTTGACGGCTTGCACTCCCAGAAGGTCAAGACAGTCCAGGATGAAGCCTTCGTGGATCGCAAGTGCTTGAGGCACTGCCATCGCACCCAGATGTTGTTCGGCCCCCCGCAGGATGGATTGCGCGGCTTCGGGCCTCAGGTCGAGCCTCTTGATGTGCGAGATACCCGGAAAGATCTCCGACAACAGCTTGGAAGAACCGCGGCTCAGTTCGAGAAACTGCGCGGAGACCTGTGCTCCCACGAGGAGCGCCATCATGGCGTTGTTGGCTTCCTGTCGGGCTTCTTCGTGATGTCGGAAAGCCGGGAAGTGAACATGCGGGTCGCGGGGCACCGATCGATCGTAGTGACATCAGCCTCAACCTGAGTTGAGGTCGCCGGCATCGTGTCCAGCCTGGTACGCCGAGCCGCCTCGGGACCTCAGTCAGGCAGCTAGTCAGGCAGGCAGCAAAAAGCCCGACTCACCAGTGAGGTGAACCGGGCTTGACCTGCGTGGGCCTACCAGGACTTGAACCTGGGACCTCTTCGTTATCAG
>NZ_JBEZYB010000127.1:0-16952 GCF_040638285.1 Amycolatopsis sp. NPDC026612
CGAGGGGGTGCGGGCGGCGCTGGAGATCCGTCGGCGCTGGCCGGGGACGCCGGTGGTGCTGCTTTCGCAGTACGTGGAGGAGCGGTACGCGGCCGCCTGGGCGTTGATCAGGGCCGTCGTCTCCTCTTCGGTCACGACGATCTGGGCGACCGGGCTCGCGGAGAAAGCGTGCTCGCGCAGTTCCTCGATGCCGGAGATGTCCTGCGTGCGCCGCTGCGGGAAGCCGTGCGAAACGAAGTGGTTGAAGCTGAGGGGCGCGTTGACCGCTTTGCGGAAGACTCTTCGCTTGAGGTCCAGCGGCTCGAAGATCCGGGCGTGCGACAACAGCATCTCGGCCTTGCCGAGGAACAGCAGCCCCCGCTGCGCGAGCGCGAAGTGGAACCGCTCGAGGATCTTGGTCTGCGTCTCGGCGTTGAAGTACATCAGCGTGTTGCGGCAGACCAGCAGGTCGATCCGGGAGATCGGCGCGTCCTGCACCAGGTCGTTGCGCCCGAAGATGACCGAACGCCGCAGGTCCTTGCGGAAGCAGTACCGGTTGCCCTGCAGGTCGAAGTACCGCTCCAGCTGCGCTTCGGAGAGCCCTTCGACCTCCGCGGGGGTGTAGGCCGCCTGCCTCGCCTGTGCCAGCGCCTCGTCGTCGACGTCGGTCGCGTAGATCTTCACCCGCTGCCGGAACGCTTCGACCCCGAGGATGTCGGCGAGCATCATCGCCAGGCTGTAGGCCTCCTGCCCGCCCGCGCAGCCGGCGCTCCAGACGCGGATCGGCTCCTCGGGACTGCGCTCGGCGAGCAGGCCGGGGAGCACGTCCTCCCGCAGGTAGTCCCAGGCGTCGGAATCGCGGAAGAAGCCCGTCACGTTGATCAGGATGGTGTTGAACAGCGCGGCGAACTCGTCGGCGTTGACCTGGAGCTGGTCGATGTAGTCCCCGTAGCTGTCGATGTCGACCTGGCTCATCCGGCGGCGGACGCGCCGCATCAGGCTGCTCCGCTTGTATCCGGTGAAGTCGAAGCCCCGCGACTCCTTGAGATAGGCCAGCACCGACTCGAACTCGCCGTTGGGTTCTTTGGGCTCCGTCACGATCGACCACGCTACCCGGCGGAACGGTCACCGGGAGTGGCGGGCGGCTGGACCAGCACGGCCCAGACGACCTTCCCGCCCGCCCACGACCGGCTGCATCCCCACACCCGGGCGATCTGGGCGACCAGCTTCAGCCCCAAGCCGGGTTCGAACGGGGAAAGCCGTTCGAGCAGCATGGCCGGCCGCGTGTCCTGGTCGGCGACGGCCACCGTGCACACGCCGCGGCGAAGGTCCAGCCGCAGCCTCGGCTCCGAAGTGGTGTGCTTGAGCACGTTCTCGACCAGTTCGGTGGCGATGAACCGGGCGTCTTCGGCGAGTTCGGCCACCCCCCATTCATCCAGCCGGGCGGTGACGAACGCGCGGGCGTGCGACGAAGTCCCGGCGGAGCGCGAGAAGACGCGTTCGGACCGGCGGCGCACCGGGTGGTCCAGCGCCTCCGCCGCCCCCGTCAGATCGGCCCGGACCGGGACGTAGCGGTCGACCACGTGCCGGCTCAGCAGCACCCGGTGGCCGGGCGCGGCGGCCACCATCGTGAACGGGATGCCCGGCCAGTCGCCGATCCGCATGGCGACCAGGGAGAACACGCTCACCAGGGACGAGTCGTCGATGATCAGCCCGTTGATGTCGGCCACCAGGCCTTCGGGCGCGTCCGTCGCGATCTTGAGCAGTCCGTCCCGCAGGGAAGAATACGAAGCGAGGTTCAGCTCGCCGGTGATCGTGACGACAGTGGCCTGCTCGTGGCGGCCGATGGCGAGGTGAACCGGAGCGAGGCTCATCCCGGCGCCGCTTCCTCCGCCGTCTGGCCGATCGCATCCAGGAGGAACCGCCGCAGCGTCTCCGCCGCGTCGGCGGCATCCCGGGCGGAGGAGGTGTAGCGCTCGGCAAGACCGCGCAGGTTCTTGCTCTTGCCGCCGGTTTGCGCGGCCAGCTTCCGGGCGAGGGCGGCCTTTTCGTCGAGGGCGCGCAGCGCCTTCAGCAGCGCCGACTGGAACTCGCCGTCGTGGGCGGCGAGCAGGGCCGGCGCCGACCAGGCGTGCCCGATCCGGCAGCGGTACCGGCCCGCCGCGTCGATCTCGGTGAGCGAACCCTGGCAGTCGGGGCAGGTGTAGCCCGACCCCGGGCTCTGCTCGCTGGGGCTGAGCGCGCCCGCCCGGACCTCTTCGCGCGCGATCCGGTCTTCCAGCAGCAAGGCCTGCGCGGGCGGGGTCACCGCGCCGGGCTCCACCGGCAGCCGGACCAGCTGGTCGAGCACCGCGCCGATCTCGGCGGCCGGGAGCACGTATTCCGCGTCGACCAGGGAGAGTGCGTTCTCCGGCATCCCGCTGTAGAGGGCGTCCGCCGGATCCTGGACCACGGCCGGGCCGCCCCGGTCCACGATCGCCTTCAGCCCGGCGGCACCGTCGTCCAGTGCCCCGGAAAGAACCACGCCGATGGTGCGCGGCCCCGCGCTCAGCGCGGCCGACCGGAACGTCGCGTTGATGGCGGGCCGGTGCCCGTTCTCCGTCGGTCCCCGGGTCAGTACCAGCACGTTGTCCTCGATGAGCAGGTGCCGGTCGGGCGGGGCGACGTGCACGGTGCCCGGCTTGATCGCCGTTCCGTGCTCCGCGGTCACGGCGGGCAGCGGACCCGCGCGGTCGAGGATCCGGGCCAGCGCGCTGTGCGTCCCCGGGCCGAGGTGCATGGTCACGAGGATGGTTCCGGGGAAGTCGGCGGGCAACCGGGAAACCACGGCCCGCAACGCCTCCACCCCACCCGCCGAGGCGCCGACGACCACCAGGTCACGCCGGAAAGGCGGCACGACGTCCACCTCCTCACCATCGGCTACCACGGTAGTCCAGGTCAGCCGTTACCACGAGTAGCCCCCACCGCGCGGGTTAAACACTTTGCCTCCACCGAGTCTCAGGAGTACCGGCGAACGTGGCCCAGGATGGCTCCGGCGATCCCGGACAGGGGCAGCACGGCGTGCACCAGCCCGGTGCCGATGGCGGCGCTGGGCATGCCGAAGTGCGCGGACGTCCCTTCGTCCTGGGCGAACACGGTGCCCCCGCACCGGGAGATCGCGCGGATCCCGGCCTGGGCGTCGCTGCCCTTGCCGGTCAAGACGACCGCCAGCGCGCGGGGACCGCACGTGACGGCGAGCGTGGCGAGCAGCAGATCCGCCGACGGCCGCGCCGGGGGCAGGTCACCGGTGTCCAGCAGCCCGATCCGCGCCGCCGAGGTGACCAGCAGGTGCCGCGCCGCGGGGACGACCAGGACCGCGCCCGGGGCGAGCTCGTCGCCGTCCACGGCCTCGGCGACCCGCAGCGCGGTGCGCGCGGCCAGGAGCCCGGTCAGGTGGCTCAGCCGGCTCGGGTCGAGGTGCTGCGCGACCAGCACCGCCGCCGGAAGGTCCGCGGGCAGCGGAGCGAGCACCCGGATCAGGGCGTCCAAACCACCGGCGGAAGTGACCAGGGCGACGACCGGGAACCGCAGCGGGTACTCCGCGGCGGCGGTCACCGGGATCCGCACACGGTCACGACCACGTGCGGCGGAATCCGCTTCCGCCGCCGGCCGCGGACTGCCCGGCTGCTCTGCACGGACCGGATTCTGTCACCGATCGTCGCGGGTCACCAGCCGCGGACCGGGCGGCCGGAGTGTCCGGAGTGCCGGGCTCGAGGCGGGCGTGAGATGCTCGACCGCGCAGGCAGGCCGGAGGCGGGAGGCGCAGCGGGTGACCAGCTGGATCGACGTGATCAACTTTGTCCGGACGCGGTACGAGGTCCTCGAGGAGTCGGAGGACTGGCTGCGGTTCCGGCTGGAGGGACCGCGGGACCGGACCCAGCAGGCGACGGCGCACCACCTCACCGAGCTCGACGGCGGCTCGTGGGTGGAGATCTCTTCGCCGGTCGGCTGGGCCGACAAGATCGACCTGCGGCGGCTGCTCGAGCTCGCCGGCGCCTCGGCCGTCGGCGGCGCGGCGGTGGTGGACGGGGTCGCGCTGCTCAAGCACACCGTGCCCCTCGAGGACCTGAGCATTCAAGAGGAGTTCGAGCGCCCGCTGAAAGCGGTCGTCGCCCGCGCGGACGCGTTCGAGCACGAGCTCACCGACGCCGACGAGTTCTGACGGCCCGGGTTCCGACCGTCCACACCGGACGCGGCAGGCGCTTCACCCGGAGCCCCGGGCCCGGTCGGTGCGCCGTCGGTTCTCCTTCTCCAGCGCGGTGACGAGTTCGTCCTTGGACATCCGCGACCGGCCGGGAATGCCGAGCTGCTTGGCGCGCTCGTAGAGGTGCTGCCGGCTCGCGGTCGCGGCGACCCCGCCGTGGGTCGGCCGCACGGGCTCCCCCGCACCACCGGCGGCCTGCTCGTCCGAAGGGCCCCGCTCGGGCTTGGCCTCCCAGTGGTCGCCGACCTTCTCGAAGGTGTGCTTCAAGGCGGCGTAGGCCGTCTGCTGCGCCCGCCGCCCGGGCCCGTAGGTCCGCAGCGCGGAGTCGTGCGCGGCCACCCAGGTGTCCTGCGCCTTGCGCGGCGACCGCAACAGGGTGCTGGGCAAGTCTTCACGTCCGGGCATGGTGCCTCGGCTACCCCCGGATCGCGGTGGCGAAACGGCAGCGTCCGGCCGCGAAAGCCGCCGTGCCCGCCGTGGCGCGGCGCACCGCACGCCCCCGCCGCAACGCCCGGCCGCGCCATCACGCCGCCGCGCCACGACCACCACCACCCGGCCGCCGCCGTCCGAAAAGGACCGGCTGCCCATGGGGAGCCTCCTGTCGAGCACCGGGGCGGGATCGGGCATTCTGGTGCCCGGTGTTTCCGGGGACGAGGGGCAAGAGGAAAATGGGCGCTTCACCCGATTTGACCGTACCGGCGAGGGTCGACAGCCCGGTGCCGCCGAAACCGCCGGCTTCCGGGGTGGCCCGGTGGCTGCTGGAGCACCGGGTGGCCCCCGTCGGCCGCGCCGGCGGTGAAGACCACGGCACGCCGCAGGCCTGGTGGAAGGTCATGTGCCTGACCGGCGTCGACTACTTCTCCACCCTCTCCTACCTGCCCGGCATCGCCGCGCTCGCCGCCGGGGCGCTGTCGCCGCTGGCGACGCTGCTGATCGTCGCGCTCACGCTGTTCGGGATGCTCCCGATGTACCGCCGCGTCGCCCGCGAAAGCCCGCACGGGCAAGGCTCGGTGGCGATGCTCGAGAACTTGCTGCCGTTCTGGCGGGGCAAGCTCTTCGTCCTCACCCTGCTCGGCTTCGTCGCCACGTCGTGGATCATCACGATCACGCTGTCCTCGGCGGACGCCACCGTGCACATGCTGGAGAACCCGTACGTGCCGGGCTTCCTGCACGGCCACGCGGTGCTGATCACCGTGGTGCTGCTGCTGATCCTCGGCGGGGTGTTCCTGCTCGGCTTCAGCGAGGCCGTCGGGGTCGCCATCCCGCTCGTCGCGGTGTTCCTGCTGCTCAACGCCGTGGTCACGGTCGCGGGGGTGATCGACCTGCTGGGTGATTCCGCCGCCCTCTCCCACTGGACCGACGCGCTGACCGCCGGCGGTGGCGGGTTCACCGGCGTGCTCGGCCCGGCCGTCCTCGCGTTCCCGCTGCTGGTGCTGGGCCTTTCCGGGTTCGAGACGGGCGTCAGCATGATGCCGCTGGTCGCCGCCGAGGGGAAGAACGCCGAGGAGAAGCTGGAATCCCGGATCCACAACACGCGGAAGCTGCTCACCGCGGCCGCGCTCATCATGTCGGTGTTCCTGATCGCGACCAGCTTCATCACCACCGTGCTGATCCCCGCCGACGCGTTCAAGGACGGCGGCGAGGCCAACGGCCGTGCCATGGCCTACCTCGCCCACCACGAACTCGGGGAGATCTTCGGGACCGCCTACGACATCAGCAGCGTCCTGATCCTGTGGTTCGCCGGCGCTTCGGCGATGGCCGGGCTGATCAACATCGTCCCGCGGTACCTGCCGTCGTACGGCATGGCGCCGGAGTGGGGCCGCGCCGTCCGGCCGGTCGTGCTCGTGTACACCGTGATCAGCGTCCTCATCACCGTCGCGTTCGGCGCCGACGTCAACGCCCAGGCCGGCGCCTACGCGACCGGGATCCTCGCGATGATGGTCTCCGGCGCGGTCGCGGTCAGCATCTCGGCGATCCGGCGGCGGCAGCGCGGCGCCGCCGCCGGCTTCGTCGTCCTCACGCTCGTCCTGGTGTACGCCCTGGTCGAAAACGTCATCGAAAAGCCCGACGGCATCGCCATCTCGGCCCTGTTCATCCTCGGGATCATCGTCGTCTCGCTGGTGTCCCGGGTTTCGCGGACGACCGAACTGCGCGCCGAAAGCATCGAGTTCGACGACGAGGCCCGCCGGTTCATCACCGAATCACTGGCCCACGACGGCGCACTGCACATCATCGCCAACCGGCGCCAGGGCGGGGACGACGCCGAGTACTCCGCGAAGGAAGCCGAGCAACGGGCGATGAACCCGGTCCCCGGCGCAGCCGACGTCCTCTTCCTCGAGATCGACGTCGTGGACCCGTCGGAGTTCAGCAACGTGCTGAAGGTCCGCGGCGTCGACATCGACGGGCACCGGATCCTCCGCGCGGACAGCCCCGCCGCCCCCAACGCGATCGCCGCGATCCTGCTGACCCTGCGCGACGTGACCGGCGTCCGCCCGCAGTGCCACTTCGAGTGGTCCGAAGGCAACCCGCTCGGGCACCTCTTCCGCTACCTCCTGCTGGGCCGCGGCGACACCGCGCCGGTCGTCCGGGAAATCATCCGCAGCAGCGAAAAGGACCCCGCCCGCCGCCCGGGCATCCACGTCGGCGGCTGAGCCGGCGAGCCCTTGCGCAGCGGCTCGCGGCGGGGGATCAGCGAATCCTCAGCGCCCCGCGGGTGGCGGGCCTGCCCGCCGGACCGGGGCACGAGCCGGTGCGCGGGCGGGGCCGCGCGCGTCCTGCGGGCGGGGTGCGCGTGCGGGCGCTCGCGCCGGTCCGCGGCCCGGTGGCGGGGCCGCCGGGCGGGCCGGCCGAGCCGGACGGTCGGCCTGCGGCACCCGGCGAGGCCGGTTCACCCAGGAGTCGAACAGCAGGATCAGGCCCGCGAACACGGCGCAGCCGATGCCGAGCGCCACGTTGACCAGCGCGCCCAGGATGCCGGCCACGAGCAGGACCGGCAGCACCGCCATCAGGCAAAACGGATCGATCCGGCCGAACTTCTTGCGGGACGGCTCCTCGCGGGGACTCACCGTGCGGTCTCCGGGTTCCTTGGCGCCATTCCAGCAGTATGCAACGGCGGAGCCCGGCGCGGCCACTTCGGTGGCCCCCTGACCGATCAGGATCACACGCGGTCACCAGGCACAACGATTCCCGCCACGCCGGACCGGCGGACAGAAACAGACAGGATTCGCGCGTACCCGGAGAGACACCGTCGTTCCGTGGTGCAATGGCTCGGCGCCGGAAGGGGTACGCGCATGAAGCACGGTTTCCCGCTGCGGAGCGGTTACGCCCTGCTGGCCCTGGCCGCCGCGTGCGGCACGCTCGCCGGCGCGGCCCCGGCCACGGCGCGCCCGGCGCCACCCTCGATCGAGTTCGCGAACCCGGACAGCCAAGCGCTGTTCGGCACCGCCTACGCCGCCGCCCTGCAGAACCTCCTGCAGACCAACACGATCGGCTACGACGCCCGCTACGACCGGAGCGACCTGCTGGACCCGGCCACCGGCCTCCTCCGCGCGGGCGGCGGCTACGACCAGCCCTGGACCCGCGACGCGTCGATCAACAGCTGGAACGCCGCGAGTCTCCTCGACCCGGCCCTGGCGAAGAACACGCTGTGGGCCGTCGTCGACAAGGACGCGAGCGGTGCCCTGCGGGTGCAGCAGGACGACCAGCAGTGGGACCAGGTCGTCTGGGTCACCGCCGCCTGGCACCACTACCTGGTCACCGGCGACCGGGACTTCCTCCAGGACGCCTACCGCACGGCGACGGACACGCTAACCATCCGCGAGCACGCCACCACCGCCGGCTTCAACGCGACCTACGGCCTGTTCACCGGCGCCTCCTTCTTCAACGACGGCATCGCCGGCTACCCCGCGCCGCCCGCCGACGCGACCGAGTCGGTCAGCACCGGGAGCATGCCGTGGCCCGGGGTGGCGAGCGGGATGTACCTGAGCACGAACGCGCTCTACTACGGCGCCTACGTCAACGCCGCGAACATGGCCGGGAAACTGCGTCGGCCGGGGCAGGAAGCCGCCGGGTACCGGAGCAAGGCCGCCGCGCTCCGGACCGCGATCAACCAGCACTTCTGGAACCCGGGCACCGGGCTGTACGACTACCAGCTGCTCGCCGACGGCTCCCGCGGCGCCTACCAGGAGGGCACCGGGCTGGCGTTCGCCCTGCTCTTCGGCATCGCGAACCCGGCGCAGGCCCGGTCGATCGCCGGCCACGCCCGGGAACTGCCCTGGGGCATGCCCGACACCTACCCGAACTGGGCGCGCTACAGCGACGCGCAGCCCGGCCGCCACAACGCCGTCGTCTGGCCGCTCGTGCAGGGCCTGTGGGCGAAAGCGCTGGCCGCCCAGGGCGAGCAGAACGCGTTCGCCGCGGAGACGGCACGCCTGGCCAAGCTGGCCGGCGGCAACAGCGGCTTCTGGGAGATCTACAACGGGACCACCGGGGTCGTCGACGGGGGCTGGCAGCGGCTCGGCGACACCGTGAAGTTCCACTGGGGTTCCGAGCCCGACCAGACCTGGTCGGCCACGGCGTTCCTCGACATGATCCACAGCGGCCTGTTCGGGCTGACCTTCACCGACCGCGGGCTGTCGTTCGCGCCTCGCCTCCCCGCGGGCTGGGGCGACGTCACCCTGCGGAACCTGCGCTACCGCGGGGCGAACCTCACCGTCGCCCTGCACGGTGCCGGCACCACGATCCGCTCGTTCACGCTCGACGGCCAGGCCGCCCCCACCGAGGTCCCGGCCACGCTCACCGGCGACCACACCGTCGACGTCACCCTCACCGGGGCGCCCGCCGGCGACCGGGACGGCGACGCCGTGCCCGACGACCGGGACCGCTGCGCCGACACCGGCGGCACCGCCGCCCTGGGCGGCTGCCCCGACCCGGCGCACCTCGAAGCCGAGGACGCCCGCAACTCCGGCGGGGTGAAGACGAACGTGAACCACACCGGTTACTCGGGCCGCGCGTTCCTCGACGGCCTCTGGGCCCAAGGCGCGACGTCGTCGTTCACCGTCCACCGCACCACGACGGCGCCGGAGCGCGGCACGATCACCGTGCGGTACGCCAACGCCAACAGCGACACCCGCACCATGACGCTCTCGGTGAACGGGCAGGCGGTGCGGCAGGTCGGCTTCCCGAAGGTCGCCGACAGCTGGGACGCCTGGGGCACGACGAGCTTCGCCGACGTCCCGCTCAGCGGCCGCGACCCGGTGGTGACCCTCTCCTACGCCCCGGGCGACACCGGCTCGATCAACCTCGACTGGCTCGGCTACCGCTCCTAGCGGACCGCGAAGACCATCCCGATGTCGGCGGCTTCCTGGACGGGATCCTGCACGGCCTCGACCGTGAACCCGCGCACGGCGAAGACCTCGCGGACGGTGTCGCGGTTCCGCCGCCACCCTTCGACCTCGACGACGGCCTGCCGGACCAGCGGCCAGTGCCGGTCTTCGAGCCCGCGCAGCACGTCGAGCTCGGCGCCCTCGACGTCGACCTTCAGCAGGTCGACGCGCTCGATGCCCTGCTCGTCGAGCACCGCCGACAGCGGCCGGACCCGGACGTGGTGGGTTTCGAGCTCCCGCATCACCTTCAGCTTGCGCCCGACGATCCCCCGCAGGATCGGGACCGGCACGCGGCGCAACGCCGCACCCAGGCCGCCCCGGCGGATCATCTCGACGACGCTGGCGGTGACCCGCTGCCGCTCGGCTTCGACGTTCGCCGCGTCCCGCCACGAAGACGAGAAGATGGTCGCCGCCGGGAAGTAGCTGAAGTCCAGGTCCTCCTCGCCGGCCGCCAGCCCGTAGGGCAACGCGGTCAGCCGGCCGCCGAAGAAGTCGCGGCCGTTGCGCTCCAACGTCGCGTAGAGCGGCGGAAGCGGCTCGAACGCGTAGATCCGCACGTCCCCGTCCAACCGCTCGTACACGGCCGCGGAGAAGACACCGACGTTGGCGCCGACGTCGAGGACGGTCGCCCCGGGGGCGAGCTCCACACCGTGGGCGAAGTAGGCGCCGACCTCCTCGCGCAGGAAGGACACCTCCCACGGGTTGATGCTGTGCAGGTCGATCGTGTCCATGGTCACGCGCACAGGGTTATCAGGATCGGGCCCCGCGGGGCACCCCCGTTCGGCGGCTCCTCGCCCGGCGCGCCCGAACGTCGGCCCGCCCGCGCGCCGCGTACCACTGCAGCGCGACGATCAGCGCGAGCCCGAGTTCGACGACGTCCCCGCCGTAGTACATGAGCTGGGCTCCGGCCTGCCGGTCCGCGACGGCGAGCAGCACGCCCGGCGGCGGAGTGACGTACAAGGTCTTGGCCAGCACGGCGTGCGCCGCCGCCGCGCCGATCAGCGCGCCGGCGCGGACGCCGAGCCCGACGCGGTGGCGGAACGGGTCGAGCCGGCACACCGCCGTGGTGAACAGCAGGCCGGTCAGGAAGACGTGCCCGTGCAGCCAGGGTTCGTCGCCGATCGCGGCGAACAGGGAGGTCCGGTAGAGCAGCCACAGGCTGCCTGCCTCGATGACGGCGGCGACCGGCGGGAAGACCAGCACACCGGCGGCCCACGAGCCCAGGACGCGCTTGAGGCGGTGGCGAGCCGTTTTCGGGACCGCGCGCAGCAGGAGGGTGACCGGGCGGCCGAGCACCACCAGGACGGGCGCCACCATGCCGAGCACGACGTGCTGCAGCATGTGCCCGGTGAACGTCGGTGCGCCCGGCACCAGCGTCGCGGCGACGCCGGCACCGAACACCACGTCCCGGCGGGGTGTCCACCGGTCACCCCGGCGCCGCAGCCGCCACGCGCCGGCTTCGTAAGCCGCGAACACCGCGACGGCGAGCAGCGCCTGCAGGGAGTGGCCGGCGTGGGCGCTCACACCGTCGCCCGCGCGCGGCGCAGCAGGACCACGCCGGCCACCACCAGCAGCACCGCGACGACGTTCCACGTCCAGTCGTACGGCGTGAGGTCCACGGCGTAGCGGATCTGGTGCAGGCCGAGGAGTTTGTGCTGGACGGTGCCGTCGTAGAGCTGGAAGGCGCCGGCGCCGGTCAGGACGCCACCGGTGAGGGCACGGCCCGACAGGCGATCACCCCGCCGCAGGTCGGCGACGAGCACCAAGCCGAAGACGACGGCGAAGAAGCCGAAGGCGTGGAACAGCCCGTCGGAGACCAGCCCGGCGTCCGTGGTCGACCGGTCGTAGAAGTGGTGCCAGTGCAGCAGCTGGTGGAACACGGTCTCGTCGGCGAACGCCGCAACGCCGATCCCGGCGAGGACTCCCGCCCACGCGGAACGCGCTGTGGGCTGCACGCCGCGCCCGGGAGTCGTCACGGCTCAGCGTTCTCCTTCGACGTGCAGGGCACCCTGTTCCGGCCCCGCGGCCACCGCGGAACCGGCCTCCACGCCGATCTGGTCGGGCTCGGTGTCGACCGGGAGACCGTCGCCGTCGACCGGTTCCAGCTGGATCGGCTGGTCCGGGGTCGCGCCCGTGTCCGGGTCCGCGTCGGCTTCCTGGTCCGGCAGGGCGCCGACACCGGCCGGGGGCACCTCCGTGGCCGGGTCCGGGAGTTCCTCGTCGATGCGGTCGCCCAGTCCCCGCGGGTGGGCCTGCTCCCACGGGGTCATCCCGTACTTCGTCACGCCCGACCAGTGCTCCGGGGGATCCATGCCCTCCTCGAGCGGGTCGGCGCGGATCCGGTCCTCGTCGAGGTCCTCGGCGCTGTTGAGCGCGGCCGGGTCCGTCTCGACGGCGTCGGGTTCGCCGGTGTCGTGCGGCGGGTCATAGCTCTGGTCCGGTTCGGTCATGGTCCCCGGACTTCCCGCTGACGCGACGGCGAAACACCGGCCGGCGGCAGCCTTCCCCGGTCCGGGACAGCAGGACGACGCCCACGACGGCCACCGCGGCGGCGGGGACCCACACGAAAGCGTGCCCCGGTTCGAGCCGTTCCCCCGTCAAGAACCGCGCGGCGGGCACGGCGGCGAGGGGGTCGAGCAGCGCCAGGGCGGGCATCGACCACGACAGCGCACCCCGGGCGTAGGCCTGCTGGCTGCCGAGCTGCGCGACGACCGCGACGGCGAGGGCGGCCCACAGCGCGGTGCCGGTCAGGGTGGACACCAGCCCGCGTTCCTCGAACGTCTTCACGGCCGCGGAGATCAGCACCGCCGCGACGCCCGCCGCGACCCCGGCCGTCGCCCCGCACGCCAGCGCGCCCCACGGCCCGCGCCCGAACCGGCCGGACACGGCGACCAGACCCACCGCCACAACCACCGCGGCGGCGACGGCGAACCACGGTGGCAGGTGCTCGCCGGTGCCGGCGGCGGGGCGGGCGGCGACGAGGAAGACGGCCAGGCCACCGCAGGTGCAGCCGGCCCCGATCCCGTCGAGCCGGGACGGCAGGCACCGGTCGCGGACCGAGCGGATCCCCAGCGCGACGACCAGTCCCCCGGCGAGGACGGGCTGCACGATGGCCACCGGCGCCAGGGCCAGCGCGACCACCTGCAGCAGGGTCCCCAGCACGGTGGCGCTCTGCCCCACCATCCACTTCGGACGCGTCACGAGCAGGCGCAGTTCGAGGCCCCGGGCGTGCGCACTGCTCGAAGCGGCCTCGTGCTGCAGCACCGAGCCGACGGCGAACAGGACGGCGGCGGCCGCGGCGACCGCCGTACCGGGGACGAAGGCGGCGATTCCGGCGGGGAGGGGCACCCGGTACAGGTACCCCCGGTCCCGGCAGTTATCCCGGCCGCGCAGTTGTCCCGGCCGCGTTTGTGCCCCGGCGGAAGCGGTAACCGGGTGGTCCGGAAACCGCGACCCCGAGGAGTCCCCCATGCCCCGACCGGTGTCCGAGCAGGTAGTCGTGCTGATGGGCGCGTCGAGCGGGATCGGCCGGGCCGCGGCGCTCGCCTTCGCCGCCCAAGGAGCGCGTGTCGTCTGCGCCGGACGCACCGCGCGAGCCCTCGACACGCTGGTCGGGGAGATCACGAGCGCCGGGGGGACGGCCGTGGCCGTGCCCACCGACATCACCGATCCGGCCGCGGTCCGCGAGCTGGTCCGGACGGCCGAAGCCCGGTTCGGCCGGATCGACACCTGGGTCAACCTCGCCGGGGTCGCGGTGTTCGGCCGCGTCGAAGACATCACCGACGAAGAGTTCGACCGCGTCCTGCGGGTGAACTTCCTGGGCCACGTCCACGGGGTGCGCGCGGTGCTGCCCGCCCTGCGCCGCGCGGGCGGCGGCTCGGTGATCGGGGTGGCGTCGGTCGAGGGCGTGCGGGCGGTGCCGCTGCACGCGCCCTACACCGCCAGCAAGTTCGCGCTGCGCGGCTTCTACGACTGCCTCCGCATCGAGCTCGCGCAGGAGGGCGCCCCGATCGCGGTCACCACCATCCTCCCCGGGGCGATCGACACGCCGTTCTTCGAGCACTCGCGCAGTAAGCTCGGCGCGCTGCCGAAGCCCCCGCCGCCGGTGTACGCGCCCGAGACGGTCGCCGACACCATCGTGTTCGCCGCGACGCACCCCCGCCGTGAAATCCCCGTCGGCGGGGCCGCGGCCGGCTTCTTCTTCGGCCAGCGGATCTCGCCCGCCCTGACCGACGCGCTGCTTTCGCTGCGCCGGGTCGGTTCGCGCAGCTTCCGCAGCACCCTGCCGGACAACGGCACGGACAACGTCGACTCCACTGTGGACGAACCGGGGCAGGTCCACGGCAGCCACCCCGGCAAGGTGGTGCGGCGCAGCGCGTTCACCAGGCTGGTCGGCACGCTCCCCCGGCCGGGCGACCTGCTCACCGCGGCGGTGTCCCGGCGCCACCGCACGACCGGCTGAGGATCGACCGGCGCGGCGGTACGGATCCGACGCGCGCCGGTCACGCCGGTCGAAGCCCGCGTGGGCGCACGCCCAAGGCGCCGGGCTTCGATCACCGGTCACCGGGGTAACCCCCGTTCATGACCGAGTCCGAGCAAGGCCCCCTGACCCCCGACGCCCCGCCCCCACCCGGCACCCCGGAACTCGACCTCGACGTGGACATTCCCAAGGCCGACCGGAAGGAGCCCGACACGCAGGACGTCGACGAGGACGCCGGCGAGGTCGAACCGCCCAGCTGACCCTTACCCGGCAGGCCAGGGCCGCGCCGCGGTCGTCAGGCCGATCATGCCCGCGACCAGCCGCAGCTGGTCCACGGTCCGGATGTCGGCCTCGACGAGGCGGGGCGAGCACACCAGGACCGCGAGTGCCTGCGCCCGCGACAACGCCACGTTGAGCCGGTTGCGGGAGAGCAGGAAGTCGAGGCCGCGGGGCAGGTCGACCGCCGACGACGACGTCATCGTGGTGATCACCACCGGGGCCTCCTGGCCCTGGAACCGGTCGACCGTGCCCACCCGGACCCCGGGAAAGCCGGCTTCCTCCAGTGCCCGGGTCACCGTCCGCGCCTGCAGGTTGTAGGGCGCGACGACGACGATGTCGTGGTCGCCCAGCGGACGGTGGCGGCCGTGGTCCGTCCACAAGCGACCGTGCACTTCGGACACGATGCGCACGACGGCGGCGGCTTCCTCCACCGACCGGGTCGTGTTGCCGCGGTGGTCGACCTCGGCCAGGTACAACCCCGCGTCGACACCCTCCAGCGCGCGGTCCGCGGCCGACGGGTGGGCGTGCAGCCGTCCGGCGTAGGACAGCTTCGACACCGGTTCGCACACGGCCGGGTGCATGCGCCGGGTTTCGTCGAGGAAGTAACCCAGCTCAGGCGGCATGATGTCGGCGTCGCCGATCAGGTGGCCCAGCGCCGAAGCCTCGGCGCCCGCCGGGTGCGTGCCCTGCACCACCTGGGGCAGTTGCTGCGGGTCGCCGAGCAGCAGGACGTTCTTCGCGCACATCGAAACCGCGAGTGCGTCGGCGAGGGCGAACTGGCCGGCCTCGTCGATGATCAGCAGGTCGAAGGGTTCCTCGCGGATCGCCGCGTTGGCGAACGTCCACGCCGTCCCGCCGACGAGGTGCCCGGTGTCGTGCTCTTCGCGCCACTTCACCAGCGCGGGATTGCTCTTCGGCTGGTCCCACGGCGCGGCCGGGTCCGGCGTCTTCTTCGCCCGCTTGGCGCACGGCAGTTCCGGCGCGCTCTTCTTGGCCGCGCTCAGCACGTTTTCCACGGCCTTGTGGCTGGTGGAGGTGACCGCGACGGTCCGCCCCGCCCGCACCAGGTGGGCGATCAGCTTGCCGGCGAGGTAGGTCTTGCCCGCCCCCGGCGGCCCCTGCACGGCGAGCGCCGAGCCGTCGAGTTCGGCGACCGCCTCGATCACCGTGGCGACCAGGTCCTCCCCCGGCTCGGGCAGCGCCGCACCCAGGCGCAGCCGTGGTGGCGTCCGCCGGAGCAGGTCGATGCCGGGGTGCCGCGGCAGCACCGGCAGGGCGTCGACGACCAGGCGGGCGAGCTCGGCGACCGCCTCGTCCTTGGGCGAGGGCCGCACCGGGCTGCCGGGCAGCACCGCGGCCGGCCGCTCGTTCGTGGTGGCGTCCGGCGGGCAGCTCTCCTCCAGCGTCAGCTCCACGGCCGACGCGGCGACGACCTTCGCGTCGCGGGCGGTGTCGCCGTAGCGCAGCCGCACGTCGTCGCCCGGCGCGAACGGGTGGGGCCGGTCGGGGTCGCACGTCAGCAGCAGCGTTCGCTTCGCGGTGCGCGCCCGCCCGGCGGGCGGCACCCACTCCCCCGCCTCCAGCGAGACCGGCACGGCGCAGGCGGTGTCCACCTCGAGGTCCCCGAGCGGCGCGGCCAGCTGGCGGAAGTACTCCCACCAGGCGGGGTTGGTCTCGCGGCGGTGGTAGCCGACGGACGCCGCCAGCAGCGCGCGGGCCCGCTCTTCGCCGGTGAAGTCGCCCGGGTCGTCCGGCAACCCGTCGAGCAGGGGGTCGACGAGCGCGGCCAGCTGCGCGGCCCGTTCGGCGCGCCGCTCGGCGGCGACGTCCTCCTCGGCCGCGCGGAGCAGCGCGGCCTCGGCGGACTCGACGGCCGGCTCCGGGACGTCGATCCCCGCGTCGGCGCGGACCCGGTGCAGGAACTCGAACAGCCGCTGGGCGGACAGGCAGTCGTCCTCGACGTTCTCCCCGATGCGGCGCAGGACCTCGTCCGCGCGTTCCGGCTCACCGGACTGCGCGAGCGCCAGGTACTCCTCGTACGCCTCGACGGCCGACTCGGCGGTCTTCCCGCGGGCGCCGGGCTGGTAGAGCGGCTCGAGGTGCCGGATCGAGTACGACCGCTGCGACACCCGCAGTGCTTTCCGGACGACCGCGTGCAGGTCCACGACCGCGCCGCTGCGCAGCAGGTGGTCGACGGTCTCCTCGCGGGTCCCGTGCACTGCCGCGAGCCGCTTGATCGCGGTCACCTCGTACGGCGCGTAGTGGTAGACGTGCGAGCCCGGGTGCTCGGCGACCCGCGCCGCGGCGAAGTCGACGAACTCCTCGAACGCGCGCCGCTCCTGGGCCCGGCTGTGCGCCCAGAACGGGGTGAACCGCCGGTCGCCGACCGCGCCGAACAGGTACTCCACGCCCTCGCCGGCGAGGGCGTGCGGGTCGCCGGCGAGGTCGGCGAACACGTCGCCCGGTGCGGGGGCCGGCAGGGCCGCCAGCGCGTCGGGGTCGACGATTTCGCAGGTGATTTCGCCGGTGGCGTCCTGCCGGACCTGCAGCGCGGCCTGGGCGCGCAGGGCCGTGAACGACGTCACGG
>NZ_JBEZYB010000128.1:0-16106 GCF_040638285.1 Amycolatopsis sp. NPDC026612
ACCACTCCCGACCCGCCCCGCGGGGCGCCTTCAACCCCCCCCGCCGGGCCGCCCGGCCTCCGTCCGGGCGACGCGCGCGGTCCCGCCCGCCTCCCGGCGATCCTGGACTCCCTGCAGGGAGTCCAGTCCGAAGGCGGCGCGACGGGCGAGCCGACGGTCGGCCCCCAGGGCCAAACCCGCGGCGACACGGTCCACCTCGACGTCGCCGACGCGGCGGGCAACCTGATCTCACTGACCCCGTCCGGTGGCTGGCTGCAGTCGAGCCCGACGATCCCGTCGCTGGGCTTCTGCCTCGACTCGCGCGGCCAGATGTTCTGGCTGGAGCAGGGCCTGCCGAATTCGCTGGCCCCCGGCAAGCGCCCGCGCATCACGCTGTCCCCGTCCCTGGCCCTGCGCGACGGCGTCCCGGCACTGGCCTTCGGCACCCCGGGCGGCGACCAGCAGGACCAGTGGCAGCTGTGCTTCTGGCTGGCCCACGTCTACGGCGGCCTGAACCTCCAGGAATCGATCGACGCCCCGGCCTGGCACTCGACGGCGTTCCCCAGCTCGTTCTACCCGCGCTCGTGGAACCCGCGCGAGCTGGTGGTGGAGTCGCGCCTCGGGGCGTCCACTTTGGACGCCCTCCGGGCCCGCGGCCACTCGGTGGTCGACGCGGGCGACTGGGCACTGGGCCGCCTGTCCGCGGTCTCCCGTTCCGGCGGGCTGTTGCGCGCGGCGGCGAACGCGCGCGGGATGCAGGGCTACGCGGCGGGTCGTTAGCTCGGTCGCTCCCAGAGCCAGAACTCGATGCCCTGGTTGTCCGCGCAGTCCGCGGTGGTCCCGTACGGGTGGTGTTCCACCTCGCCCGTCCGGCCCCCCTGCTCGCGAACCCGCGTCAAAGCCGCCTCGAGGTCGTCCACCGCGTACATCAGCTTCCAGCCCACCTGGCGGTCCCCGGCCCACAGGCCACCTTCGAGACCCGGCCCCGAGAACCCCCACGAATCCGTCGTCGAGCCCGGGGTGAACTGCCAGCCCAGCACCGCGCCGTAGAAGGCCTTCGCGGGCGAAGCCTCCGGGACCTGGAACGTGAAGTACATCGCCTCGCCGGGCTTCGGCCGGGGCTTCGGCGCCGCCCGGGACACCAGCCAGCGCTGGCCGAACGGGTCGCGGAACGAGCCGCCCCGGCCGTACGGCGAGTCGCTCACCGCGCGGATCAGCGTCGCGCCCAGCTCCAGGGCCCGCGTCACGCTGGCGTCGGGGTCCGGGACCTCGACCCGTACCGAAGCGCCACCCTCGCGCGGGGCGACGTGCCCGATCTCGGGGTACTCCTCGGCGAGCATCAGCACGGCGTCGCCGATGGCCAGTTCGGCGTGCCCGATCCGGCCGTCGTCCATCAGGATCGGTTCGGCGCGGCGTACCGCGCCGAAGACCTCGACGTAGAAGTCGAGCGCGGCCCGGGCGTCGGAAACGGCGAGGTACGGCGTCAACGAGCGCAGTTCGGCGTGGGTCGTCGGGGTCTCGGAGGTGGTGGTCATCTCGGCTCCGTTCAAGATCTGGCGACGCAGGTTGTCGCGTAGTTCGGCGGCGAAGCCCGGATCGGGGGCGACCCGCTCGGAGGGACGGCGAAGCGCGTCGAAAGGCTCAGGCATCGCGACCCTCCTTCTCCACGTAAGCGCGACGGAACGCGGCGCGCGCCCGCACGAGCAACGCCTCGGTGGCGTGCACACTGCGCCCCAGGTGGCCGGCGACCTCGGGGACGCCGAGACCGTCGACGTAGCGCAGGGTCAGTGCGGCCCGGTGGTGCGGCCCGAGCGATTCGAGCACCTGTCTCGCGCGCAGGGCGTCGAGCCGCTCGTCCCACGGGTCTTCGACGCCCGGTTCGCTGTCGTGGACCAGCCGCAGCCCGCGTTCCTCACGTTCCTTGCGCCGCCAGTGGTCGGCGAGCTTGTGCCGGGCGACGCCGATCAGCCACCCGGTGCTCACGGGGGGCGAGTACTCCTTGCGACAGGCGGCGACCGCCCCGAGGAACGTCTCGGACGTCAGCTCCTCGGCGAGCGTGCGGTCGCCGCACCGGGACAGCAGGTACCCGTAGACCTCCGGCAGGGCCGTTTCGTACAGCCCGAGCAGCGCGAAGGCCGGGTCCGGTCGTACCCGAGGTTCCGTCACACCCTCATCGTCGTTCGGCGCCCGGCTTTTCCGACGGGTGAATCGTGGATTTCTACCCCCGGGGGTCCGGCAGCCGCCGTCCGGTGATCGCGACGATCACCGCCAGCAGCGCCACCAGGCCGATCACCACCGCGAACGCGTCCCGGCTCCCCAGCGAACCCGAGAGGGCCGCATACAGGCTCCCCAGCGTCGCGACGCCTAGTGCCAGCGCAGTCTGCTGGTTCGTCGTCATCACGCCGGAGCCGACGCCGGCCAGGTCCGTCGGGACGTGGGAGAGCACGATCCGGAACAGTGTCGTCATCGCCAGGGCGTTGCCCACGCCGATCGCCACCATCGACGGCGCCAGGTCGAGGATCGTCACGTGCGGCCAGGCGGACAGCGTCGTGCAGAGCAGCGCCACCATGCCCACCGCCGTGACCGCGCCACCGACCGGGACGACCTTCTGGCCGTAGCGGGCCACCAGGCGGCTGCTCAGCACCGACACCGTGAAGTACGCGACCGCCAGCGGCGTCAGCGCCCCACCCGCGCCCAGCGGGCCGAAGTGCAGGCCTTGCTGCAGCGTCATCGCGAACACGAACATGAACGAGCCGAACGCCGCGAAGAACGGCACGGCCACCATCAGCCCGCGCCGCACGCTCGGCAGCCGCAGCACCGACGGCGGCAGCAGCGGCGAGCCGCCGGTCCGTTCCAGGCGCCGTTCGACGTGGACCAGTGCCGCGGCGGAAAACGGGAAGAGGGCCAGCAGCGCGATCGTCCACGCCGGCCACCCCAGCGCCCGGCCTTCCATCAGCGGGACCAGCAGCGACAGCAGCGTGACCGCCAGGAGCAGCGTGCCGAGGCGGTCGACGCCCAGCGGGTTGTGCGCGCGGCTCTCCGGCAGCTTGCGGGCCAGCAGCAGCACCACCAGGCCGATGGGGACGTTCACCAGGAAGATCGGCCGCCAGCCGGTGCCGAACAGGTCCGCCGCCACCAGGCCGCCGCCGAGGAGCTGGCCGACCACCGTCGAGAGGCCGCCGGTCGCGCCGAACAGCCCCAGGGCGCGCGAACGCTCTTCGCCGGACGTCGTCGCCTGGATGATCGAGAGCACCTGCGGCAGCAGCAGCGCCGACGCCGCCCCCTGCGCGGCGCGGGCCACCACCAGCGTGCCGGCCGTCGGGGCGATTCCGCAGGCCAGGGACGTCAGCGTGAACAGCCAGAGGCCGGCGAAGAACAGCCGCCGCCTGCCGAACGCGTCGCCGAGACGGCCGCCGACCACCAGCAGCACCGCGTACGCGATGCCGTAGGCGGCGACCACCAGTTCCAGGGTGGCGGTGGACGCGTGCAGGTCGGCGTCGATCGTCGGCAGGGCGACGTTGACGATGAAGAAGTCGATGATCGGCAGTGCCGCCCCCAGCAGCACCGTGACCAGGCCGACGGGGGTCAATCCCGGTCGAAGTTCGGCGCCGGGGGTGTTCGGCGCGAGAGGGGTCGTGGTCATGAGTACTACGATCAACCCCTTTCAAACCTGGTACCAGTTGCTGGTTATCCGGGTACTGGCCACTACCTGGTACCAGGTTCGAGAGCGTGGCACCCTGGCACCATGACCACCGCCGTCGAATCCGGCCTCCGCCGCCAGGAGCTGGCGAGGTTCCTGCGCAGCCGCCGCGAGCGGATCACGCCCGAACAGGTCGGCCTCCCGATCGTGGGCCGCCGCCGGACACCGGGGCTGCGCCGCGAAGAGGTCGCGCAGCTCGCCGGCGTCGGGGTCACCTGGTACACGTGGCTCGAGCAGGGCCGCGACATCAACGCGTCCGAGCAGGTCCTGCAGGCCATCGCCCGCACCCTGCGGCTCGACCCGCACGAGCACGTCCACCTGTTCCGCCTGGCCGGCGCGCCCGAGCCGGAGCGCGAGAAGGACTGCCAGGTCATCACGCCGGCGATGGAGCTGATGCTCGAGAAGCTGGAGCCGTACCCGGTCGCGATCCGCAACGCCCGCTGCGATCTGCTCGGTTACAACCGCGGCTACACCTGGCTGCTGGGTGACGTCGGCGCGATCCCGTTCGAGGACCGCAACACCCTGGTCCAGTGCCTGCTCAACGCCGAGTGGCGCAAGCGGATGCTGGACTGGGAGTCGAACATCCCACGGGTGATCGCGTCGTTCCGCGCGGCGATGGCCGACCACGTCGCCGAGCCGGCGTGGAAGCAGCTGGTGAAGCGGCTGAAGGCGGAGTCGCCGCTGTTCGCCGAGCTGTGGCCGCACCACGACGTCAACGCGGAGCCGATCCGCACCAAGCGGTACCTGCACCCGGACGTCGGGCTGCTCCAGTTCAACTTCACCTACCTCTACTACGGCCGCCGGTCCGAGATCACCATGTCGACCTACACCCCGGCCGACGAAGAAACGGCGGCGAAGCTGCCGCTGATGTTCGACTGACGACGTACGCCGGGAGGCCGCTTCGAGACGGACGTGCGGCCCGGCCGGGACCGGTAGTTTTCGCGGTATGAGATGGCCGCCCTGGGTGGGCCGCGTGGTCCGCACCGTCGTCGTCCTGGGCTTCGTGCTCGGGGCGACCAGCGCGGCTTCGCGGTGGCAACCCGGGACGTCGCCACTGACGCCGCTCGGTGCCGCTTGGCTCGCCGCGACCGTCCTCACGCTGCTGATCGTCCACCGCTTCCCGCTGCCGCTCTTCCTCCTCACAGCCGCATCCGCGTTCGGCTACTACGCCTCCGGCCTGCCCGGCGGGCCGGTCATCCTGGTACCGACCATCGCGTTGTTCGTGCTGACCCGGCAGCGCGGGCCGCTCACCGCGGGCAGCACCGGCGCGGCCGCGCTCGCCGCCGCCTACGTCGTGCACGTCGTCCTGACCAGGTCGTTCGCCCTGGAAGCGGGGGCCGCGTTCCTCGTCGTCTGGCTGACCGCCGTCACCGGGATCGGGACCGCCGTCCGGTACCAGCTCGACGCGCTCGCCGCCCGCCGCGACCAGGCCGACGAGCACCGCCACCGGCTCGCGGAACAGGAACGGCTGCGCATCGCCCGCGAGGTCCACGACGTCGTCGCGCACAGCCTCGCGATGATCAACGTCCAGGCGGGCGTCGCCGCGCACGTCGCCGATCGGCGCCCCGAGCAGGCGAAGGAAGCGCTGCTCAACATCAAGGCGGCCAGTGCGTCCGCGCTGAACGACCTGCGGGCGACCCTGGCCGTGTTGCGCTCCGGCCAGGACAAGGCGCCCGCCCCGAGCCTTGCCCAGGCCGGTGAGCTGCTGGACCACGCCCACGACGCCGGGCTGACGGTCGAGGTCCACGGCGACGCCGGCGAGCTCCCGGCGCCGGTCGACGCCGCCGCCTATCGGATCCTGCAGGAGTCGCTGACCAACGTCGTCCGGCACGCCGACCAGCCGAAACACGTCGAAGTGCGGTTCGGACGGCAACGAGGGTCCGTCACGCTCCAGGTGCGCGACGACGGCCGCGGCACCGCGCAGCCGACCCCGGGCCACGGCCTCCGGGGCATGGGCGAACGCGCCGCGGCGCTCGGCGGCCGGTGCACCGCCGGGCCGGTCGACGGCGGTTTCGAAGTGTTCGTCGAATTGCCGATCGAGGGGGAAACATGATCCGCGTCCTGCTGGCCGACGACCAGATCCTGGTCCGCGCCGGGTTCCGCGTGCTGCTGGAGACCGAGGACGGCTTCGAGGTGTGCGGCGAGGCGGGTGACGGCGAGCAGGCCGTCACGCTCGCGATCGAGCACCGGCCCGACATCGTCGTGATGGACATCCGCATGCCCGGCGTCGACGGCCTCGAAGCCACCCGCCGGATCACCGCCCACCCCGACCTCGCCGGGACGAAGGTGCTGGTCCTGACCACGTTCGACGTAGACGAGTACGTCTACGAAGCCCTGCGCGCGGGCGCCGGCGGCTTCCTGCTGAAGGACACCGAGCCGGTCGAGCTGCTGCGCGCGCTGCGGGTCGTCGCCGACGGGGAGGCGCTGCTGGCCCCGACGGTCACGCGCCGGCTGATCCAGGAGTTCGTCGGCCGCCCGGAAAACCGGCGCATCGACACCCGCGCCGTCCGCGAGATCACCGACCGCGAGCGCGAGGTGCTCGGTCTGGTCGCGGGCGGCATGTCGAACGACGAAATCGCCGCCCACCTGGTGATCTCGACGGCGACAGCGCGCACCCACGTCAGCCGCATCATGACGAAGATCGGCGCGCGCGACCGCGCCCAGCTGGTGGTGCTCGCCTACGAGTCCGGGCTGGTCACACCGCGTCGCCCCGCCTGACCCGGCGCACCACGCGAACCGCGCGCACCAGGAACACCATGGCGAGGACGCCGACCAGGCAGATCCAGATCACGACGCCTCCTCTCCCGGCTGATGCTCTGCTCAGAGGGCGTCCGGGAGAGGGACCGCGTTCACCGACACGGCGGAACGTCACCCTTTCGGGTCAGTTGTTGGTGCGCTCCGTCGGCGGTGCCTTCTGGACCTGGGCGGTCAGCAGCGTCTTGAACGAGCTGAGCGTCGCGTCCTTGGTCGGGCCGAACGAGTCGATGATGACGACCCGGCTGTACAGCACGTAGACCGCCCGGTAGACCTGCTGGGTGCTGTCCGCAGCCGAGAACACCTGCACCCCGTGGAGGGACAGGTTGCGGTTGACGGTCAGGCCGCCTTCCTGCTCGGCGTTCCCGTACTCGGCGGCCACCGCGGCGGCGGCCTGCGCGTTCGGCAGCTCCAGGGCGAACAGGCCCAGCGTGACGTCGCCCTCCTTGGTCGTCTTGAGCAGGCCCTCGGTCATGCCGCTCTGCTTGCACTTCTCGACGACCGTGGTCGGCAGGTACTTGGCCGACTCCAGCTTGTCCATGTCGAACTCGCCACCGCCGGCGCGCGTGGTGCCGGCCGGGGTGACCAGCGCCGACGAGTTGTCGCTCGGCTCGGGCTTGGCCGCGGGCGGCTCCGGAAGCGGCTTCACGGTCGGCGCGGGCGGCGGCTGCGGGCTCGAGCTCTGGGCCACCGGCGGCGTCGACCCGCCGTTGTCCTTGATGAACAGCGCCCAGACGCCGAACCCGAGGCCCGCCACCACGAGCGCCGCGACCACGGCGAAGGCGATCTTCTTGCCCTTGCCCGACGACGGCTGCGTCTGGAAGCTCTCCGGGCCCTGGCTGATCCAGTCCGCGTTGTTCGACGGCGGGGTCAGCGGCGGGAACTCCGAACCACCCCACGGCGGGCTGACGTCCTGCTGCGCCGCACCCCACGGGTTCTGCTGCGGCATCGGCTGGGCGAACCCGCCGGCGGGGGAGTGCTGGGCGTACTGGGGCGGCGGCTGGTGCTGCTGCATCGGCTGCGGGAACCCACCCGACGGTGAGTTCGGGTGCTGTTGCTGTTGCTGCCACGGCGGGACGACCTGGGTCCGCTCGCCACCCCCGGCGTCGGCCGCGGAGACGACCTGCGTCGCCTCGGCCGAGTTCGCCTGCTGGGCCGGCTGCCCCACCGGGGTGACGGGCGCGATGATCTGCGTGTCGTCGGCGGCGCTCGGCGCCTGCTGCGGAGCGGGCTGAGCGGGGGCCTGGGACTGGTCGCCGGTCGAGACGGCCATCGACAGCACCCGATCACGTCGCGCCCGGTATTCGTCGGCCGTCAGGTTTCCCGCCGCGAGCTCCTCGTCGAGCCTGCGCAGCTCTTCCTGCCAGGTCACCCCGGTACCCCCTTGGGTATATCGCCCTGCGAATGCGAACGTGTGGGTGCTGCGCACGCGGAGCGTGGCCGCACGGAGCCATTGTGCACGGGTGTGCTCACCTGTTCGTCGCCCACCACCCCGTCGTTACCTCGGTGTGGTGGACGCCGCGGCGCGGTCAACGGGGGTGCGCGGCGAGCACCTGGCCCAGCAGGTCGATGGTCTGGTCGCGCAGGAGCGCGGACGACCCGCCGATGACGCTGCGCTCGACCATTTCGAAGGTGACGATGTCGCGGTCGGCGAACAGGCTCGTCATTTCCTGCGCGGTGCTCTGCGCGACCGTCTCGCCGTGCACGATGGTGACGTCCTGGCAGGTGGCGGCCAGGAACGGGCTGGCGAACTGGGTGAACGAATCCGCCACCACCGCCATGGCCGGCGCGATCGAGCCGGCGGGCGTGGCGCCGTCCGGCTGGCTCAGGTGCAGCGGGCTCTTGAAGTCACTGGCGATGTAGCGGGTGCGGTCGGCACCGCCGTCGGTGGAGAGGCGGTACATCGTCAGCTGCCGCTGTTCGCTGCGGCCGAGCACCCTGGCCAGGTCTGCGGGCCACTGCCGGACGCCGTTCGGCGCCGCCTGCCAGCCGGTGGTGCTGCCGGGCGCGATCGCCGAGCCCAGCGCGTACGTCATGACCAGGCCGCCGTCGAACGACCAGTGCGTGTCGTTGCGGTCGTACAGCGGGTGGCCGACCCGCTTTTCGGCGTCCGCGAGCGCGGGCCGCAGGTCGATCGCCCCGGTTTCACGCGGCACGCGGTTCCAGAACTCGGCGGTCCGCGCCTGCGCGCACGGCTTGCCGACGTAGGTGTCGGGCAGGTGGGCCGGCTCTTCGCTGTACTTGTCCGGCGCGATGACCAGCTCGAACTTGCGACCGGACTTCTCCACGGCGGCGCGCAGCTTCCGCAGCGCGGCGACGACGTGGTCGGTGTCCATCACCGGACGGCACCGGGCGTTGACGTCCTCGCCGAGGTACAGCCAGCCGTCCTTGCCCGGCAGCACGGTGGGGTAGACGTACCCCGGGACGTCGCCGTTGTCGGGCTTGCCCTGGTCGACGCCGACCGTGCCGCCGTTGTGGTTCGTGCCCTGGCCGGAGCCGGGCGGGTCGCCGAACACCCCGGTGCCGACGGCGTCGGCGGCCTGCACCCCGGCCTGCCGCAGCGGCAGGTGGTCGGTCGCCCAGCCGGACAAGCCGGTGAAGAAGCCCCAGCCGTCGGCGAGGCTGGGGAACTCGCGCAGCGGCCGGTTCTCGAAGGCGGTGGGGTGCACGCCGACCGCCGAAAGGAACAGCGGCGCGACGAAGAAGACGGCCGCGCAGGCCAAGGCCGTGCGCTGGCGCTTGCTGTGCCGGGGCCGGTAGAGGTTGTGCTCCTTCGGCAGCCAGGACTCCGGGGTCCTCGGCAGGCCCTGCTCGGCGGGCAACTGCGACGGAGGACGGGACGACACAGCCGTATCCTAGCGCCGGGCCGGTGACCGGCGGTTCGGATCGGTGATCTCGGAGGGGACGTGCGATGAGCGGTGGCCGAGGGCCGGGCTACGACCAGCGGCTGGCCAGGGAGCGCGAGACCTTCGCCGGCCAGGAGGAGATCCACGGCAACCTGCCGCCGTCGGCGCACCGGTGGTCCAACCGGCACGTGCGCCCGAAGCTCGAAGCGCTCGGCGTCCCGGGCCTCGACGAGCTGATCGTCGGGCAGATCGCCGAACGCGCGCGGCGGCTTTCGCGGGACGCCGTGGTGCTGTCGCTGGGCAGCGGCAACGGCGACCAGGAGCTCGGCTGGCTGCGCGGCCTCGCCGCCGAAGGTCTGGACAACGTGCGGCTGCGGCTGCTCGAACTGAACCCCGAGATGCAGGCGCGTGCCGAGGCGTCGGCCCGCGAACAGGGCGTGGCCGACCGCGTCGAGCTGATCACCGCGGACTTCAACACCTGGCGCGCCGACGCCGGGCACGACGTCGTCGTCGGGTTCCAGGCGCTGCACCACGTCCTCGACCTCGAACACCTCTACGGCCAGATCAAGAGCAGCCTCACCGCGGACGGCGTCCTGGTGGTGCACGACATGATCGGCCGCAACGGGCACCGCCGGTGGCCCGAGGCCCACGAGGTCGTCGACCGGATCTGGGCGACGCTGCCGCCGGAGCTGCGCCGCAACGCGCTGACCGGGCAGATCGACGACGAGTTCACCGACATCGACTGCGCCGCGGACGGCTTCGAGGGCATCCGGGCCCAGGACGTCCTGCCGGTGCTCCTCGACTTCCTCCACCCGAGCCTGTTCCTGCCCTACGGCAACGTGATCGACCCGTTCGTCGACCGCATCTACGGCCACAACTTCGCCATGGACAACGCCGCGCACGTCGCCCTGATCGACGAGCTCGGCGTCCTCGACGACAGCCTGCTCGACCTCGGGCTCGTCACCGGGACGCGGCTGACCGCGCTCTTCCACCCCACACCGCAGCCGCTGCGCGCGCACGGCAACCGGACGCCGGAACGGTCGGTGCGGGACACCCGCGTCGTCGACCCCGCCGGCCGCGTCTCGTTCCGGCCCGGTGGCACGAACGGGGAACGGCTGGTGCGCGGCGCGGGGATCGTGACCGGCCGGATGAACGGCGTCTTCCACGACGACTGGGCGGCGCCCGCGGTCGAGTTCCCGGTCCTCACCACGGCTCCGGTCGACGCCGTGGAGTTCCGGACCTACCAGCCGGACGGCGTCACCGAGCACGGCAGCGTCACCGTGTCCGTCGACGGCGTCCCGGTCGCGAAGGCCGACGTCGGACCGGGCCTGACGGAGCAGGTGCTGCCGGTGCGGCTCGCCGCGCACCGGCAGGTACGGCTTTCGCTCGACGCGGACTGGTCGGTGACGGCCGGTGGCGACCGGCGCACGCTCGCGTACGTCCTGGTCGGCCTGGGGCTACTGCAAACGGACGGCTAATCTGCCCGGCATGGGCAAGGGGACGAGCGGTGATCGGCTGATCGAGTGGACCGGCGAGCGGTGCGTGCCGTGGACCGAAGACCTCCAGGTGATCTACGAGCACTACCACCGCTACGCGTTCGCGGCCCGGTTCGCCGAGGGCAAGCGCGTTCTCGACCTGGCGGCAGGCGAGGGCTACGGCTCCTCGATGCTCGCGCGCGCGGCCGCCCAGGTCGTCGGGCTCGAGATCGACCCGAAGACCGTCGCCCACGCCCGGAACCGCTACCCGGACGTGCGGTTCGAGGTCGGCTCGATCACCGACCCGCGGGCGCTCGACGGCGAGGTCTTCGACGTCATCACCTGCTTCGAGGCCATCGAGCACGTCGACGAGCAGGACCGGCTCATGGAGCTCGTCCGCAACCGGCTCGCGCCCGGCGGGGTCTTCCTCTGCAGCACCCCGGACGTCGAGGTCTACACGCACGACCACGGCAACGAGAACCCGTACCACGTGCACGAGCTGACCGAGTCCGCGTTCCGGTCGCTGCTGTCCGCGAGTTTCGGGCACGTCGTCGTGCTGCGGCAGAACGTCGCCGTCGGCTCGCTGATCCACGACAACGGTGCCGGCGCCGGTGCCGAGGTCCTCACCGTGCAGGCCGGCGACGGCGACGGCTGGGTCGTCGAAACCGGGGCGCCGCACACCTACTTCGTCTCCGTCGCGTCGGCCGAGCCGATCGACGTGCCTTCGACGTCGGTCATGGTCGACCCGAAGCTGACGCTCGTCGCCCGCGCCGCCGCCGAGACGGCCAGGCTCCGCGGCGAACTCGGCCGCACCGAGGCCGAGCGCGAGCGGGCCACCGCGTCCGTCACCCGGCTCACCAGCGAAATCGCCCAGGTCACCGCGGCCGAGCGGCTCGCTTCGACCGAGCGGGACGAGGCGCTCCGGCAGGCCGAGCGCGCCCGGGAAGACCGGCAGCGCGCGGCCGACGAGCTGAACCGGCTCCAGCGCAAGGTGGGCTACGACCGCGAACGGCTGGAGTGGCTGGCCGGCAACAACACCAGCCTCAGCGAAACCATCGGCAGGCTCGCCGCGGAGAACGAGAAGCTGCGCGCCGAGACGTCCGCGCTCGTCCAGCGGGCGATCGGGAAGTACCGCGGCACGATCGAGCGGTACGCGCCCCGCGGCACCCGCCGCCGCGACTTCTACGAGACGGCGCTCGGGCGGCCAGCCGGGGTGCTGCCCGGCGCGCCGGTCGCGGTGCCGGGCCCGGTCGCGGTGACCACCAGCGACCAGCCGATCGTCAGCGTCGTCATCCCCGTCTACGGCAACTGGCGGTTCACCCGCGGCTGCCTCGACTCGATCCAGCGGTACCTGCCGTCGACGCCGTTCGAGGTGATCGTCGTCGACGACAAGTCGCCAGACGACTCCGCCGACCGCGTTGCCGGCTGTGCCGGGGTCCGGCTGGTCCGCGCGCCGAAGAACCTCGGCTTCGTCGGCGCCTGCAACCTCGGCGCCGAGCACGCGCGCGGCGACTTCGTCATGTTCCTCAACAACGACACCGAAGTCCGCCCGGGCTGGCTGGACGAGCTGGTCGCCGTCGTCGAGACGCGGCCCGACGTCGGGCTCGTCGGCTCGAAGCTGGTCTACCCGGACGGCCGCCTGCAGGAGTGCGGCGGCATCGTCTGGGCCGACGGCACCGGCTGGAACTACGGCAGGCTCCAGTCGCCCGACGCGCCGTGGTTCCAGGCGCTGCGCGACGTCGACTACTGCTCGGGCGCGGCCCTGCTCGTCCGGCGGGAGCTGTTCGAGCGCATCGGCGGCTTCGACAAGCGCTTCGCGCCCGCGTACTACGAGGACACCGACCTCGCGTTCGCCGTGCGGGCGGCCGGGTACCGGACGATGGTCCAGCCCGCGTCGGTCGTCGTGCACCACGAAGGCATCACCAACGGCACGGACGTCTCCTCCGGCGTGAAGCGCCACCAGGAGCTCAACCGCGGCGTCTTCGTCGACAAGTGGAGCGTCCAGCTGCGCGACCACTTCCCCGAGGCGAGCCCGCGCGCGGTCTGGGCCGGGCGGCAGCGCACGAAGGACGGCCACCGCGGCGGTACCGTGCTCGTCGCCGACCACCAGGTGCCGATGCCCGACAAGGACTCCGGGTCGGTGCGGATGTTCCGCATCCTCGAACTGCTCGTGGGCCTCGGCGAGCGGGTGGTGTTCATGCCGCTCAACAACGCGCTTCCGGAGCCGTACGCCGAGGCGTTGTACCGGGCGGGCGTCACGGTGGTGACCGGGCTCGGCGAACAGCTGGAGTTCCTGCGCGACGCCGGCCCCGACCTGAGCCTGGCCGTGCTGTCGCGGCCGCACGTCGCCTGGCAGCTGCTGGAGCAGGTCCGCGAGCACGCGCCGGACTGCGTCATCGCCTACGACACGGTCGACCTGCACTTCGTCCGGCTCAACCGGCAGGCCGACCTCGCTGCGCAGCTCGGCAACACCCGTGAGGAGCTGACGCTGCGGCGGCGCGCCGAGGTGCTGCGGGAGTCCGAACTGGGCCTGACCCGCGCCACCGACGTCACCTTCGTCGTGTCCGATGTGGAGCGTGCGCTGCTGCGCGAGCTCGTGCCGTCGGCGCGGGTCGAGGTGCTGTCCAACGTGCACTACGCCGACGGCGCGGTGGCGGTCCCGGAAGGACGGTCGGGCGTGCTGTTCGTCGGCAGCTTCGACCACCTGCCCAACCGGGACGCGGCGCGCTGGCTGGCGGAGGAGATCATGCCGCTGGTGCGGCACCGCCGTCCGGACGCCGTCGCCCAGATCGTCGGAAGCAACCCGCCGCAAGAGGTGTTCGACCTGGAGCGCGACGGCGTCGTCGTCCGCGGCTGGGTCCCGAACCTCGACAGCGCTTACCGCGAGGCCCGGGTCGTCGTCGCGCCGCTGCGCTTCGGGGCCGGGGTGAAGGGGAAGCTGGGCGAGAGCCTCGGTTACGGCGTCCCGGTGGTGGCCACGCCGCTGGCGGCCGAAGGCATGCACCTGACCCACGGCCGGGACGTCCTCGTCGGCGGCTCGGCCCAGGAGCTCGCCGACGAGATCGTCACCCTGCTCGAGGACGACAAGCTGTGGCAGCGGCTGTCCGAAGAGGGCAAGACCGTGGTGGACCGCCTCTTCGGCGCGGACGTCGCGCGCAGCACGCTGGCCGGGTTGCTCGACCGGCGCGACTGATCAGCTGGGGGGCAGCGCTTTCTTGAACACCGCGAGTGCGTTGTCGAGACTGGTCTTCAGCTCGTTCTTGTCCTTGGCGAAGGGCTGGGACGCCCACAGCACGATCGCGACCTTGCCCGAGGTGTACCAGGTGCCGTCCATCCGCTGGTCGCCGTTGCGGCCGGTGACCGTGCCCGGGTCGGCGGTGATCGGGGCGTACCCGCCGGCGTGGGCGGCCTCGCGCAGGTAGTCGACGATCGCCTTCGCGCCGTCCTCGTTCTCGGCCGGGATCGCGTAGCCGAGGAACCCGGTGTCCCCGGCCGAGGAGGCGCGGAACACGAACTGCGTGACGCCGTGTTGCGAGAAGACCTGGGCGGCCTCCTTGGGGTACAGCTTCAGGTCCAGGCCGCGGGCCAGCGACATCGCGGAGCTCTCCGGGTGCTGCAGCCCCGGCAGGGGCGGCACCTGGTCCTCCAGCTGCGGCTGGGCCGCGGCGGCCGGGGGCTCCGTGACGACGGGCGCGAACGTCGCCAGCGCGTTCGGCTTCTCCTCGTCGTTCCTGAGCCACAGCGTGGCGCCGATGAGCATGCCGACCACCACGAGCACGCCGAGCACGACGAACGGCCAGGGCTTCCCGGTGCGCGCGGACGGCTCGCCGCCGGTGGCCCAGCGGTGTTTGCCGGGCGATTCCTCCGGCTCGGGGTGCGGCTGTGCCGGGCGCGATTCGCCGCCCGGCGGGGTGATCGGCGGGAACCGGCTGCCTGGTCCGTTGTCCGCCGGGCCGTCGACGCGCAGGTAGCGGGTGGGCGTGATGTCGGCCGGGCTCGGCGCGGTCGTCATGTGGTCCGGGATGGCGGGCACGTGGCTGGTGGACAGCGTCTGCGGCAGCCCGGTCCGCTGCCAGGGCGGGTGCGGCTGCCGGCGCGGCTGTTGCGGGTGTGACTGCGGGTGCGGCTGGTGCTGGATCGGCACGTGCTGGTTCGGCTGGTGCTGGTGCGGCACCGCGGGGCGCGGCGATTCCATGCGCTGCGGCGGGGGAGCCTGCTGGGCGGGCGCCGGCTGGTGCGCGGGGTTGGTGCTCCGCCACGTTTCACCCGGACGGCGCAGCGGCGACGGCACAGGTGAGGGCACCGTCGAACCGGAGGCCTGCGCGAGCAGCTCATCCCGCTGTTTGCGGTGGTCAGCCGGCTCGATGCGACCTTCGGCAAGCTCCGCGTCGAGACGGCGAAGCTCTTCCTGCCAGCTCATCCTCTGGACCCCCATCCACCATTCGGGGCATCAGTCTGGCACGCACGGCCGACCTGCAAGGTTGCGGTTTGAGGTTGATCGGCAACGTAGCGCAAGTCAGGCGTTTGCGGGAGACCCCGGCGCCCACCGGTCCGGGTCACCCGTCAGGCCCCGGAAACTGTCGTACATATGTTCTAAAATGGGCGTTGTCCAGGGGAGATGCCGCCCGCGTCCGCGGGTGGCGTGATGGAGGAAGGCAGGGCCATGGCCTACATCACCCTGTCCACATTCGTGGGCTACAGCGCGAGTTCCGGGCCGTCGCGGTCGTCGTTCGTCCGGCGGCAGCGCCGTCAGTACGAAGACCCGGCGCGAGCGGCGTTCAACTACTACCGGCGGGCGGCCAACGCGGTGCGGTCCGGGCGGGCGGCGAACCAGGACGAGGTGGCGCTGCGCGCGATCGTCAACGCCGCCGACGAGCGGACGAAACCGCACTACGCGGCGATCGCCGACGGCTGGCTGCGGTACCTCGGCCGGAAGTCGCCGCGGCTGGTCGACGTGGGGCGCGGCCGGTGCCGGATCGGCGACCTCGAGATCGGCGTCAGCCCCCAGATCGGGCTGCGCAAGAGCGACGGCCGCCGCTACGCGACCTGGCTCTACTTCAAGGAGGAACCGCTGACGAAGGATTCGGCGCGGCTCGCGTTGTGGGTGCTGGAGCAGGCGATGCCCGACATCCTGCCCGGCGGCGAGGCGCTGGTGATCGACGTCCGCCGGGCGAAGGAGTACCAGCTCTCCGCCCGCGATCGCGAACGGCTGCGGCCCTGGGCCCGCAGCGAGGCCTCGGCGTTCCTCACCCTCTGGGACGCGGCCCTTTGGCTGTAGTCGCCGTTCCAGCTGTGGGTGACCCGCTGGCCGGCGGTGAACGTCCAGGTGGCCGTCCAGGGTGAGAGCGTCCC
>NZ_JBEZYB010000129.1:0-15787 GCF_040638285.1 Amycolatopsis sp. NPDC026612
CGGTCGAGTTCGCCCGCTCGGTCTACCGCGGTGACCGCTACAAGTTCGTGACGACGCTGCTGCCGTAGGCCTCGTGAGTGGTAATTCGGGTCAGATGCCCTGCCGCGTGCGGGGCGCGATGGACGAGCTCGCGCGGATGCTCGCGCGCTGCCATCACCGCGCCGGCGGCGCCGCGCCCCTGATCGACCTCGAACTGGCCTACCGGCCGGACCCCGAGTACGAGACGAGGCTCGCCGGGGCGCACGAACGGGTGCGGGACTACATCGCGCCGGTCCGCCCGGTACTCGTGCTGCGCTGGCGCTCGGCGACGGCGGCGCAGCGCAGGGCGTTTTTCGACGAGGTGCCGGACGGCACGCCGGCCCGCGGCTGGCTCCGCCGCCGCCGCCACACCACGCGGATCATCGGAATGGAGGTGGAGATAGCGCCCTGACCGGGGTCAGTGCCCGGCGCCGCCCGGTGCCGGGGTGGCGCTGAAGTTGCCCTGCCAGGTCGCCTGGGCGCCCGACTCGCCGATGCGGTAGACGTCGTAGACCGCCGCGCCCGCGGCGGCGATCGCCAGGACCGAGAGCACCACGGTCACCGCGGTCGACGCCGGGGCGAGGAACGCGCGGCGGCCGGTCCCGCCCGCCCGCAGGCTCTCGCGGTGCCGCCACCACACGACGAGCGCGAGCACCGCCACCGGGAGCGCGACGAAGATCGCCGTGTCGCCGAGTTCGGTGTGGGTGCGCAGGAGCGGCGTCCGGCCGACGTGGCGTTCCAGCCACTCGCCGGCGTCGGTGGTGATCGGGACCAGGATGACGACCACGACCGCCAGGATCGCGTTCGGCCCGGCGAGCTTGGCGCGCGCGGCGGGCCACAGCGCGCTGAGCACGAGCAGCAGCGCGGCCAGGGGGAGCAGCACGACGATGGCGTGCACGAGCAGGACGTGGGCGGGCAGGCCGTTGACGGTGGTCATGGTGTCCTTTGTAGAGGGAGGGTGGCCGGGTGCTCGGCCGGGGGCCGCGTCGATCGCCGGCCCGGCCCGGCAGGGTCGCCCCGCCACGCGCGGACCGCGGGTGGCGAGCGGGGTGGACATCGGGCTCCTCGAAGTGATCTCGGCACCGCCCACCCTTCCCGAGCCCGGTTAGCCGTCGACGTGATCAGGGTGAAAGTTCGGTGGCGTCCAGCCCGGCCACCCGGTCGGGGGTCTCGACGCGGGCGGTCAGCATGAGGATCGGGGTGGGGTCGCCTTCGGCGCGCAGTACGCGGCACACGCCGAGGCCGTCGACGCCGGGCATCATCACGTCGAGGATCAGCACGTCGAACCGGTCCCGCCGGGCCGTGGCGAGCGCGCTGACGCCGTCGGTGACTTCGGTGACGTGGTAGCCCTCGAGGTCGAGGGCCCGCACGAGGGACTCACGGATCGCGCGGTCGTCGTCGGCGAGCAGGACACGGTGCGGCATGGCCGCCATGATGCCCGCCGGCGGGCGCGGCGGCGCTCACCGGCCACGGGACAGCCGGGGAAGCGGGCCGGCGACCGGAGCCGGAAGAGACCCGAGGCGGGCAGCTACCGGCTGCCCTGACTCCCGCCGTTTCAGTGGGCGAGCAGCTTCACACCCACGACGGCGAGGGCGATCGCCACCTCGACGACGAAGAGCAGCAGCTTGACCGGCCACCGCACGGACGTGCGCCGCGTCGCGAGCAGGGCCAGCGCGGCGATCGTGAGCACCAGCGACAGGGCGGCGATCCACAGGGAGACGTTCAGCGGCAGCCAGCCCAGCGCCGCGGCGCCGATGCTGAGCACCGGGAGCAGGGCTGTTTCCAGGACGTGGCCCGTCGCCGCGAGGATGTGCCGGAGGTCGTCCCCGCGCGGGAAGCGGCCGTGCGTGATCCGGTGCGCGCTCACGTCGGCGAACCCACCGGCCAGGCAGAGGGCGCCCATCGCGGCCCCGATGTCGGCGACGGCTTCCCCGGCGGACGTGCCGGCGGCGTAGTTCAGCAGGAGCAGCACGGTCGAGAGGCCCACCAGCGTCGCGTACACGCGCTCCCGCAGAGCGGACACGTGTCCCGCGGATTCGGTCATGCCGGAACCTTAAACGGGCTTCTGCCGCCGGACCCGGCGGACCACGAACAGCCCGGCGGCGACGGCGATGGCGGCGAAAACGACGTACTGGAAGATCGACGCATACCGCTCGACCACCGGCCAGTGCTCGCCGAGGAGGTAGCCCGCGACGACGAACCCGGTGTTCCAGACGAGGCTGCCCGCGGTGGTGCAGAGCAGGAACCACCCGAACGGCATGCGCTCGACGCCGGCCGGCACGGAGACGAGGCTGCGGAAGACGGGAACCATGCGCCCGAGGAAGACGGCTTTGCCGCCGTGCCGGGCAAACCACGCGGCGGTCCGATCGAAGTCGGCGGTCTTGACGAGCGGAAGCCGGCCGGCGAGCCGGCGCGTGCGGTCGTGCCCGAGCCGCAGGCCCAGCAGGTAGACGACGACGGCACCGGCGACCGAGCCGAGGGTCGTCCAGAAGACGGCGGCCCCGAGCCCGAAGGCCCCGCGGCCGGCGGCGAACCCGGCGAGGGGGAGGACGAGTTCACTCGGAAGGGGCGGGAAGAGGTTCTCCAGCCCGACGACGAGGGCCGCACCGGGACCCCCGAGCGAGTCCATGACCCCGACGGCCCACCCGGCCACCCCGGTCAGCTCTCCGGTGGCGGCCGGCGGGGCGGACGTGGTCATGGGGGCCTCCGGGAAGTGGGGATGTTGCCGGCGCGGCGGGTGGGGGTGCGGGTGGTGTGTCGTTCGGTGTGGACGGTGCGTGGTTCGGTGTGGACGGTGGGCGGGCTGTGCAGGGCGCCCGCGGCCCGCGGGCGCCCTGCGGGGCTGCGCGGTTGGCGGCTTCGGCGTGGTCGCGCTTGCGGGGCTTCGTCGCTGGGTCCGGCCCGGCCTGCGCCACGGCAGGTCCGGCGCTGCCGTGGCTGGGCCCGGCGGCCCTTGCCGTGCCCAGCCGCAGGCAGGTCCGTGCGTCAGCCGGCGCAGGCCTTCGTCAGGGCGGCCACCTGGTCTGCCTTCTTCCGCGTCCAGTCGGCCGGGGTGGTGACCAGGTCGTCGACCGTTGTCTCGCGCAGGGTGGCCGCCACCGTGTCGATCGCGTCGGCCGCCGTTGTGTTGGCCGCGCGGGAGGCCAGTTCCGCCAGTTCGCCGGCGGCCGCGTGGGCTCGGTCGGCCGCGGCCTTCGGGTCCGTCAGGTCCGGGGTCGTCGTGGCGATCTGGACCGCTTGGGCGCAGACCGCGGCTGTCGAAGCGGCGTTGCCGACCTGGCCCGCTGTCTCGGCGGCGACGCCGCAGCCGGTGAGGGTCAGCAGGAGGCCGCCGGCGAGGAGGGTCGTCGTGAGGCGGTTCGAGCGCATGGTGATCGTTCCTTCCGAAGGGGAAATCAGGCCGTGGTCCGGGTCCGGAGCAAGCTGGCGGCGACCGCCGTCGCGAGGATCGCGCCGACCACGCCCAGCGAAAGCACGGTCGGGATCTTCCAGACGTCCAGCAGCAGCATCTTCACGCCCACCCAGACCAGCACCAGCGCCAGCCCGAGCTTCAGGTACACGAACCGGTGCATCACGTCGGCGAGCAGGAAGTACATCGCCCGCAGGCCGAGGACGGCGAAGGCGTTCGACGTGAACACCAGGAACGGCTCCTGGGTGACCGCGAAGATCGCCGGGATCGAGTCGACCGCGAAGACGATATCGGTGACCTCGATCAGCACCAGGACCGCGAGCAGCGGCGTGGCCACCCAGCGGCCGGCCTGCCGCACCAGGAACTTCCCGCCGTGGTCGCCGTCGGTGGACGGGACGATCCGCCGGAACGCCCGGAGCACGCGGTTCTGCTCGTAGTCGACCGTCTCGTCCCGGTGCAGCGCCATCCGCACCCCGGTGATGACCAGGAAAGCGCCGAACACGTAAAGGATCCAGGCGAAGCTCGCGATCAGGACCGAGCCCGCGGCGATGAACACCGCCCGGAACACCAGCGCACCCACCACGCCGTAGAACAGGATCCGGTGCTGGTACTCACGGGGGACGGCGAAGTAGCCGAAGATGATCGCGAACACGAAGACGTTGTCGACCGCGAGCGACTTCTCGATGACGTAGCCGGCGAAGTACTGTCCCGCGAACTCCGCGCCCCAGACCCACCAGACCACGGCGCCGAAGGCCAGCCCGAGCACCACCCACGCGCCGGACCAGGCGAGGGCCGACCGGACACCGACGACGGGGGCGCGGCGGTGGGCGGCCAGATCGATCGCGAGCATGGCCAGGATGACGCCGAGCACAGCGGCCCAGGCCCAGAAGGGGACGGTCACGAGACACTCCTCCGGTTCGGTGACGAACCGGAGGTCTCCCCGGTCACCCGAAGGTGACGCCGGCACCGGACTGCACTGGGGCAGCCGGATTGACGATGCCGGACCGGGCGGGTACTCCCCTCCGCTGCCACCAGAATAGGCGAACCCCACTTCGTCTGTCAAGTTCGGACGTCTACTGTGGCCGGTATGGCTTCGTGGACGTTCCTCAGCAACCACGCGCACGTCCTGCTGTGCGTGGCCGCGGATCCCGACCGGACCCTGCACGACATCGCCGAGCGGGTCGGCATCACCGAACGCGGGGTGCAGCTCATCCTCGCCGACCTGATCGCGGAGGGCTACCTCGAGCGCGAGAGGGTGGGCAGGCGCAACCACTACAAGATCCACCCGGAAGGCCGGTTGCGCCACCCGCTCGAGGCGCACCACCGGCTGGCCGACCTGGTCGCGGCGCTCGGCCCCGACACCGATGACGGCGGCACCCCCAAGCGTTCATCATGTGAATAAGTTGCCCTCCGAAGGTTTCGAAGGGAAATGCGCCTGGGGAAGCGCTTTCTGGACCGTGCGGAAACCGGCTCCTCCTGCTGACGGTCAGCTGCCGGCGTACTGGTGGTTCAGGATCGCGGTCGCGAGCTCCACGCGTGACCGGTACCCGGTGCGCTGGAACAGCCGTGACAGCCGGCCCTCGACGCTCTTCTCGCCGGTCTGGAGGAGGGCGGCGATCTGCTTGTTGCCCAGCCCCTCGGCCACGAGCACCGCCAGCAGGCGCTCGTTTTCGGCGAGCGTCGCCTGGCGGCCCGGTACGTGCACCCCGTGGTGGCGCATCAGCGTGCGCGTCCACGATCGGCTCATCAACGCGTCCATCTCGCCGAAAATGGAGTAGGACTCCGAAAGCAGTGCCGGCTCGCTCAGGCCGTACCGCACGAAGCGTTCGAACGCGACGGCCTGTTCCAGGGGCTGGTTCCGGAGGCGGAGCAGCTTCATGGCCGCCTTCGCCGCGGCGTCGTCCGCGTGCACGAGCGCGTGCAGGGTCAGGCGGTTGAGCTCGGCGCGCTCGGTGCCCATCCGCGCCGTCACCACCTCCAGCTTCCGCAGGTACTCCGGGAGCCGCTGGGGCCGGTCCGTGCGGACGGCCATGTCGGCCAGTGCGATCCACAGCAGGTCGGTCTGCGCCGGCACGCCGGCTTCTTCGGCCTGGTCCACCGCCGCCTGCAGGATCGACTGCGTCCGCTCGTATTCGCCGTGCACCCGCTCGTAGAGCGCCGCCGAGATCGCCAGCAGGTGCGGCATCGCCGGCCGGCGGGCGCGGGCGGTGGTGAACAGCTCCCGGGCCCGCGAGAGCCGGCCCCGGCACAGCTGGATGTTCGAGGCGAGCTGGAACATGACGGTCTCGCCGGGATCGCAGCCGCCCGGCGCGCTGGTGGCGATGTGCTTGCGGGCCAGCTCCATGGCTTCGTCGAACTTCCCGGCGCCCACCGCCCGGACCATCCGGCTCGGCACGCTGAGCCGGACCGGCAGCTTCTCGAGCAGCCGGTCCGCCTGGCGCAGTTCGCCCAGCGCCACGAGCGCACTGGCGTGGCAGACCAGGTCCCCGGCCGGCTGTTCCCCCGCCTCGATCCTCCGCAGCAGCTCGGCGACGTCCTGGTCGAACCCGGCCCGGATGCCCAGCCACAGGTCGGCGACCGCGCTGAACGGGCGGACGTGCCCCGCGACCCCGGCGGCGGAATCCTCCGCGCGGATCCGCGTCACCAGCTCGCGCGTCTCGCGCCAGCGGCCGAGCAGGGACAGCGCGAACGCGCGCACGGCCAGCCCTTCGACGGCGGTCACGGCACCGGCCGGTGCCGTGCGCCCGTCGGCGATCTCCGCCAGCTCGTCGTGCCGGCCGGACTGGTAGAGCGCCGTCAGATGCGCGAAGCGGACGTCCGGCAGCCGGCCGCGGGGGATGTCCCCGGCGTGCGACCGCACCACCGTCCCGGTGGACTCCAGCGCCCCGGCCGGATCGCCGTGGGCGAGACAGGTGCGTGCGTGCAGCAGCAGGATTTCGGCGCGGGTGGGTCCGTCCGCGGTGAGCTCGGCCGCCGCGCGCAGCCAGGGCAGGGTCCGCTCCCCGTCCGGTGGTGCCACGGCGACGGCGCGGGCGAGCAGGTCCCCGGCCGCGCGGGCCGGATCCACCAGCCGCCCCGCGTTGACGAGCTGGTCGGGCAGGTAGCCGGGGAAGGCGCAGCGGGCTTCGCCGGACCACAGGGCCTCGACGGCGATCTGGCCGAGCCTGCGCCGCTCGTATGGGCCCAGCACCCAGGTCAGCGCGGCCGCGACCAGTGGCTGCCGGAACGTCCAGGCGTTCCGGGCCCCGGCATGGCGCAGCACGCCGGCCCGCGTCAGCAAGTCCAGCTCTTGGCGGGCCTCGGCTTCCGACGTGCCGAGCGCCGTGGCGACCAGCCGCGCGGCGGCCGGCCCGAGCAGGCCGAGGACGGCGATCGCCTTGGCCGCCGCCCACGTGGTCGCGCCCCGGCGGCGGATCGCCGCCACCAGTTCGTCCTGTTCGGACAGCCGGGGCGGCACCGGCGGCCGGGTCACGTAGGCGTGCCGGTCCACCACGCGGACCATGTCGCAGGCCTGGCTGATCCGCAGGGCCGCCTCCACGGCGGCGGGCCAGCCCCGGGTGAACCGCCACAACCGGTCCGCGAGCTCCGGCTCCGGCACCGCGCCGAGCAGCGCGGTGACGAGTGCGGGCAGCCCGGCGCGGGCGAGCGGACGCAGGTTCACGTGGTGGAGCAGGCCGTCGCGGTGCCACCGCGCGGCGCTGTCGTGGAACGCCGCGCGGACCGCGGCCGGCAGTGGCAGCGCGACGGTGCACACGCAGGCGGATTTCGTCGTGGCCAGCCGGCGGACCAGCGCGTCCAGGGAACCGGCACCCTCCGCGGGCATCAGGTGGACGTCCTTGAGGATGAGCAGCGTGCCGGCGTCGGCGCGCAGCACTGCGGCCGGCGGGATCCGGTCCAGCAGGGCCGCGCCGGACGCCGAGCAGGCGAACCCGAGATCGACCGTGCGCACGTGGGTGAACCCCCGCGGGTGTTCGGTGAAGTGCCGGCCGAGGTGCGTCGCGACCGCGCTGAGGTCGACGCCCGCCGGTCCGCTGAGGACGGTCAGCGCCGGACGGCCGGGCGCCCGGAGCGCCTCGGCGATTTCGCGAGCGACGCGCTCGGAGGGCGGGATGAATCCGTCAGGCTGCACGCTTCTCGCTCTGCTCGGTCCGGGCTCGTCGCCCCCGGCCGGGGGCGACGAGTCGCGGGGGCACGCTCGTCCGCGGACGGCGCCGCCCAGATTAACCAGAGCACGTCGGCGGGGGCCACCACGTCCAAATAGCTGGTTGCCTTGCCACGCCACGAAATTCGCCGGATTCGAGGGATCTGTGCACGGCGAAGATCACTCGTGTGGGTGACACGCGGGGGTCGGTGAGCCGCGGCCGGCGCGCACCAGGCGTCCGGATGAGGCGCCGGCTGTAAATCTCATCCCACTTTGCGCCGGATGGCGTAATGAGCGTGGCACACTCTCGTCACCCGATAGAACGGCGGCGGGCGGGAAGGAGGCGGTCGGTGACCCAGGACTGCGGTGCCTTGCCCGGGCGGGGCGACGAGATCGCCGCGCTCGAAAAGGTCGCGGGGCGGCCCGTTCTCGTGGTGGTCAGGGGCGGGGCCGGGACGGGCAAGACGGCGTTGCTCGGTGCGGTGGCGCGGAAGTGGCGCGATCGCCGCCTGAAATCCCTGCCCATCTGCTTTTCCGACGATGTGCCCGAAGGGGACGAATTCGGGCTCGGATCCGTGCTGGCCGCCATCCGCGAAGAATTCGGTGCGGCGTGCGCCGTCAAGGCCGCCGCGGCGCTGAATCAGCCGGACGACACCGGCGGTCCATCTTCCGGTTCCGCATTGTTCACCGAATTGACCCGGTTGTTCGGCGCACTCCGCCAGAGCGGGACCACGGCCGTGGTCTTCGACGACCTCCACGCCGTGCCGAACCCCGGCTTCGCGGTGGCGGCCGCGCGCTACGCGGGCTGTACCGTCCTCGCGGCCTGCCGCGAGGAGGAGGCCGTCGAGCCCACGGTGCTGAGCGCCCTCGCCGACCAGATCGTCGACCTGCGGCCGCTGACCGACGGCGAAGTCGACGAGCTGCTCGCCGCGGACGGACCCGTGGACCCCGCCGTCGCCCCGGCCGTGCGGCACGCGCTCGGTTCCCTGCGCGGCAATCCGGGCGCCGTGCTGGCGACCTGGGACGGGCTCCGGCGCGCCGGACGGCTGGTCCCGGTGCGCGGGGTGCTGTGCCTGGCCGACCCTGCCGCGCCCATCGCGCTGCCGGCCGGCCACGACCTCGTGCGGGGGGTGGCGGACCTGCCGGAGCCGGGTCCGGCGCTGGTGGCGTTCGTCGGCACGGCCGGGCGCTTCCGCGTGGACGATCTGCTGGTCCTCGCCGAGGCCACCGGGTGGGACCCCGCCACCTGCGGCCGGGGTGCCGACCGGCTCGTCGCGGCCGGCGTCCTGGGTTGCGACGAGCGGGGTGCGCTGTTCGTGCCCTGCCCGGCGTTGGCCACCGCGGTGCGGAACGTCCTGGGGGAGCAGCGGGTGCGCGTCCTCCACGCGAAGCTGGCCGAGCACTTGCTGCGCCGCGGCGGGGACCCCGCGCTCGTCGCGGACCACGCGGCGCTGGCCGGTCCCGAACTGCCACCCGGGCCGGACGTCGTCGCGCTGCTGGTGCGCGAAGCGGCCCGCGTCCTGCCGTCCGATCCCGGGTCGGCCGCCCACCGGTACCGCGCCGCGCTGGCCCGCTGCGCGACGCACGACCCCGGCCGCGTGCCCGGCCTGACGCGGTCGCTGGTGCGCCTGCTGGTGCGCATCGGCCGCTACGACCGGCTGCGCGAGGTGGTCGCCGAGACGGTCGACGCGGGAGTGCCCGCCGGGCAGGAATACGCGCTGGCGGTGGCCGCGGCGCTGGCGGCGGTGCACACCGGCGTGCCGGTGCCCCGGGCCGTGACGGCGGTCCTGGCGGCCGAGCCGGCGGCCCGCGCGCCGCTCGAGTTCGCCGGGGGGTGGTTCGAGGGCCGGGAGGCGATGAGCCTCGACGGGCTGGTGGCCGCCTTCGGCGCGTTCCGGCTCGGTGACGCGCCGGACTGCGCGCCGATGCGCGACCAGCTCGAGATCTGGGCGGGCCGCCACGATCTGGTCGCCCTGTTCGGGTTCCTGTTCGGCGACGAATACGGCGCGCCGGACGACGGGCCGCTCGCGCTGTACCACCGGGTCATCACCGGCTACCACCGTGGTGCGTGGGCCGGGGTGCTGTCCGCGAGCCGGGCGCTCGAGCTGAGTGGACGGCCGAGCACGCCCGTCCACTGCCTGGCGCGGCTGCTCACCGCGGAAATCCTTTCCTGCGAAGGGGAACCGGGACCGGCCGCCGACTGGCTGGCGGCGGTCGGCGAGTGCCCGTTCCCGGCGATGGTGAGCTGGGCCGAAATCGGCCTGATGTGGCGCGGCGGCCGGCTGCCCGAAGCGATCGAAGCGGGCTGGCGTGGCTACGAACGCGCCGCGGCGGCGGCCGAGCGGGGTACCGTCGTCGGGCTGCACTGGCTGCTCGTGCGGCTGGCGATGCTGGAATCCGAAGCGGGCGGCGGGAAACTGGCCGAGCTCCGGGAGCTGACCACGAAGTGGCACGGCCGCTACGGCGGCCGCCGGCTGAAGATGGCCGAGCTGATGGTCACCGGCCTGGCCGAGCGGGACCTCGCGAGCGTGCGTGCCGCGGTGGAGGTGGTGCGCAGCCACCAGAACCAGAGCGAGCTGATGCGGGCGTGCCTGATCGCCTCGTCCGTCGCCGACGAGCCGCGCCCGTGGTTGCACGAGGCCTACGACATCGCCCGGCGCCTGGACGGTGACCTGCTGCGGATGATGATCAAGGCGAGGATGCGCGAGCGCGGCGTGCCCCCGCCCCGCCGTTCCCTCGCCTCGGACGACCTGTCACCGGCCGAGCTGCGCATCATCGCCCTGATCCGGCGCGGCCTGACGAACCGGCAGATCGCCGGGACGATGCGGATCAGCGAGAAGACGGTGGAGAGCCACCTGACGCGGCTGTTCGCGAAGACGGGCTGCCGCTCACGCCTCGATCTGGCGACCGCCAGCATCGAGGGCCGCCTGACCGTCTCCGGCCTCGACCGGAGCGGAACGGCCTGACCCGATGGGACCACCGTGACCACACCGAAGAAGATCCTCGTCGCCGTCACCAGCGAGGGCGCGTACCGGAAGACCGGCTACCGCACGGGCCTGTGGCTCGGTGAACTGACCCACTTCTGGGACGTGGCCGGGCCGGCCGGCTTCGAGATGGACATCCCCGCCCCGCGGGGCGGGGTGGTGCCGCTGGATCCGGAGAGCCTGTCCGCGGCGATGCTCGGCGAACTGGGCACGATCGACCGCTACCGCGACCGCGCGTTCATGGATCTGCTCGACCACAGCGGGAAGCTCGCCGACGCGCGGGTCGAGGACTACGCCGCCGTCTACCTGACCGGCGGCCACGGCGTGATGTTCGACTTCCCGGAGGCCCTCGGTGGCCTGGTCACGCGGTTCTTCGAGACCGGCAGGGTGGTGTCGTCGGTGTGCCACGGGGCGGCGGGCCTGCTGGAAGCCCGGCTGTCCACCGGGGAGCCGCTGGTCGCGGGCAGGGCCCTCACCGGCTTCAGCCGGCAGGAAGAGGTCCTGGCCCAGCGGGACGACGCCGTGCCCTTCAGCCTGGAGGACCGGCTCCGGCAGCTCGGCGCGGACTACCGCCTCGCCGACCGTCCGTTCGCCCCGTACGTGGTCGAGGACGGCACCCTGATCACCGGGCAGAACCCGTTCAGCGCCCGCGGTGTCGCCGAGGCCGTCGTGCGGCGGCTTCAGCAGGCGTAGGCCTTCACCGTGGATTCGCCGTGGTTCACGGTTTTTCCGCAGCCGAGCGGAAGACCCGCCAGGCGGCCGTGATGACGACGGCCAGCAGGACCGCCATCGTGGCCAGCGCCACCGGGACGGGGTGGACGACGGCGAAGCTGTGGCTCGTGTCCGCCACCGGGTTGCCCCACAGCCGGCGGCACGCCGTCGACACCGTGCTCACCGGGCTCCACGACGCGATCGCGCGCAGCCAGCCCGGCAGGCCGTCCGGGGGGACGAACGCCGTCGACAGGAAGGAACCCACCACCAGCACCAGGCCGGACAGCGAGTTGACCGCCGGTGCGCTGCGGAACCACAGCCCCGCGAGGATGCCCGTCCACGACAGCAGGAACGCCAGCGCGAGCAGCAGCCCGAACCCGGCGAGGCCGGGCAGGAGTCCCGTGTGGATGCGCCAGCCGAGCAGCCAGCCGACGGCCGAGGCGATGGCGATGCCCGCCGTCGTGAGCAGCAGGTCGCACAACGACTGGGCGAGCAGCACCGGCACCCGCCCGATCGGCAGGGAGCGGAACCGGTCGACCAGGCCGCCGCGCAGGTCGTCCGCCAGGGCGATCGCGCTCGTGCCGAAGCACGCCAGCGCCACCTGGGCGCCGACCCCGGCCATCATGAAGTCGAGGTAGCCGGCGCCGCCGGGCATCACGATGGTCTTGTCGAGCAGGTAGCCCATGACGACCACCATCGTCACCGGTGTGAGCGTGACGGCCAGCAGTTCGCCCGGCGACCGGCGCAGCCGCAGCAGCCGGCGGCCGGTGAGGGCGGCGGTTTCGGTGAGGATCATGCCGCTTGCTCCTTTCCGGTGAGCGCGAGGAAGACGTCGTCGAGGGACGGACGGCGGACGGCGAAGTCGGCCACCTCGAGCCCGGCCCGGCTCAGCGCGGCGGCCGCGGCGGCGACCGTCGCCATGCCGTCGCCGAGGGGGAGGGAGAGCCGGCCCGCCGCGGGGTCGGCGTCCGTGGCCGCCGGACCGAGGGCGGCCATCGCGGCCGGGACGTCGGCCGGCTCGGCCAGCGTGACGCCCAGCCATTCACCGCCCACCTTCCGCTTCAGCTCCTCCGGACTGCCCTCCGCGACGACGGCGCCGGAGCCGAGGACCACGATCCGGTCGGCGAGCTGGTCGGCTTCCTCGAGGTACTGCGTGGTGAGGACGACGGTGATGCCGTCGCGGACCTGCGCGCGGACCTCCGCCCACAGCAGGTGCCTGCTGGCCGGGTCCAGCCCGGCGCTCGGCTCGTCGAGGAACAGCACCGCGGGCCGGGTCACCAGGCAGCACGCCAGGTCGAGCCGGCGGCGCATCCCGCCCGAATAGGTCCCCGCGGGCCGGTCCGCGGCCGCGGCGAGGCCGAACCGGTCCAGCAGCTCGGCCGCCCTCGCGCGGGCTCCCCGGATGCCCAGCCGCAGCAGCCTGCCCAGCAGGACCAGGTTCTCCCGGCCGGTGAGCTGGGCGTCGACCGCGGCGTACTGGCCGGCGAGCGCGATCCGGCGCCGGACCTCCCGCGGCTCGCGGGCGACGTCGAACCCGGCGACGCGGGCGGATCCGCCGTCGGGGTTCAGCAGCGTCGCGAGGACGCGGACGGTGGTGGTCTTGCCGGCCCCGTTGTGGCCCAGCAGGCCCAGCACGGTTCCGGCGGGCACGTGCAGATCGACGCCGCGCAGCGCCTCGTGCCCGGGATAGCGCTTGCGCAGCTGGCAGGTCTCGACGACCGCGTCCACTTCGGACCCCTTTCCTGGCGGTGCGCCGAATCTTCGCCGGGCAGGCACTGGCATGTCGCCAAGGCGCTTTTGCGGTTTGCCAGTCCGGCGCTGCCGATACTGGCGGCCCCCGCCCATCCCGGAGAGGAGCGCCCGATGCCGGAAACCGCGCTGCCGCTGACCGCCGCGCAGTCGGAGCTGTGGCGCCGCTGCATCCGCGAGCCGGGCAACGCGGTGTTCAACGTGGCCGGCTTCTACGACATCCACGGCCCGCTCGACACCGGGCCGTGGACCGCCGCGGTGCGCACCATGGTGCGGGAGGCCGAGTGCCTGCGGGTCCGGTTCGTGGCCGGGGACGGCGAGCCGCGGCAGGCCGTCGTGCCCGCCGAGCCGGGCGTCACGCTCCTCGAGCTGAGCCGGGAGGCGGCGGGCGAATGGATGTCGGCCGACCTCCGCACGCCCTTCGACCTGGCCGCGCCGCTGCTCCCGCGGTGCGCGCTGATCCGGGTCGCCCCCGAGCACCACCTGTTCTACCTCTGCGCGCACCACCTCGTCTCCGACGGCTTCAGCCAGGGCCTGCTGTTCCGCCGCGTCACCGAGCTGTACGACGCCGGGACGCCGGCCGCAGAGGGCGCACTGCCGCCCCTGCGGCTGCTCGTCGACGACGACGTCGCCTACCACGCCGGCTCCGCGCACCACGAGCGCGACCGGGCGATGTGGACCGGCCGGTTCCCGCGCACCCCCGAGCTGACGGCGCTGTCGGCCCGCCCGCCGGCGCCCGCCACCGACTTCGTCCGCGCGTCCGTGCTGCTGCCCGGCGAGGCCACGCGGAAGCTGAAGGCGGCGGCGTGGGACGCCCGGGTGGCGCTGCCCGAACTGCTCATCGCGGCGACGGCGGCGTACGTGCAGCGGATGGCCGGGACCCCGGACGTCCTGCTGAACCTGCTGACCACCGCGCGCAAGGGCGCGGCGGCGCGGTCCGTGCCCGGCATGGTGGCGAACTCGCTGCCGCTGCCCGTGCCGATCCGGCCGTCGATGACGCGCCGCGACCTGGTCACCGGGGCGGCGGAAGAGATCCGGCGGACCGTGCGGCACCAGCGATACCGCGGGCAGCGGGTGCGCGACCACCTCGGGCTGCCCGGCGACCCGCGCCCGTTCGGCCCCACCGTGAACATCCTCGGCCTCGGCGCGGAACGCCTCTTCGGCGGCTGCCGCGCGACCGCGCACGAGCTGTCCACCGGGCCCGTCGACGACATCGAGTTCATCGCGGGCGAAACCCCCGCCGGGGACCTCGCGGTCAACGTCAACGCCAACCCGGCGCTGTACCGCCAGGACGAACTCGCCGCGCACGCCGCGCGGTTCGTGGGGTTCCTGGCCGACCTCGCCGACCTCGGCCCGGACGAACCCCTCGCCCGGCTCGACGTCGGGCCCGCGACCGGGCACCCGGCCGGCACGCGCCACGAGGTGGGCAGTGCCGACGAGCTGCTGGGCCGCATCGACGACCTCGCCACGGTGGCGCCGGAGACCGCCGCGGTGACCGACGACGACGGCACGTGGTCCTACGGCGAGCTCCGGGACTTCGCGGCCGCCGTGGGCACCGGGCTCGCCGGCGCGGGACTGCGGCCGGGCGGGGTGGCCGGGATCGTCGCCGGTCCCGGCCGTGAGTTCGCCGGCGCGGTTCTCGGCGTCTGGAGCGCCGGCGGCGCCTACGTGCCCGTCGATCCGGACGCGCCGGTCGAACGGGCCGCCGGGATGCTCGCCGACAGCGGCGCGGAGTGGCTGGTGACCACGGACCGCCTGCGCGAACGCGCGGAGGAGATCGCCGTCGCCGTCCCCGGCCTGCGGGTGGTGACCGAGCGCGGCGACGCCGGGGATTTCCCGCTGGTGTCCAGGACCGTCGACACCGCCGCCTACGTGCTCTTCACGTCCGGCTCGACCGGGCGGCCCAAGGGCGTCGTCGTGTGCGACGGCGGCCTGGTGAACCACCTGTGGGCCAAGGTCGACGACCTCGATCTGTCCACTGAGGACAGTGTGCTGCAGAACGCGCCGCTGACGTTCGACATCTCGGTGTGGCAGATGTTCGCGCCGCTGCTGGCCGGCGGCCGGGTGCGCGTGGTGGGCGCCGGGCCGCGGGCCGACCCCGGTGCGCTGTTCCGGCTGGTCGCCGCCGAGAAGGTGGCGGTGGCCGAGGTGGTCCCCTCCGTGCTGCGCGCGGCCCTCGACGTCCTCGACGGGACCGGCACCGCCCTGCCCGCCCTGCGCCGGCTCGTCGTGACCGGCGAGGCGTTCCCGCCGGACCTGCGAGACCGCTGGCTGGCGCGGTTCCCGGGCACCGGCCTGGTGAACGCCTACGGCCCGACGGAGTGCTCGGACGACGTCACGCACGCCGTGCTGACCGCGGGCGGCCCGGTGCCGATCGGGCTGCCGGTGCGCAACACCGAGCTGTACGTCCTCGGCCCGGAGCTGCGGCCCGTCCCGCCGGGCGTGGCCGGTGAGCTGTACGTCGGCGGCGCCGGCGTCTCCCGGGGGTACGCCGGCCGGTCCGGCGCGACGGCGGAGCGGTTCGTGGCCAACCCCTTCGGGCCGCCCGGATCCCGGATGTACCGCACCGGGGACCGGGTGCGCTGGACCGGGGAACTGGAGTACCTCGGCCGCACCGACGACCAGGTGAAGGTGCGCGGGGTGCGGATCGAGCCCGGCGAGGTCGAAGCCGCGCTGCGGCATCCGTCCTCGGGCCCGGCGATGTCGAACCCGGCGACGCCGGCGTCGCGGTAGCGGACGGCCAGGTTCGCGATCTCGAGCGCGCGGGCGTGCTGG
>NZ_JBEZYB010000130.1:0-15636 GCF_040638285.1 Amycolatopsis sp. NPDC026612
CGCAAGTCCGTGGCCGCGTCCAGGCCGTTGCGCAGCTCCACCGCCGTCAGCGAATCGAAACCCAGCTCCTGGAACGTCTTGTCCGCGTCGAACACGGCCGAATCGGCGTGGCCGAGCACCGCGGCCACCCGGCCCCGGACGACCTCGGCGACCAGGCCGGCCTGCTCGGCGGGTGGGCGTCCGGCCAGCCGCGACGCCAGCGCACCGGAAGTCGAGACCGAGCCGCGGGCGGCGACCCGGCGGCGCGGGCTGCCGGCCAGGTCGCGCAGCACCCCGGGAACGGACGGCCGCTCTCGCAACGCGGGCAGGTCGAGTCCGGTGGCGATCACCTGGCCGGTCGCGCCCATGACCGCGTCGAACAGGCTCAGGCCCTGAGCTTCGGTCAGCGGCGGCACCCCGGCGCGGGCCATCCGGCCCCGATCGGCCTCCGACAGCTCGCCCACCAGACCATCGGCCAGCGCCCACGGCCCCCACGCCACCGACAACGTCGGACGCCCCTCAGCCGTCCGCACTTCGGCCAGCGCATCCAGGAACGAATTCGCCGCAGCGTAATTGCCCTGCCCCGCCGCACCCAGCACCCCGGCCACCGAGGAAAACAGCACCAACCGGGTGTCCGGGTGCCGCTCCAAAGCCCGGTGCAGATGCCAGGCAGCGTCCACCTTCGGGGCGAACACGGCGTCGAACGAATCCGGCGTCAGCGAGCCGACCACCCCGTCGGCCAGCACACCGGCCGCGTGGATCACCAGGCCGAGACCGTGTTCCACGGCCACGGCGTCGACCAGCGCCGACACCGATCCGGCGTCGCTGACGTCGCAGGTGCGCACCTCGACCGAACCGTCCAGCTCGGACAGCCAGTCCGCGGTGCCCCGGCGGCTGGCGAGCACGACCCGCTCGGCCCCCAGCTCCAGGAGATGCTTGGTCAGCACGCGTCCCACGCCGCCGGTGCCGCCGGTGATCAGCACGGTTCCCGTGCCGGTCCGCGGGCTTTCGCCGGTGGTCCGGCGCAGCCGCGGTGATTCGACGGTCCCGGCTGCCAGCCGGGTTTCCGCCTCACCGCAGGTGAGCGCCTCGAGCAGCGACGGACCATCCGGTTCACCGGCCAGGTCCAGCAGGGCGAACCGGTCCGGGTTCTCGGTGCGGGCGCTGCGGACCAGCCCCCGCACCGCGGCGCCGGCCGGTCCGTTGTCTCGGGAGACGAACACCAGCCGCGAGCCGGCGCAGGCGTCCTCGGCCAGCCACACCTGCACGAGCGCAAGCACATCGGCAGCGGCCCGCCGAGCGGCGGCGGCCGGGTCATCGGGGTCGGCGGGCAGGACGGTGACCAGCACCACCCGCGGCACCTCAGCCGGCTCAGCGGCGGTCTCGACTTCCACACCGCTGCCGCGAACCAAATCGCCCGGCTCGACGGCAGTCCTCACCTCCACACCCGCGCCGCGGAGGAGCTCGGCCAAGCCGAGCGGGTCCGCGCCCAGCACCGCGACCCGGGACAGGCCCGTGCGGCTGGTGGCCGTGACCGGCGCCCACTCGAGGCGCAGCAGCTCCGCTCCCGCTCGGGCTGTTTGCGGCCCGGTGCCGATGGCGCGCAACGAAAGCGCACCCACCGTCAGCACCGGCGCGCCGTCCTGGTCAACCGCTGCGAGGGCCACTGCGTCCTCGCCCTGGCGGGTCAGGCGGACCCGCAGGCGGGTGGCGCCCTCGGCGTGCAGGGACACGTCCCGCCAAGCGAACGGCACCCGGGCGACGCCGCCGTCGCCTCCGTAACGAAGGCTGTGCAGGGCCGCGTCCAGCAGGGCCGGGTGCAGGCCGAACTGCTCGGTGCCGGCATCCAGCGCGACCTCGGCGAACCACTCGTCGGGGCCGCCTCGCCAAACGGCTTCGAGGCCCCGGAACAGCGGCCCGTAGGTCAGGCCCAGCGCGGCCAGCTCGGCGTAGCAGGCGGCGATGTCGACCGGCGTTGCCGACGGCGGCCACGTCTCCAGGCCGGTGCGGTCCGGCTCGGCGGGGGTAGCGCTCAGGACGCCGGTGGCGTGCGGGGCCCAGCCGGCTTGCTCGGTGCGGGAATGCACGGTGAGGGTGCGCCGCCCCTGGGCGTCGGCCTCGGTCACCCAGACCTGCAGCTGCACGGCGGCGCGCTCCGGGATCGCCAACGGGGCGAGCAGGGTCAGCTCGTCCACGACGCCGCAGCCGACCTCGTCGCCGGCCCGGATGGCCAGCTCCACGAACCCGGTGCCCGGGAACAGCACCTGTCCGTTGACGACGTGCCCGGCCAGCCACGGGTGCGTGCGCAGGGAAAGGCTGCCGGTCAGCACCGCGTCGAGGTCGGCTCCGTCGGCACGCACCGCGGCGGCGGCCAGCAGCGGGTGGTGGGTGGCCGTCAGGCCAAGGCCGGCCGCGTCCGCGCGGGCCAGCCGCGGCGTCGGCCAGAACGCCCGGTGCTGGAAGGGGTAGGTGGGCAGGTCGATCCGTCGCGGCTTGAGCGGCGCGAAGAAGGCGTCCCAGTCGACGGCGGCACCCTGGATGTGCAGCCGCGACAACGCCCGGAGCAGGGACTCGTCCTCGGGCTTGTCCCTGCGCAGCGCCGGAATCCCGGTGACGCCGTCCAGGGTGGCGGTGTGGGTGGTCAGCGTGCTGTCCGGGCCGAGTTCCAGGAACGTCCGGACCCCCTCGCCGTGCAGGGTGGTCAGGCCGTCGGCGAAGCGGACCGTGTCGCGGACGTGCCGGACCCAGTACTCGATGCTGCCCTGGTCGCCGAACCCACCGGTCACATTGGACACCACCGGCATCGTGGGCTCGTGGAACGTGATCCCGTCCAGCGCGCGGGCGAACTCCGCCAGCATCGGTTCCATCAGGCCGGAGTGGAACGCGTGGGACACCGGCAGCCGCTTCGCGCGCTCGACTTCGAGGGCGTCGATCGACTCCGCCGGCCCGGCCAGCACCACGGCGCCGGGGCCGTTGACCGCCGCGACGGACAGGTCCGTGCCGTCGATCCACGCGAGGGCCTCGGCCTCGGTGGCCGGGATCGCCAGCATGGCCCCGCCGTCCGGCAGCGCCTGCATCAACCGGCCGCGAGCGGCCACCAGCGAGCAGGCGTCCGCCAGGGAGAACACGCCCGCGACATGGGCCGCCGTGATCTCCCCGACGCTGTGCCCGGCCACGAAGTCCGGCTTGACACCCCAGGACTCCATCAGCCGGTACAACGCCACCTCGACGGCGAACAGCGCCGGCTGCGTGTACTCGGTCCGGTCCAAACCCTCCCCGGACCACATGACCTCGCGCAGGTTCTCGATGCCCAGCTCACCCAGGACCTCGTCCAAGACCGCCGCGAACACCGGGTGGCGCGAGTACAGCTCACGGCCCATCCCCGCGCGCTGGGCGCCTTGGCCGGAGAACAGGACGGCCAGCTTGCCGCGACCGCGAGTGCCGGACAGCACGTCCCCGTCCCGCAACGACGACAGCGCGGTTTCCGTGTCGGGAGCCAAGACCACCGCACGGTGTTCGAAGGCCGTCCGGGTGGCGGCCAGTGACCAGCCGACGTCGACGCTGTCCTGGCCGCCGGCTCGCTCGAGCATGGCCGCAGCCTGGGCCTGCAAGGCGTCCGGCGACTTGGCCGAGAGCAGCCAGGGCACGAGAGCGGTCTCGCGTTCGGGCTCGGCCGGCGTCTCGGCGGGCACACTCTCGAGGATGGTGTGGGCGTTGGTGCCGCTGATCCCGAACGACGAAATCGCCGCGCGACGCGGACGGTCCTGTTCCGGCCAATCCCGGGTTTCGGTCAGCAGGGCGACCGCACCCGACTCCCAGTCCACATGCGACGACGGCTCGTCCACGTGCAACGTCCGCGGCAGCACACCGTGCCGCATCGCCATGACCATCTTGATGATCCCCGCGACACCGGCCGCCGCCTGGGTGTGGCCGATGTTCGACTTCACCGAACCCAGCCACAACGGCGTCTCCCGCTCCTGACCGTAGGTCGCCAGGAGCGCCTGGGCCTCGATCGGGTCACCCAGCTTCGTCCCGGTCCCGTGCCCCTCCACCACGTCGACGTCCGAAGTGGACAGACCAGCCGACACCAGCGCCTGCCGGATGACCCGCTGCTGCGACGGACCGTTCGGTGCCGTCAAACCATTGGACGCGCCGTCCTGGTTGACGGCGCTGCCGCGGACGGCCGCGAGCACCTGGTGGCCGTGACGACGTGCGTCGGACAGCCGCTCGACCACGAGGACACCGACGCCTTCGGCCCAGCCGGTGCCGTCGGCCCCGTCGGCGTAGGCCTTGCACCGGCCGTCGACGGCCAGACCGCCCTGCCGGGAGAACTCCACGAACAACGACGGCCCGGACAGGATGGTGGCGCCGCCGACCACGGCCAGCGAGCACTCGCCCTGCCGCAGCGACTGCGCAGCCAGGTGCAGCGCGACCAGCGACGACGAGCACGCGGTGTCGACCGTGACCGCCGGGCCCTCCAGGCCCAGCGTGTAGGCCAGCCGGCCGGACATCACGCTCGGCGTGTTGCCGGTCAGCGTCAGCCCCTCGGCCTCGGCCGAGCCGGCCGACAACGCGGAATAGCCGCTGGCCGAGGAGCCGATGAACACCCCGGCGGGGGTACCGCGCAGCGCGGCCGGGTCGATCCCGGACCGCTCCAGCGCCTCCCAGGTCGTCTCCAGCAGGTGCCGCTGCTGCGGATCCATGGCCAGCGCCTCGCGCGGAGCGATGCCGAAGAACTCCGCGTCGAACCCGGCCACGTCGGTGAGGAAGCCGCCGGAACCGGTGGCGCTGCTGCCGGTGCCCCCGCCGAGCAGCGTTTCCAGATCCCAGCCGCGGTCGTCGGGGAAGGGCGTGGTGGTTTCGCGGCCCTCGGCCACGACGTCCCAAAGCTGTTCGGGGGTGGTGATGCCGTCGGGGAACCGGCAGGCCATGCCGACGATGACGATCGGGTCGTCGTCCGCGGCCACGGTCCCGGTGACGACCGGGGTCTCGGCCGCCTGCGGGTCGAGCTGGTCCAGCAGGTGCGTGGCGAGCTGCTCGGGGGTCGGGTGGTCGAACACCAGCGTCGAAGACAGCCGCAAGCCGGTGGCCTGGCCGAGCCGGTTGCGCAGCTCGACCGCGGTCAAGGAGTCGAAGCCGAGTTCGCGGAACTCCCGTTCGGAGCCAACCTCCGACGCGTCGGCGTGGCCCAGCACCACTGCGGCCTGTGCCCCGATCAACGCCAGCACCCGCTCCCGCTGCTGCACCGACGTCAGACCCGCCAGCTCCGCCGCGAAGCCAACATCACCGGCACCAGACGCACTGGCAGCCGAACGGCGGACCGGCCGCGCCGGCCCCGCCAACGCCCGCAGCATCGGCGGCACCTCGGCCCGGGCCCGCAGCGCAGCGGCGTCGAACCCGGTCGCGACCACGGCCGCCACGTCCGAGGTCAGCGCCTTGTCGAACAGAGCCAAGCCGTCGGCGTGGCTCAGGGGCGGGAATCCGGTGCGCCGCATCCGCGCCACGTCCTGTTCCGACAGGGAAGCGGTCATGCCGCCAGTCGGCTCCCAGCCACCCCAGGCGATCGACAGGCCGGGCCGGCCTTCGGCCCGGCGCTGCTCCATCAAGGCGTCCAGGAAGGTGTTGCCGGCCGCGTAGTTGGACTGGCCCGCCGTCCCCAGCACCCCGGCGATAGAGGAAAACACCACCAGGGGCGTGGCACCGATCGCTCGGTGCAGGTGGACCGCCGCGTCGACCTTGGCCGCCAGGACCCGGTCGAGCCGCTCCGGGGTCAGCGACTCCACGAGACCGTCGTCCAGCACCCCGGCCGCGTGCACCACACCGGACAGCGGCCGGAGCTCGTCGACCAGCGCCGTCGTCGCCGCGGCGTCGGTGAGGTCGCAAGCCCGGACCTCGACCCGCGCCCCGGCCGACTCCAGCTCGGCCACCAGTTCGCCGATGCCTTCGGCGGCCGGACCACGACGGCTGGTCAGCACCAGATGCCCGAAACCCCGCTCGACCAAGTGCCGGGCCACCAACCGGCCCAAGCCACCCGTCCCGCCGGTGATCACCACCGGCCGGGTGTGGTCCCACACCTGCGGGATGGTCAGCACGATCTTGCCCACGTGCTTGGCCTGACTCATCCACCGCATCGCCGCCGGCGCCCGCCGGACGTCGAAGGTGCGGACCGGCAGCGCGGTGGCGGCGCCCTGCTCCACCAGGGCCAGCAGCCGGCGCAGTAGCTCCTGCGTGCGGTCCGGCCCGGCTTCCACGATGTCGAAGGCCCGATAGCCGGGCACCTCGGTGCGGATGTCGGTCTTGCCCATCTCGGCGAACCGGCCACCTTCGGCCAGCAGCCGCAGCGAGGCGTCAGTGAACTCGCCGGCCAGCGAATTCAGCACCACATCCATACCGTGACCGCCGGACACCACGCGGAACTGCTCCTCGAACTCCAGCGTCCGCGACGACGCGATGTGGTCGTCGGCGACACCGAGTTCCCGCAACACCGGCCACTTCGCCTCGCTGGCCGTGGCGAAGACCTCCGCGCCCAGCCAGCGAGCCACCTGGATCGCCGCCATCCCGACCCCGCCTGCACCAGCGTGGATCAGCACCCGGTCACCGGGCCGGACGTCGGCCACGTCGATCAGCCCGTACAGCGCGGTCACGTAGACCACCGGAGCACCCGCGCCCTCGGCGTCCGACCAGGCGGCGGGCACCGGGACCAGGTAGCGCTCGTCCACGACGGCGAACGGGCCGACACCGCCGGCGAAGCGGCCCATGACGCGCTCGCCCACGGTCACGCCGGTCACCTCGGTGCCGACCTCCGCAACCACGCCCATCGCCTCGGCGCCCAGCGGGCCGGCGTCACCCGGGTACATGCCCAGGACGGTCAGCACGTCCCGGAAGTTCAGCCCGGCCGCGCGCACGGCCACCCGGACCTCGCGCGGGCCCAGCTCGGCCTGGTCGGCGTCGCACGGCTCCAGCGAAACGCCGTCGACGGAACCCTGGTGCACCATGGTCAGCCGCCACGCGGGCGTGCCCGGCAGCGACAGCCCGGCGTCCACACTGTGCAACCCGCCGGTCAGCACGACGCCGTCACGCAGCCGCAGCTCGCTGAAGCCACTGCCCAGGGCAGCGACCAGCAGGGCACCGTCCGCTTCGGCCGCCGGATCGAGGTCCAGCAGCCCGAACCGGTCCGGGTGCTCCGAACGCGCACTGCGCACCAGACCCAGCACCGGCGCGGTCACCACATCGGCACCCCGGGTCAGCACGACCAGCCGCGAACCGGCGAACGCCTCCTCGGCCAGCCACCGCCGCACCAGGTCCAGCACCGCCCGGCTCGCCGCGTGCGCCCCGGCCACGACGTCGTCGCCGTCCGGCACCGGCACCCGCGCCAGCACAATGCGCGGCACCTCCGGTCCCGCCAGCGAAGCCAGGTCGTCGGCCGCGGTGACCTCCACACCGGCGGTCCGCAGAGCCGCGGCGACGTCTTCGGCACCGAGCACGGCCACCCGGGACAACCCGGTCCGCGCCGTCCCGGTCAGCGGACTCCACCGCACCTCGAACAAACCATCAGCCGCAGCCGCCGACATGTCGGCAGCCCGCAGCGTCAACCCGCCGACGCTGAGCACCGGCGCACCCGCCGGGTCCACCGCCGACAACGTCACCGTGTCATCGGCCTTGCGCAGCAAACGCACCCGCAGCGCGCTCGCACCACTAGCGTGCAAACTCACGTCCTGCCACGCGAACGGCAGCACCGGACCCCGACCATCGCCCCCGACACCGGTGAAACCGATCGCGTGCAACGCCGAATCCAGCAACGCCGGGTGCACGCCGAAACCGTCCGTGCCGGTCTCCGCCGGCAGGGTGACCTCGGCGAACCACTCGCCCGCGCTCCCCTGCCAGACCGCCTGCACGCCTTGGAAGACCGGGCCGTAGTGCAGGCCGCGGCCGGCCAGTCCGGCGTAGAAGTCCGTCACGTCGGCCGGGCGCGCCCCGGTGGGCGGCCAGACCGCGAACGGGCCGGGCTCCGGCTCGGCCGCGTCCGCCGCGAGGGTGCCGGCGGCGTGCTGCGTCCACTCGCCGCCCTCCACGCGGGAGTACACGGTGATCGTGCGGCGGCCGTCGTCGGCGGCCGCGTCCACCCGGACCTGCACCTGCACGCCGGCCTGGTCGGGCAGGACCAGCGGTGCCAGCAGGGTCAGCTCCTCGACCCGGCCGCAGCCCACCTCGTCCCCGGCCCGCACCGCCAGCTCCACGAACCCGGTGCCCGGGAACAGGATCCGGTCGCCGACCACGTGGTCGGACAACCACGGGTGCGAATGCCGGGACAGCCGCCCGGTCAGCACGACACCGGAGGCGTCGGCCATCGGGACGGCCGCCGCCAGCAGCGGGTGCCCGGTGACCTCCTGCCCGAGTCCCGACGCGTCGCCGACCACCGCCCGGGTGGCCGGCCAGTAGGTGCGGTGCTGGAAGGCATAGGTGGGCAGATCGGTCCGGCGCGGCTCGAGCGGGGCGAACAACGCCGCCCAGTCCACGGCCACCCCGTGCAGGTGCAGCCGGGCCGCGGCCCGGACGAAGGCGTCGGCTTCGGGCTTGTCCTTGCGCAGCGCGGAAATCGCCACGACGCCGTCGAGCACGGCCGTGTGCGTGGTGAGCGTGGCGTCCGGACCCAGCTCCAGGAAGGTGCGGGTGTCGTGGTCGTAGAGGCAGCGCAGGGTGTCAGCGAAGCGGACGGTCCCGCGCACGTGCCGCATCCAGTAGCCGGCGTCGAACCGGGTCTCGAACCGGCCGCTCAGGTTGGAGACCACGGGGATCTCCGGACGGTGGAACTCCATTCCCTCCAGGACCCGGGCGAACTCGGCCAGCATCGGGTCCATCAGGCCGGAGTGGAACGCGTGCGAAACCGGCAGCCGCTTGGCCCGGCGGCCCTCGGCCAGGGCCAGCACCTCTTCTTCCGGCCCGGCGAGCACGACCGCGTCGGGCCCGTTGATCGCGGCGATGGCCACCCGGGTGCCCTTGATCCAGTCCGCGGCCTCGGCTTCGGTCGCCTGCACGGCCAGCATCGCGCCCCCGGCGGGCAGCGCCTGCATCAACCGGCCCCGCGCCGCCACCAGCCGGCACGCGTCGGCCAGCGACAGCACCCCGGCCACGTGGGCCGCCGAGATCTCGCCGATGCTGTGCCCGGCCACGTAGTCCGGCCGCACACCCCACGACTCGGCCAGCCGGAACAGCGCCACCTCGACCGCGAACAACGCCGGCTGCGTGAATTCCGTCCGGTCCAAGCCGTCACCGGACCACATCGCCTCGCGCAGCCCGTCGACGTCCAGAGTGGACAGGATTTCGTCCAGGGCCGCCGCGAACACCGGGAACCGCCCGGCCAGCTCATGGCCCATGCCGGCCCGCTGGGCGCCCTGGCCCGAGAACAGCACCGCGACCTTGCCGCGGCTGAGGACCCCGGCGCTGACGTCCGGGTGCGCGCCTTCGGCCAGCCAGGTGCGCAACGCCTCGGCGCCGCTCTCGCGGTCCTCGGCCAGGACCACGGCACGGTGTTCGAAGGCGGAGCGGGAGGAGACGAGGGACCAGCCGACGTCGACCGCGTCGGCGTCCGCGTCGAGGGTGGCCAGCCGGTCGGCCAGGGCGGCAGCTTGGCCGCGCAACGCCTCGGCGGTGCGGCCCGCCAGCAGCCACGGCACCCGCACCGGCTCGCGCGCGGGTGCGGGTGCGAGCGCCTGCTGCTCGACCGCTTCGGCCTGCTCGATGATGGTGTGGGCGTTGGTGCCGCTGATCCCGAACGACGACACCGCCGCCCGGCGCGGACGATCCACCGCGGGCCAGTCCCGCGTCCCGGTCAGCAGGTGCACCGCGCCGGCATCCCAGTCCACGTGCGAAGACGGCGCGTCGACGTGCAACGTGCGCGGCAGCACACCGTGCCGCATGGCCATGACCATCTTGATGATGCCGGCGACCCCGGCCGCGGCCTGGGTGTGCCCGATGTTCGACTTCAGCGACCCGAGCCACAGCGGCATCTCCCGCCCTTGGCCGTAGGTCGCCAGCAACGCCTGGGCCTCGATCGGGTCACCCAGCGTGGTGCCGGTGCCGTGGCCCTCCACCACGTCGACGTCGTGCGTGGACAGCCCGGCCGACGCCAGTGCCTGCCGGATCACCCGCTGCTGCGATGGGCCGTTCGGCGCGGTCAGGCCGTTGGACGCACCATCCTGGTTGACGGCACTGCCCCGCACCACGGCCAGCACCTGGTGGCCGTTGCGGCGGGCGTCGGACAACCGCTCCAGCACCAGCACCCCGACGCCTTCGGCCCAGCCCACGCCGTCGGCGGACTCGGCGTAGGACTTGCAGCGGCCGTCGGCGGACAGGCCCCGCTGCCGGGAGAAGTCGAGGAAGGTACGCGGGGTGGACATCACGGTGACGCCACCGGCCAGGGCCAGCGTGCACTCGTCGTTGCGCAGCGCCTGCGCCGCGAGGTGCAACGCGACCAGCGAAGACGAGCAGGCCGTGTCCACGCTGACCGAGGGCCCCTCCAAGCCCAGGGTGTAGGACACCCGGCCGGAGAGCACGCTGGGTGCGCTGCCGGTGCCTTGGTAGCCCTCGTATTCGCTGCCGCCGATCAGGCGGTTGTAGTCGTTGTACATGACGCCGGCGAACACGCCGGTGCGGCTGCCGCGCAGGGAGACCGGGTCGATGCCGGCCCGCTCCAGCGCTTCCCACGACGTCTCCAGCAGCTGACGTTGCTGGGAGTCGGTGGCCAACGCCTCGCGCGGGGACATGCCGAAGAAGCCGGCGTCGAACTCGCCGGCCTCGTGCAGGAAACCGCCGGACCGGGTGTAGGTCTTGCCGGGCTGCTCCGGATCGGGGTCGTACATGCCCTCGACGTCCCAGCCGCGGTTGGCCGGGAAGTCGGAGATGGCGTCCACGCCGTCGGCGACCAGCCGCCACAGGTCTTCGGGCGAACGCACCCCGCCGGGGTAGCGGCAGCCCATGCCGACGATCGCGATGGGCTCGCGGTCGCGGTTCTCCAGTTCCCGGACCCGCTGCTGCGCCTGCCGGAGGTCGACAGTCACGCGCCTCAGGTACTCGACAACCTTGTCCTGCTGCTCCTGCATCCTTCAACCCCAACCGTGCCGGCGAAACCGTTCAGTCCTGTCCGGAACCGAAACCCTGATCGATGATCGAGAACAGCTCGTCCACGGAGACGCTGCTGAGGTCGTCATCGGTCCGGCCTTCATTCTTGGCCGGTTGGGGGTAGGACAATTGCCGGACTCGTGCGGTCAGGCTTTCCAGCCGGTGCAGGATCCGCTCGCCGTCCCGGCCCTTCGCGGTCTTCGGGTCGAGCAGGGCTTCCAGCCGGTCCAGCTCGTCCAGCAGGGACCCGGCCGGGGCCTGGTTCACCGGCGCCAGCTTGCCCATCAGGTACTCGGCCAGCAGCGACGTCGTCGGGTAGTCGAAGACCAGGGTGGCCTGCAGCTTGAGCCCGGTGGCCGTGGTGAGGCCGTTGCGCAGCTCGACGGCGGTCAGCGAGTCGAACCCGAGGTCCTTGAAGCTCTCCGTGGCGCCGACAGACCCGGGGTCACCGTGCCCGAGCACCCGGGCGACCTGGGTGCGCACCGCGCCGAGCACCGTGTCCTGCTGCTCGCCCCGCGACAGGCCGGCCAGCCGGTCACCCAGCGCGGCCACCGGCTGGGAGCCCCGGACCGCAGCCCGGCGCTGCGGCACGCGGACGAGCCCGCGCAGCAACTCCGGCAGTTCGTCCCGGGCCCGCAGTGCGACGGCGTCGAACCCGGTCGCCACCAGCAGCGCGCGATCGGTGCCCCGGGCGGCGTCGAAGAGGGCCAGACCGGTCGCGGCGGGCAGCGGCGGGAAGCCGGACCGCCGCATCCGCTCCAGGTCGGCGGCCGACAGTGTGGCCGTCATGCCGCCGGTGGGCTCCCAGGATCCCCAGGCGATGGACTGCCCCGGCAGGCCCTGGGCGCGGCGGTGGGCGGCCAGCGCGTCGAGGAAGGCGTTGCCGGCCGCGTAGTTGCCCTGGCCGCGGCCGCCGAGCACGCCGGCCCGCGAGGAGAAGGTGACGAACCCCGCCAGCGGCCGGTGCCGGGTGGCCTCGTGCAGGTGCCAGGCCGCGTCGACCTTGGCCGCCAGCACGGGGTGCAGGCGTTCCGGGGTGAGCGAGGTGACGAGGCCGTCGTCCAGCACCCCGGCGGCGTGCACCACGGCGGTCAGCTCGCCACAGCGGGCGACCAGATCGGCGGTGGCCGCCGGGTCGGTGAGATCGCAGGCGAGCACCTGCACCCGAGTCCCGGCGGCGGCCAGCTCGGCGACGAGCTCATCGATGCCGTCGGCCGCCGGTCCGCGGCGGGAGGTGAGCACCAGGTGGCGGAAGCCCTGTGCGGTCAGGTGCCGGGCCAGCAGCCGGCCGAGACCGCCGGTCCCGCCGGTGATCAGCACGGGCCGCGCGGGGTCCCAGGACGCGGTTGGTGCCGGGTCGGTTGGCAGCGGCCGCTTACGGTCCCCGGTCACCGGACCAACAGCGGTCGCGCCCGTGAGCCCACCGGCCACCACGGCCACCGGATCCGCAGCCGTCTCGCCGACGAATCCACCGGCCGGCACCGGCCGCCCGGATGCCTCGGCACCCCCGGCCTCGGGCGCGTCGGTGGCCGCGCGGACGAAGCGGCCGGCCAGTACCTGGCCGTCCCGGATCAAGACTTCGCTGTCCTCGCCGGCCACCGCCCGGGCCAGCGCGGCCGGGTCGATATCGCCGGTGTCCAGGTCCACCAAAGCGAAGCGGCCGGGGTTCTCCGACCGGGCGCTGCGCACCAGGCCCCACACCGGCGCCGCGGCCGGGCGGTCGGCGTGGGCGCCGCGGGTCAGCAACACCAACCGGGATGCGGAGCCGGTCAGCGCCAGCCACTCCCGGGCCAGTTCGAGCGCGCGGCCGGCGGCCGTGTGTGCGGCCTGCGGCAGCTCTCCCGTGGCCTCCACACTCACCAGCACCACCTCGGGCGGGGTGTCCAGCGCGGTCAAGCCGGGTGCGGTGCGCACGTGGATGCCGTGGCCGCGCAGGGCGTCCGCGACTCGCCAGGGGTCGGCCCCGACCACGGCCACCTCGGTGGCTTCGGTCGTGGCCGTGACCGGGGTCCAGTCGATGCCGAACAGGCCGTCGCGGGTGCTCGGCACGGTCTCGGCCGGGATGGCTCGAAGAGCCAGCGCACCGACCGCGATCACCGGTGCTCCGGTGGCGTCGACCGCGGTCAGCCGCACCGAGTCGTCTTCGGCGCGGTGCAGCCGGACCCGCAGCGTGCCGGCGCCCTGCGCGTACAGGTCGACGTCGCGCCAACCGAACGGCAGGGCCGGGCCTGCATCCTGGTCGCGGTCTTCCGAACGCACGAAGCGGATGGCGTGCAGGGCGGCGTCCAGCAGTGCCGGGTGCAGGCACAGGCCGCTCTGGTGGGCGTCTTCGGGCAGCTCGACTTCGGCGAACCAGTCGCCGCCGTCGCCCTGCCAGACCGCGCGCACGCCCTGGAACACCGGGCCGTAGTGCAGGCCGAGGGCGGCCAGGTCCGCATAGAACCCGGTGGTGTCCACCGGGATGGCGCCAGGGGGCGGCCAAGCGGTGACGTCGTCGGTCGGCGGGGCCGCCGCCGGGGCCAGCGTTCCGGTGGCGTGCCGGGTCCACTCGCCGCCGTCCGGGCGGGCGTGGATGTCCAGGGCGCGCAGGCCCGCCGCGTCCGGCTCGGCCACCCAGACCTGGACCTCCACGGCGCCCAGCTCGGGGATGACCAGCGGCGCCAGCAGGGTCAGGTCTTCGATCCGGCCGCAGCCGGCCTCGTCGCCGGCGCGGATCGCCAGTTCGACGAACCCGGTGCCGGGGAACAGGATCCGCTCGCCGACGACGTGATCGGCCAGCCAGGGATGGGTCCGCACGGACAGCCGTCCGGTCAGGGCCACGTCCGAACCGCCCGCGCGGGCGGTCACGGCGGTGAGCAGCGGATGCCCGGTCACGTCGGCGCCGGCCACGCCCGGGGTGGGCCAGAAACGCCGGTGCCGGAAGGCGTAGGTGGGCAGGTCGACCCGCCGCGGTTCGAGCGGGGCGAAGAAGGCGTCCCAATCGACGGCGACCCCGCGCACGTGCACCGCGCCCAACGCCCGGAGCAGGCACTCGTCCTCCGGCTTGTCCTTGCGCAGGGCCGCGATCCCGGTCACGTCGGCCAGTGCGGCCACGTGGGTGGTCAGCGTGGCGTCCGGACCCAGCTCCAGGAACGTGCGGATCCCGTTGGCGTGCAAGGTTTCCAGCGTGTCGGCGAAGCGCACGGTGTCGCGGACGTGCCGGACCCAGTAGCCGGTGCCGAACTCGGTCACCAGGTCGCCGGTCAGGTTCGAGACCACCGGGATCTCCGGCGCGTGGAACGTGAGGCCCGCCGACTCTCGGGCGAACTCGTCCAGCATCGGCTCCATCAGGCTGGAGTGGAACGCGTGCGACACCGGCAACCGCTTGGCCCGGTCCGCCTCGATCCCGCTGATCGCCTCTTCCGTGCCGGACAGCACGACCGCGTTCGGGCCGTTGACCGCCGCGATGGACACGTCAGTCCACTGCTGCGCTTCCTCCTCGGTGGCCTGGACCGCCAGCATCGCCCCACCAGGCGGCAACGCCTGCATCAACCGGCCCCGCGCCTCGACAAGCGCACACGCGTCCACCAGCGACAACACACCCGCCACATGCGCCGCGGTGATCTCACCAACACTGTGCCCAGCCACGAAGTCCGGCCGGACACCCCACGACTCGACCAGCCGGAACAACGCCGTTTCGACCGCGAACAACGCCGGCTGCGTGAACCGCGTCTCATCCAGACCATCCCCGGACCACATCACCTCCCGCAAACCCTCGATCCCCAGCTGTTCCAGCACCTCGTCCAGCGCCGCGGCGAACACCGGGTACCGGGCGTACAGCTCCCGGCCCATCCCCGCCCGCTGCGCACCCTGGCCGGAGAATAGGATGGCCAAGCGGCCGTCGCCGGTGCCGGTCTCGCTCAAGTCGCGCAGGGCGGCGAGACCGGATTCCCGGTCCGCGGCGAGCACCACGGCCCGATGGTCGAGTGCCGCCCGGGTGGCGGCCAGCGACCAGCCGATGTCCACGGTGCCGCCGTCGGGGAGGTGGTCGGCCAGCTGCACGGCCTGCGCCGGGAGCGCGTCGGCGGTCTTGGCCGAGAGCACCCACGGCACCAGCACGTCCCGCGGTTCCCGCTCGGCCGGTGGGACCGGTTCGGGTGCCTCGATGATGGTGTGCGCGTTGGTACCGCTGATCCCGAAGGAGGACACCGCGAACCGACGCGGCCGATCAGTCTCCGGCCACGGCGTGGCCTCGGTCAGCACCCGCACCGCACCGGCGGACCAATCCACCTGTGTCGACGGCTCATCCACGTGCAAGCTCGGCGGCAGCACACCGTGCCGCATTGCCTGCACCATCTTGATGATCCCCGCAACACCGGCCGCCGCCTGGGTGTGGCCGATGTTCGACTTCACCGAACCCAACCACAACGGCGTCTCCCGCTCCTGACCGTACGTCGCCAGCAAGGCGTGCGCCTCGATCGGGTCACCCAGCTTCGTCCCGGTCCCGTGGCCTTCCACCGCATCAACGTCCGGAGTGGACAGACCAGCCGACACCAGCGC
>NZ_JBEZYB010000131.1:0-14921 GCF_040638285.1 Amycolatopsis sp. NPDC026612
ATCGACCGGCTGGGCGTGAAACCCACCGTCGTCGGGTCGAGCATCGGCGGCGTCTTCGCCACCGAGCTGGCCCTCGCCCGGCCCGAGCTCGTCGACCGCGACGACGCGCTCGACGACACCGACCACGCGAGGCTCGCGTCCACACAGGACCACCAGCAGCTGCGGGACTGGTGGTGCGCCGCGCTGACCCCGCCCCCCGCGCGACCCGCGCTCCCCACCGACCACCTCCGCCCGCCGAACGTGACCGGCCCGGCGGACACGCTGCCGTTCGACTGGACGAGCCTGCTCGCGGTCCCGGCCACCGCGGAGCTCGGCGAACCGCACGTCGTCCTGCTCGCGGCGTTCCAGGCCCTGCTGCACCACTACGACCCGGCCGACCGGATCGCGGTCGCGCTGCCGGTGTCCACCCGCCCCGAGGAGTTCGCGGGCAGCGTCGGGCCGTTCGAGAACGTCGTCGTCGTGGCCGCGGACCTCACCGGCGAACCGACGTTCCGCGAGCTCGTGGGCCGGGTGCGCGCCGCGCTCGCCGACGCGCTCGACCACCGCGCGCTGCCGTTCGCCGAGCTGGTCGCCGCGCTGCCGGTCGACCGGGTGCCGCACCGGGTACCGTTCTGCGACACCGTGTTCGTGGTGCGCGAGCCGGCCCCGCCACTGCGGCTGGCCGGGACGCGGGCGGTGCGGCACCCCGACCGCGGCGGCCGGTCCCGTGCCGACCTCACGCTCGCCGTCGACGCGGGCGGGGGCACCGGCGCACTCGGGTACCGCACCGACGTGTTCGAGGCGTCGTCGGCGGAACTCCTGCTCGAACAGCTGCGCACCCTGCTCACCGTCGCGGTCACGGCACCGGACACCCCGGTGCCCGCGCTGCCGCTGGCCGACGGGGATCGCCTGCGCGCCACCGTCCGGGACGCCGACCGCGTCGAGGACGGCGGCGCCCCGGACGACACGGCCAACGCGCTGGTGCGGCGGGTCGCCGGGCGCACACCCGACGCGCCCGCGCTGTCCGCGGGCGGCACGCACGTGTCGTACGCGGAACTCCGCGCCGGCGCCGCCCGGATCACCGCTGCGCTCGGCGCGGTCGCGGGCGCACCCGTGGTGGTGCGCATGGCCTCGGGACCGCGGCAGGTCACCGCCGTGCTCGGGGTCCTGGACGCGGGCGCGCACCTCGTCTGCCTCGGCGCGGACGAGATGGGCGAGCGGGGACGCGCGGTCCTCGCCGACCTCCGGCCGGCCCGGCTGGTGCTCGACGGCCCGGCCGAGGGTGACCCGCTGGCCCAGTGGTACGCCGGGGAACTGTCCGGTGTGGTCATCGACATCTCTGACATCACTGACACCGCCGCGCTCACCGGGGACGGCGCGGAACCCGTGCCCGTCACCCCCGCCGACCGCGCCTACGTCGCCTACACGTCCGGCTCGACCGGCCGTCCCAAGGGGATCCCGCAGTCGCACGCCACGCTCGCGCAGTTCGCCACCTGGTTCTCCGGCGAGTTCCGCATCGGCCCGGGCGCCCGCCTCGCGCAGTGGGCGGCTCCCGGCTACGACGCCGCTCTCTGCGAGACGTTCGCGGCGCTCGTGGCGGGTGCGACGCTGTGCCCGGTGCCCGACCGGATCCGGGCGCACCCGGAGAAGCTCGTCGGCTGGCTCGCCGCCGAGCGGATCACCCACTTCCAGACCGTGCCGAGCTACGCGCGGGAAGTGCTCCGCGTGGTCACCAGCGGTGGCGGGGTCCCGGCGGACCTCGGCCACCTGCTGCTCGCGGGCGAGGCACTGCCCGGGGAGCTGGCCGCGGGCCTGCGCGCGGCGCTGCCGTCGGTCCGGCTGGTCAACCTGTACGGACCCACCGAGCTGATTCTCGCCACCTGGCACGAGGTCACCGCGGACGGTCACGGCACCGTCCCCGTCGGCCGGTCGATCCCCGGCAGGCAGGTGCTCGTGGTCGACGAGGCGGACCGGCCCCGCCCGGCGGGTGTGCCCGGTGAGATCGTCGTCCGCAGCCCCTACGTCACGGCAGGCTACCTCGGCGCGGCGGCCGGGGAGCGGGCCGCGTTCCGCCCCCTCGCCGACGACGCGGGCCTGGGCCTGTCCGGCGCCTGCTACCGGACCGGCGACCGCGGCAGGCTGCGGCTGGACGGCACGCTGGAGTTCCTCGGCCGCAAGGACTTCCAGGTCAAGTTCAAGGGCATCCGGCTGGAGCTCGGCGATCTGGAGGCGACGCTGTCCGCGCACGAGTCGGTGGCCGAGTGCGCGGTCGTGGCCGTGCCCGGCGCGAACGGGCTGGTGTCGCGGTTGGTGGCCTACGTCGTGCCCGTGCGGGATCCCGACGGCGGGGCGGCCGGCGCGGCCGCGGACTGGCGCGGCGCCCTGCGCGCGCGGTTCGGCAAGGCGATGCCGCCGGTCATGTTCCGGACGCTGCTCGGGCTGCCGCGCAACCTCGGCGGGAAGGTCGACCGGCGCCGGCTGCCCGACCCCGGCCTGCCCCGGACCGAAACCGCGACGGAGCCGCAGTCGTGGGCGGCGCGCGACATGGCCCTGATCTGGTCGGAAGTGGGTGTCGACCCGGCGGGTGCCGACGACGGCTTCTTCGCCGCGGGCGGGCACTCGGCGCTCGTGCCGAGGGTGCTGCACCTCCTGCGCGAGCGCACAGGCGTCACCGTCTCGGTCCCGGAGTTCTTCGCCGACCCCACACCGGCCGGTCTCGCCGCCCGCGTCGAGTCCCGGGCAGACCCGCTCACCGGGATCCGCACCCAGCACTGAGGAAGACGTCCCGCCTCCCGCGCAGTGTGAAGATACGCCTTGTCGTCGGAGTGGGAGGAGAACCATGGACAACCGCAGTGTGTACGAAGTCCTGGCATCCGCGCGCCGGACCGGGAAGGTCGCGGTGCTCGCCGACGTGAAGCTCCGCTCGCCCCGCGACGGCGATCTGATCGACCTCGACCGGCTGGACCTGTTCCTGGACACCCTCATCGACGGTGGGGTGGCCGCCCTGACCATGCCGACCGATCCCGTGTACTTCGCCGGCGGCGTCGATCTGGCCGCGAAGATCCGCGCCCGGACCGACCTCCCGTTGATGCGCAAGGAGTTCTTCTGCACCCCGAGCCAGCTCCAGCAGTCGGTGGACGCCGGGTTCGACGCGGTCCAGCTGTCCATCAACACGACACCGGCCGGGCAGCTCGAACGGCTGCGCGACCAAGCGGTGGCACTCGGCCTCGAGGTGCTGTTCGGCGTGCACACCCGGAGCCACCTGCGCCGGGCGCTGGCCCTCGACCCGGTGGCCGTGGCCGTCAACAACCGCGACATCGTCGCGCTGGAACTGGATCCCGGCACGGTCCGCGTCACCGAGGTGCTGGCCCCCGAGGTGCCCCCCGAGGTGCTCATCCTTTCCGAGAGCGCCTTCTTCACCGCCGACGACGTCACGCGGGCGGCGGCGGCCGGCGCCGAGGGCGTGCTCGTCGGCACCGCGCTGGCCAAGAGCGACGATCCCGCGGGACTGCTCCGCAACCTGCGCGAAGGAGCCTGGCTGTGCCTACGTTAGACCGGGTGGGCGACCGGTTGCGCCACGCGGAGACGCGCGGCGAGCGACTGCTGGTCGTCTACCTGACCCTCGGTGACCCGGTCACCGGCCCGCCTGCCGACCCCCTCGAAGTGGCGGAGGCCGTCGTCGCGGCGGGCGCGGACGTGCTCGAGTTCGGCATCCCGACCGCGGGGACGCGGCCGCGCGGTGCCGACATCGCGGCGTCGTTCGACCGCGCCCGCTCGTGCGCGCCCGAGCGGGCCTGGGAGCTGGTGGGCGAGCTGCGTACGCGGCTGCCCCAGGTGCCGCTGCTGACTTTGGTGTACCCGAGCACCGTCGCCGACCTCGGCGCGGACCGGCTGCTGGAGCGGAGCACCGGGTCCGGAGTGGACGGACTGGTCCTGACCGGCCCGGACGGCGAGCTCACCGCGGACCGGGTGGCCGCCGCCGGGCTGAGCGCGGTCCCGCTCCTCACCGCGGCCACCGGTCCGGCGCGCCGCCGCGCGCTCGAGGACGCCGCGCGCCACTTCACCTACCAGGCACTGGCGGAGCGCACCGGCGCCCGGCTCGACCCCGCCGAAGCCGGCCGGTTCGCCGAGGCGGCGGCGCGCTCGGCCACCAAGCCGTTCCTCGGTGGGTTCGGGCTGCGCGGCGAACACGACATCCGCGCGGTCGCCCCGCACGTCGCGGGGGTCGTCGTGGGCAGCGAGCTGTACCGCGGGCTGGCCGGGACCGCTCCGGCGGCACGGGTGACCGCGGCCGGGGACGCCGTGCGCCGCTGGAAGGCCGCCACCGTCCTTTCCGGAGCAGAACGGTCGAGGAGTGCGCATGCGTGTTGACATCATCGGTGGTGGCCCCGCCGGGCTGTTCCTGTCCACCCTGCTGCGCCGCGACGGTGTCGCCGACGACGTCCGCGTCTACGAGCGCAACGAGCCGGACGCGAGCGCGGGCTGGGCGGTGGTCTTCCCCGAAGGCTCGCTCGACGAAGTGTCCAAAGTGGCCCCGGAGGCGTTCGAGGCGATCGAGCGCGCGGGCATGAGCTGGACCAAGGTGGAGATCCGGTACCGGGACTCGCGGTACCTGGTCGAGGGCAACCGGTTCCACGGCGTCGGGCGTGACGCGCTGCTGTCCACGCTGCGCGAGCGCGCCACCGCGCTCGGCGTCGGGCTCCACTACGGCCACCAGGTGACCGACCTCGCCGACCACTCCGGCGCCGACCTCGTCGTCGGCGCCGACGGGCTGAACTCGTTCGTGCGCGGCCAGCGGGAAGCCGAGTTCGGCCCGCGGATCGAGCTCGGGTCGTTCTGGTACGGCTGGTTCGGCGTCGAGGCGGCGGCACCCACCTTCGCCTACATCTTCGTCGACACCGAGTGGGGACTGTTCCAGGGCTACGTCTACCCGTCCGGGCAGTCCTGGAGCTCGCTGATCATCTACGTGTCCGAGGAGACCTGGCAGCGCTCCGGCATGGCCGGCATGTCCGTCGAGGAGTCGATGGCGTTCTGCGAGCGGGTGTTCGCCGACCACCTCGACGGCAAGCCGATCCTGCGCCGCGGTCCGGTGTGGTCCCGCTTCCGGCACCTGCACTGCGACACCTGGCACACCGACGACGTCGTGCTGATCGGCGACGCGGCGCACACCGCGCACTGGTCCATCGGTTCCGGGACGCGCCTCGCGATCGAGGACGCGATCGCGCTGGCCGCCCAGCTGCGCGCCCAGCCGGACCGGATCCCCGACGCACTCGCGATGTACGAGAAGGTCCGCCGGGACCGGGTCGAGCAGTTCCAGGGTGCGGGCCGCCTGTCGGAGCGCTACTTCGACAACGTGGGGCGCTACCTGGACTACGCACCCATCCAGTTCGCCTACCAGCTGACGGCGCGGTCCTGGCGGATCGGCTTCGCCGACATCGCCCGGCGCGACCCGGACTTCGTCCGCCGGTTCACCGCGTGGTTCCACTCGCGCGCCACCGGCACGCCGACCGGGATCGCCCCGTCGCCGGTGTTCGCCCCCGCCGGGATCGGCGGGTTGCGGGCGGCGAACCGGGTCGTCACCACGGTTCCGGTCGCGGGCGCCGGACTCGTGCTCGGTGGGCCGCCCGCGCCGGGCACGCTCACCGCGGCGGTGGTGGCCGAGGACCGGCTCGCCGCCGGCCTCGCGGCCGCGCGGGACACCGGGCACCAGCTCGCCCTGCTCGACCTCTCCGCGCACACGGTCGACGGGCTGCTCGCCGACCCGCCGCGGGACGCGCTGAGCGTCCTGCGCGCGCAGTGGCCCGCGGAGCACCCCGCCGGCGTGGTGCTGGGCCTCGCGGCCGGCTGCGACTCCGAGCCCGGCACCGCGGCGGCCGTGGCGGTCGCCCACACCCTCGAGGCGGCCGGGATGGCCGTCGTCCTGCTCGGACCCGCGGCGGGGGAGCCGCCACCGGCCGGGCAGGTCCTGCAGGTCGCCGACGCCGTCCGCAACGAGACCGGTCTCGTCGTGGTCGTCGACGACGGCATGCGCACGCTCGACGCGGCGGACACCGCGATCGCGGCGGGCCGCGCCGATCTGTGCGTCCTGCACTTCGGCTCAACCGATACTGGGGAGGCGTGATGAACGATCCGGGCAGTGGGCCCGAGTCGCCGTTCTGGAACCCGCGTACCGAAACGATGCCCCGCGAGGAGCTGGCGGCCTGGCAGTGGCGCAAGCTGCGCGTGGCGCTGGCCCAAGCCAGGGGCTCCAAGTTCTGGGCCGACCGGATCCCCGAGGACATCTCGTCCCTCGAGGACTACACGCGGCGGGTGCCGTTGGTGACCAAGAAGGACCTCGTGGCCGCCGAGGAGGTGGCACCGCCGTTCGGCCTGCTGCCCTCCATCGACCCGGCGTCGGGCATGCGGTTCCACCAGACCAGTGGCACCAGCGGGAACACCCCGCTGCGGACGTTCGACACGGTGCGGGACTGGACGTGGGCCGTGGACCAGTGGTGCACCGTGCTGCACGGCGTCGGCGTGCGGCCGGGGCAACGCGGCATCGTCGCCTTCGGCTACGGCATGTTCATCGGGTTCTGGGGGATGCAGGACGCGATGATGCGGATGGGCTGCACGGTCCTGCCCACCGGTTCGATGGATTCCGCCGCCCGGGTCCGGCTGCTGGTCGACTACCAGATCGAGGTCATGGGCTGCACCCCGACCTACGCCCTGCGGTTGCTGGAGACCGCCAAGGACATGGGGATCGACCTGGCCGTCGAGGGCAACCTGAAGACCGTGATCACCGGGGCGGAGCCCCGCCCGCCCGCCACCGTCCGCGCGATCGCGGAAGGCTTCGGCGCCAAGGTGTTCGACGTCGCGGGCATGACCGAGCTGGCGACCGTGTTCACGTTCGAGTGCGCGGCCGGCGGGGCCGGCGGCGCCGGCGTGAGCCACATCATCGAGCCCGCCGCCATCGAGGAGGTGCTGCACCCCGAGACCAGGGAACCGGTCGGCTACGGGGAACGCGGCGTCCGGGTGATGACCGGCCTCGGCCGCGAGGGCTGGCAGATCTTCCGGTACTGGACCGAGGACATCGTGATCAAGCGCCCGTGGCACGAGTGTTCGTGCGGGCGCACCTGGGACTGGTACGAGGGCGGCATCATCGGCCGCTCCGACGACATGCGCAAGATCCGCGGCATCTCGGTGACGCCGGTGATGGTCGAGGACGTCGTCCGCGGTTTCACCGCCGTGCGCGAGTTCCAGACGGTGCTGCGCGCCGACCGCGGGCTGGACGTGATGGTGCTGCGGATCGAGCCCGCCGACCCCGCATCGGCGCCCGCGGACCTCGCCGAGGACATCGGCGCGGAGATCAAGCGCACGATCGGGCTGCAGCCACGCGTCGAGCTGGTCGAACCCGGTGTGCTCCCCCGATTCGAAGCGAAGGCGGCGCGATTCCATGACGAACGGTGAACTGACCGCCCGCGAGACGGAGCAGTTGCGCGAGTGCTACGCCACGCTGCACGAACTGGCGGCGTCCTGCGGGGTCCCCGCGGTCCGGACCGCCGCCCGCGCCGCGGTCGCCGAGGTGCACGTGGCACTGGACGGGCAAGGACTGGAGTTCGAGATGTACACCCACCGGTGGCTCGCGGACGGGTACGAGAAGGGACAGCCGCGAAGATGACGGTCACCACCGCCACCGAGCTCACCCGGGCCGAGGTGCGCCCGGAACCGGACCACAACCTGTCGCGGCGGTTCCTCGACCCGGTCCCCGGCGAGCGCACCGCACTGATCACCCCGGACGGCCCGGTCACCTACGCGCGGCTGCGGGCGCTGGTCAACCAGGTGGGCGGCGCGCTGCGCGACCTCGGGATCGGCAAGGGCGACCGGGTGCTGATCGCGATGCGCGACGGCGTCGAGTACGTGGCCACCTGGTACGCCGCGCAGCGGATCGGCGCGATCACCGTCGACGTCTACAACCTGCTCACGCCCGAGGAGCACCGCTACCACCTCGACTACCTCGAACCGGCCATCGTGGTCACCGACGGCGGTGTCGCCGGGGCGTTGCGGGCCGCGGGGGCGGCCCGGATGATCGTCCTCGATCCCCGTGACCCGCTGGGCCCGCACGAGTACGACTTCGCCGAGCTGGTCGCCGGCCGGCCCACCGAGCTGGCCGCCACCCCGGCGGGTGCGGACGACGTGGTGATGTGGAAGCTCACCACCGGCAGCACCGGCAAGCCCAAGGCGGCCCGGCACCTCGCGCGCAGCCCGTGGCTGAGCCACCTGTGGTTCGCCAAGGGCGTGCTCGACCTGCGGCCGGACGACGTGGTGCTGGCCGTCCCCAAGCTGTTTTCCGGCTGGGCGCGGGACTTGGTGGCGCTCTACACGATGGGCGCCGGGGCGACCGGGGTGCTGTTCCCCGAACGCACCACGCCGGAGAAGCTCTTCGAGCTGATCGCGCGGCACCGGCCGACCGTCCTCGTCAACGTGCCGACGATGATGAAGGCGATGCTGGCCCACCCCGACGCGCCGAACGCGGACCTGAGCTCGGTGCGGCTGTGCCTGTCGGCGGGCGAGCAGCTCCCCGCCGAGCTGCACCGGCGGTGGCTGGACACCTTCGGTGCCGAGGTGCTCGACTGCGTGGGCTCGACCGAGTCCTTCAACGCCGTCATCTGCAACCGGCCCGGCCGCGCCCGGATCGGCAGCCTCGGGCGGGTGATCCCGCCCTACGAGGCCACGATCACCGACGACGACGGCCACCCGTTGCCCGACGGGGAGGTCGGCGTCCTGCAGGTGCGGGGCGAGACGATGGCGATCGACTACTGGAAGGCGCCGGAAAAGTCGGCGAAGACCTTCCCGGCGCGCGGCACGCTGCGCACCGGCGACTTGTTCAGCCGGGACGCCGAAGGGTACTTCCACTACCGGGGCCGGGCCGACGACCTGCTGAAGGTCAGCGGGTTGTACGTGGCGCCGACGGAGGTCGAGAACTGTCTCGCGACCCACCCGGCGGTGCAGGCGTGCGCGGTCGTCGGACACTCCACATCGGACGGTCTGACCACCACGCGCGCGTTCGTGGTGACCGGGAAGCCGGTCGGTGAGGCGGAGCTGCGCCGGCACGTGAAGGACCGGCTGGCGCCGCGCAAGTGCCCCCGGGAATTCCGTTTCGTGGCCGCGTTGCCGGAGACGCCGACGGGCAAGATCGACCGCAATGCCTTGCGAGCGCTCGACTGAGGGGTGGCAATCCCCATCGGCAAGCGAGGAGATGCAGTACCCGCACTGCTGGGCCAAGGTGGTCTTGGACCAGAACCCTTCGACCGGGTGGTGACCATGGCAATCGACTTCCTGTCGTACAACAAACCGATCATTGAAGAGTTCCGAGCCAACGCCGGCGTGGTGGGTGGCGACTACGAGGGCCTTCCCCTCGCGCTGCTCGTCACGAAAGGCGCGAAGACGGGCAAGGACCGGGTGAGCCCGGTGTCCTACATCGCCGACGGCGACCGCGTCGTCGTCACCGCGACCAACGCGGGCCTCGACTACCACCCGCAGTGGTACCACAACCTCTGTGCCGACCCGAACCTCACGGTCGAGGTCGGCCCGGAGAAGTACGCCGCGGTCGCCCGTGAGGTCGACGGCGAGGAGCGCGAGCGGCTGTGGGAAGAGCTGGTCGCGTCGAACCGCAGGCTGGGCCGGTACCAGTCCAAGACGACCAGGCCCATCCCGGTTCTCGTGGTCGAGCGCAAGGCCGCCTGACCGAGTTCCCCGTCGAGGAGAGTGACGATGTCAAGCCGATTGCCCGTCCGAAGTGGTCCGCGCCGACCGGGGCTCGTCATCGGCTTGTGCCTGCTCACCATCGTCTTCGACGGCTACGACCTGATCGTCTACGGGTCGGTGGTGCCCAAGCTGCTCGCCGACCCCGGCTGGGGGCTCACGCCCGCCGAGGTCGGCCTGATCGGCAGCTACGCGTTGCTGGGCATGCTGATCGGCGGGGTCACGGTCGGCACGATCACCGACCTGATCGGCAGGCGGCGCACCGTCATCGGCTGCCTGTCGCTGTTCTCCGTCGCGATGCTGGGGTGCGCTCTCGCACCGAACCCCGAGGTGTTCGGCGCGTTCCGGTTCGTCGCGGGGATCGGGCTGGGCGGGGTGGCGCCGACGGTGATCGCGCTCACCGTCGAGTCCGCGCCCGCCCACCGGCGCAACCTGAACAACGCGCTGGTGTGCGCCGGGTTCCCGCTCGGCGGCATGCTGGCCGCGGTGCTCGCGCTGTTCTTCCTGGAGCCGCTCGGGTTCCGGTTCATGTTCGCGGTCGGCGCGCTGCCGCTGGTCACGGTCGTGCCGCTCGTGCTGTGGCTGCTGCCGGAGTCGCCGGTGTTCGACCGGCGCCTCGGCGCACGCTCGGCGCGCCACCGGCTGACCACGCTCGGCCGCGCGCTGCGCAGCAGGCTGGCGGTGACGCTCGGGCTTTTCGCCGTGGCCAACTTCGCGGGCCTGCTCGTCTCCTACGGCCTGAACACCTGGCTGCCCCAGCTGATGCGGGCGGCGGGCTACGCGGTCGGCCCCGCGCTGGGCTTCCTGCTGGTGCTCAACGCGGGCGCGGTGGCCGGCGGCGTGCTCGGGGCGACGCTCTCCGACCGGCTGGGCCCGAAGTACGTGACCCCCATCGCGTTCCTGGTCGCCGCCGCGTCGATCTTCGCGCTGAGCGGCCGGTTGCCGACGGTGGCACTGTACGGCCTGGTCTTCGTGGCGGGCGCCAGCACCGTCGGGACCCAGCTGGTCCTCTTCGGACGGATCGCGATCCACTTCGCACCGGAGATGCGCGCGACGTCGGTCGGGTTCACCTCCGGGTTCGGCAGGCTCGGCGCGATGGCGGGCCCGCTGGTCGGCGGCTACCTCGCGCAGCTCGGTGCCGGCTTCGCGGTGAACTTCGAGATCTTCGCCGCGGCCGCGCTCCTCGCCGCGCTGGCGACCTTCCTGGTAGCGGGAAGCAACCGGCACGACGCCGCCGGCGCCGTGCTCGCCTTCGAGGCGAACCGGCCGCCCGGCGACCGGGCGGCCGGCCGCGAGGCCGCCTGACACCGGTGGTGCGACGACCCCGGCCACTCCCACTCGAGCGAGAAGGAACGCCATGACCACGCCATCGCCGAACGGCGCGACCGCAGGCCCGGAGGCCGTCGTGGCCTGGTGGGAGACCGACGCGTCGGGCAGCTTCCACTTCACCGCCCCGCTGCGGTGGGCCGAGGACGCCGAGCACGCGCTCCTGCGTTCCGCGGGCGGTGCGCCGGGCTCCTTCCCGCGGCGGGTGGTCAACTCGTCCTACCGCAGGCCGCTGCGCGCGGGTGACGCGTACACCGTCGACCTCGGCGTGGAACGCATCGGCTCCACCTCGATCACCTACTGGTGGCGCGTGGTGTCCGGGGGAGAGGTGTGCATCGAAGGCGGTCACACCGTCGTGCACGTGGACGGCTCCGGCCGCTCCGCGCCGGTCCCCGATTCCCTGCGTGCCGCGCTGACGCCGCACGTGCGTGCGCAGGCGTAACCGAAACCTTGCGGCTCGACAAGACGTACACAGCGCACGCTCGGAGCTGAGCGCGCGGGCGCCGTGCCGAAACAGTCCATCACCAATGTTTGTGGAACAAGGAGGCCGGCATGCACGGCGATCTTGACGGGAATGCGGCCCGGTTGTGGGCGATGGCGGGTCTGGGCACGCCGATGGCGGTCCGGGTGGCGGCCACGCTGCGCGTCGCGGACCACATCGTCGCGGGCAAGCAGACCACGGCGGAGCTGGCGGAGGCGTGCGGCGCCCACGCGGACACACTGGACCGGTTGCTGCGTTACCTGACCGTGCGGGGGGTGTTCGAGCAGGACGAGGCCGGCCGGTACTCGCTCACCCCGCTCGGCCAGCCGCTGCGTGAGGACCACCCGGCGCGCGCCCGCGCCTGGTTCGACATCGACGGGATGGGCTGGGGCGAACTGTCGTTCGTCGAGCTGCTGCACAGCGTGCGCACCGGCGAGGCGGCGTTCCCCCAGCGCTACGGCAAGCCGTATTGGGACCACATGGCGGACTCCCCGGTGCGGACCGCGTCGTTCCACGAGCTGCACGGCTACGACATGGCCTCGCGCTCGCCGGGCATCGTCGCGGGCGTCAACTGGTCCTCGTTCGACCACGTCGTCGACGTCGGTGGCGGGGACGGCTCGCTCCTGGCCGCGATCCTGACCGAGCACACCGCGCTGCGCGGGACCGTGCTGGACCAGCCCGACGCGACCGCGTCGGCGAAGGAGACGTTCGCCGAGGCCGGCATCGACGACCGCGCCGACACGGTCACCGGCAGCTTCTTCGACCCGATCCCCGCGGGTGCGGACGCTTACCTGCTGTCGCTGATCCTGCACGACTGGGACGACGCGTCCGCGGTCGCGATCCTCCGCCGCTGCGCGGAGGCCGCGGGCAAGAACGGCCGGATCCTGGTGATCGAATCGATCGGCGAGGGCGAGGAGAAGCACACCGGCATGGACCTGCGCATGCTGGTCCTGTACTCGGCCAAGGAACGCGGTGTCGCCGAGTTCACCGAACTCGCCCGGCAGGCGGGCCTGCGCCGCACCGCCGTGTTCTCCGCCGGCCCGTCGGCTGTCATCGAGCTGCGGGTGGCCTGACCATGGATCCGCTTGCCGCGTTCCGCGCGCTCGCCACGCCGGAGGGCAGGCAGGCGCCCTACCCGCTCTACGAGGCGATCCGCGCCCACGGCGGCCTGGTCCCGGTGAAGGAGGGCACCCTGGTCGCGGTCGGCTACCGCGAATGCAACCAGGCCCTCCGGGAACCGCGGCTCCAGGTGCAGGACGGCACCGCGTTCGACCGGGTGTACCCGGACTGGCGCGACCACTCGTCCGTGCGCGCGTTCACCGACTCGATGCTCTACAGCAACCCGCCCGAGCACGCCCGGCAGCGCGGCGCGGTCAACACCGAGTTCACGCCGCAGCAGGTGGCCCGGCTGCGCCCGGTGATCGAGGAAACGATCACCGGGCTGCTGGACCGGATGGCCGCTCTCGGGGCGGCCGGCGCCGAAGTGGACGTGATGGAGGAGTTCGCGACCCGGCTCCCCATCGCCGTGGTCGGCGCCATGCTCGGGTTCGACGAGGAACGGGTCACCTGGTTCCGCGACCTCGCCACGGCGATCGCGGTGGCCACCGACGGGTTCACCAACCCCGACGCGCTGGCCACCGCGAACGCCGCGATGGACGAACTGGCGGCGCACTTCGGCGAGCTCATCGCCCGCAAGCGCGGCTGCCCGGCAGGCGACATCGTCAGCTCGCTCGTCCGGCTGCACGACACCGACCCGGCCCGGCTCAGCCACGACGAGCTCGTCGGCAACATGATGCTGCTGCTGACCGCCGGGTTCGAGACGACGGCGTTCCTCACCGGGGACGGCGCGCTCATGGCGATCCGGAACCCGGAGTACGCCGCCCGGCTGTGCGCCGACGACGCGTTCGCCGAGCGCTACGTCGAGGAGGTCCTGCGGGTCGAGCCGCCGGTGCACGTCACCAGCCGGTGGGCCGCCGAGGACGTGACGCTGGCCGGCACGCGCATCCCGGCGGGTGCGCGGGTCGTCGTGGTGCTCGCGGCGGGCAACCGGGACCCGGAGCGCTACCCGGAACCCGGCCGCTTCGACCCGGAACGCGTCAACAGCCAGCCGTTGAGCTTCGGCGGTGGCATCCACTTCTGCCTCGGCGCCGCGCTCGCCCGGCTCGAGGCCCGGATCGCGCTGCCGATGCTGTTCGACCGCTTCCCGGGGCTCGCGCTGACCGGGGAGGCGACCTACCGGGACCGCTGGGTCATCCGGGGTCTGCGCACCCTGCCCGTGACCACCGGTTCCGGCGAACCGGAAGTCACCCGCATGGCGTCGTGACCGCCAGCGACCGGAGTGCCGGTTTCCGTCACCGGAGCAAGTGAGAAGATGCGGCACAAGTCCGACCGGACGAGGATTCAACGCCGAGGTAGTACGTATCAGACCCGGAGAGAAGGACTTTTCCCATGAGTACAGTCACGTCGAAGGACGGCACGACGATCGCGTACGAGAAGGTGGGTCAGGGGCCACCGGTCGTGCTGGTCGACGGCGCGTTCGTGTATCGCTCGCCCATCGACCCGTGGACCCCGGAGTTCGCGAAGCTGCTCGCGGAGACGCACACGGTCTACACCTTCGAGCGCCGCGGCCGCGGCCAGAGCGGTGACACCCAGCCCTACGCCATCCAGCGGGAGATCGAGGACATCGGCGCGGTGATCGAGGAAGCCGGCGGGTCGGCGAACGTCGTCGCGCTCTCGTCGGGTGCCGTGCTGGCCCTGGACGCGGCGGCCAGTGGCCTGCCCATCACCAAGCTGGCCGTGTACGAGCCGCCGTTCATCGTCGACGACACCCACCCGCCGCGTCCCGCCGACTACCTCACCGTCGCGCAGCAGCTGGTCTCGGAAGGCCGCCACGGTGACGCGGTCGCCTACGCGCTGACCAAGACGGTCTTCCTCCCCGAAGAGGTCGTCGACGGCATGCGCAGCCAGCCGTTCTGGCCGATCATGGAGGCCGTCGGCCCCACCGTCCCCTACGACGGTGCGATCATGGACGGTCTCATGTCCGGCAAGCCGCTGCCCGCCGACCGGTGGAACGCCTCGACCGTGCCGACGCTGATCCTGCACGGCGGCGCGAGCGAGCAGTGGATGCACAACGCCGCGAAGTCGCTGAACGAGGTGCTCCCCAGCGCCGTGGACGTCCAGTCCCTCGAAGGCCAGACGCACGACATCGCCGGCGACGTGCTGGCCCCGGCCGTCGCGAAGTTCTTCGCCTCCTGACAGCTCTCGCAAGCTTCTCCGGGCTGGTCCACCCGCGGGTGGACCAGCCCGGAGACGGCGGTGAGGGGCCCGCCCCAAAACACAACAGGGCACCGAAAGTGATCCCGCCCGAGATAGGAAGTGGGTGGGGTGGGGGGAG
>NZ_JBEZYB010000132.1:0-14842 GCF_040638285.1 Amycolatopsis sp. NPDC026612
GGATTTCGGTGATGGCGGCTTTGGCGATGCGGTCTTTTTCGGTGGCCATGAGGGTGTTGCGGGTGGCGAGGGCGGGTTCGAACCCGAGGCGCTCGGCGGCGATGGCGCCGCCGTGGACGCGGCGAGCCAGCCCCGTCCGCTCCAGGACGGTCAAGTCGCGGCGGATGGTTTCGGCGGTCACGGCGAATTCCGCCGCCAGCGGAACGACGTCCACCCGGCCGTGCGCCCGTAAACGTTCCACGATGATCCTCTGCCGTTCTTCCGCGTACAACGCCGTTTCCCCGATCACCTCGCGAGCGTGACGAAGTGGCAGTCTAGGTGGACTCGACGGCGCAAGTTCCTGGTTTTCGGGGATACGCGGGAAATCACCGACCCGGTGATCATCGGGCATGGTCCGGACGTTCAACGGGTGCAATGTCCTATTCGGCGCAACGGACAGTCCACTCCGGATTGTTAAGGTTATCCCCAGTGCCGGACGCGGTACAACAGGGGGAAACTCCGCCGAATCAGCGGCCCATTGGTCGACGAAGCAGGGCTGCGGCGAAGACTACGCCGAGTCGTCAGCGTGGTCACCGGTCACCCGGTGGGCGGAGTCTCGGGAATTCCCGGATCTCGGCTGCGTAACCTGCCGGTGTTCGCCGACCGGTTCCGCGTGATCGGAGTGTCTTGGCCACCTGCGTCGAAGCACCGCATGAGATCAGGTCACTCGCTCCTTCGGCGCGGACTCCGGTCTTCGTCGTCGCCGGGCTCTTCGGGGTGGTGTTGCTCGCCGTAGCCGGTCGGTACGGCTACTTCGGGGACGAGCTGTACTTCCTCGCCGCCGGGCGGCACCTCGCTTGGGGGTACGCCGACCAGCCTCCGCTCGTTCCCGTGCTCGCCCGGATTCTCGAATCCCTCGCGCCGGGCAACGTCTTCGTGCTGCGGTTGCCCGCCATGGCCGCGATGGTCGTCGCCGTCGTGGTCAGCGCGCTGATCGCCCGTGAACTCGGTGGGGGACGGCGGGCGCAGGTCATGGCCGCCGCGACCTTCGCCGTGTCGACGCAGTTCGTGGCGAGCGGCCACTACCTCGCGACGTCGACCTTCGACCCCTTCTTCTGGACGTTGCTGGGCTGGCTGCTGGTGCGGTGGGTCCGCACCCGTGCCGACGGCCTGCTCGTGTGGGCGGGGGTGGTCACCGGCCTCGCCTTGAACACGAAGTTCCTCGTCGGCGCGTTCTGGGGCGTCGCCGTGCTCGCGGTACTCGCCTGCGGACCCCGGGAGCTGCTGCGGCGGCCGGCGCTGTGGCTCGGCGGGCTGATCGCGCTGGCCATGGTCGCGCCGACGCTCGGCTGGCAGGCCACGCACGGCTGGCCGCAGCTCGCGATGAGCGCCGCCATCTCGCAGGAGGTCGCCGCGATGCCCGGCGGGCGGGCCATGATCGTGCCGGTCATGCTCTTCCTCACCGGACTCCCCGTCGCGGCCCTGCTGCTCGGCTACGGCGGCTGGCGGCTGCTGCGCTCCCCGGCGTTGCGCGAGTACAGCTTCCTCGGCTGGACCACCGCCGGACTCACCGTGCTCTTCGTCGTCATCGCCGGGCGTCAGTACTACGTCGCCGGGCTCTACGGCGTCTGCTGGGCCGCCGCCGCGGTCGAGTTCGAACGAGGGCAGCCGGCGCGGTGGTGGCGGTGGGCCGCCTCCTGGCCGGTGTACGTCCTGACCGCGCTGGTCATGCTGCCGACCGCGTTGCCGGTCTGGCCGCAGTCGTGGCTGCGCGACCACCCGGGCCTGCCCAAAGCCGTGTTCTCCGCCGAAGAGATCGGCTGGCCGGAGGTGACCGGCTCCATCGCGAAGACCTTCCACGCACTGCCGGACCCGGCGCACACGGCGATCGTGACGCGGATGTACTGGCAGGCCGCCGCGATCGACCACTACGGCCCGGCGTTCGGCCTGCCCGAGCCGGCCAGCCCGAACCGCGGCTACCACTCCCTGGTGACACCGCCGGACTCCGCGGCGAACGTCCTCTACGCCGGTCCGGGCCCGCAGCCGCTCCAAGGCCACTTCGCCGACGTGAAGCGCGTCGGCACCGTCGACTCCGGACTCGGGATCCCGAACACCAGCCAGGGCCTGCCACTGTGGCTGGCCACCGGCCGGGCCGAAAGCTGGGCGACGCTGTGGCCGAAGCTGCGGGACTTCCACGTCTGAACACCAACGAAACGAAGGGAACCGAGTGGACGGCACCGAGTCCTACCCGTTCAACCACGGCGCCGGACTGGCGCTGGACGACGCCTACGCCGAAGCACGCGAGCGGCCCGGCCTGACCCGGGTGCGGATGCCCTTCGGGGAGCCCGCGTGGCTGGTCACCCGCTACGCCGACGCCCGCCAGGTGCTGGGCGACCGGCGGTTCTCCACCCAGCTCGCCACCGAGCACGACTGGGCCCGCGTCATCCCGATGCGCGCCGAAATGGGCATCCTCGGCCTCGACGCGCCCGACCACCCGAGGCTGCGGCGGCTCGTGGCGAAGGCATTCACCGCCGCGCGGATCGAAGGGCTGCGGCCATGGGTGCGCGACCTCGCGCACCGCCTCATCACCGACATGACGGCCGAAGGCGACACCGCGGACCTCGCGGAGCAGTTCGCCCTGCCGTTCTCGGTGCAGGTGATCTGCGAGCTGCTCGGCGTGCCTCCGGAGGACCGCCCGAAGTTCCGCGGGTGGACGGACTGGGTCTTTTCGACCGTGCCGATCAGCCCCGAAGAGTTCATGGCCAACCACGCGGCCTTCCGCGGGTACATGGCCGCCCTCGTCGACGCCCGCCGGGAAGCACCGCGTGACGACCTGCTCTCCGCGCTGATCCGCGCCCAGGACGACGAAGACACGATCAGCTCCGACGAGCTCGTCGACCTGGCCAACTCGCTGCTCCTGGCCGGGCACGAAACGACCGCGTCGCAGGTCACCAACTTCGTCGACGTCCTCCTGCACGACGCGCAGGGCTGGTCGCGGCTGCTGGCCGACCCGGACCTCGTGCCGTCCGCCGTCGAAGAGCTGACCCGGTTCGTACCGCTGATGTCGGGCTCGGTTTTCCCGCGCTACGCCGCCGAGGACGTCGAGGTCGGCGGGACGCTCGTCCGCGCCGGTGAAGGAGTGCTGGTGTCACTCGGTTCGGCCGACCGCGACCCCGGGCGGTTCGCCGAACCGGACCGGCTCGACCTCGCCCGGGAGAACAACGTGCACCTCGGCTACAGCCACGGCGCACACCACTGCTTCGGCGCCGCGCTCGCCCGCGTCGAGCTGCAGGAAGCGTTGCGCGCGCTGCTGGAGCGGTTGCCCGGGCTCAAGGTGGCCGGCGAGGTCACCTGGAAGCCGCAGGTCAGCGTCCGCGGTGTGAGCCAGTACACGGTGGGTTGGTGATTCTCTAAGGAAATCCCGGCGGTGCCGGGAGTTAGCTCGCGGAGTCGGGACCGCCGTACTCGTCGCCGGGAGCAGCATGACGCCCACGCACCGCTCTGCCATCCGGCTCGAACCCGTCGCGGTGGTGGGGATGGCGTGCCGCCTGCCCGGGGCCGCCGATCCCGCCGCCTACTGGGACCTGCTGCGGGACGGCGTCTCCACGATCGGGCCCGCGCCCGCCGGGCGTCCCGACGCCGGCCCAGCCGGGTACCTGCCGGACGCGGACCGCTTCGACGCCGCGTTGTTCGGCATCTCGCCGCGGGAAGCCCGCGAGATGGACCCGCAGCAGCGGCTGGTTCTCGAACTGGCCTGGGCCGCGTTCGAAGACGCCCGGATCGCGCCCGACTCCCTGCGCGGCGGCGAAACCGGCGTCTTCGTCGGGGTGACCGCCGACGACTACGCGCTGCTCGCCCGGCGCTCGGGCGCCCGGATCGGGCACCACACGATGACCGGCGTGAACCGGGCGATCCTCGCCAACCGCGTCTCCTACGTGCTGGGACTGTCCGGGCCGAGCATGGCCGTCGACACCGGGCAGTCCTCGAGCCTGGTGGCCGTGCACCTCGCGTGCGCTGCACTGCGCTCCGGGGAAGCGGACCTCGCGCTGGCCGGTGGCGTGCAGCTGAACCTGGCCGAAGAGAGCACGGCCGCGCTGGCCGAACTGGGCGCGCTGTCCCCGGACCGCACCTGCTTCACCTTCGACGAACGTGCGAACGGCATCGTGCGCGGCGAAGGCGGCGGGGTCCTCGTGCTCAAGACGCTGTCCCGGGCGCGGGAAGACGGCGACCGCGTGTACTGCGTCCTGGAAGGCAGCGCGGTCAACAACGACGGCCCGAGCCCGGGCCTGACCGTCCCCAGCGCCGACGCGCAGGAGCGAGTGCTGCGCTCGGCGTGCCGGCGCGCGGCGGTCGACCCGGCCGACGTCCAGTACGTCGAGCTGCACGGCACCGGCACCGCGGTGGGCGACCCGGTCGAGGCCGCCGCGCTCGGCGCCGTCTACGGCCCGGGCCGCGCCGAACCGCTGCTGGTCGGCTCGGCGAAGACGAACGTCGGGCACCTCGAAGCCGCCGCCGGCATCGCCGGGCTGCTCAAGGCGATCCTGGCCCTGACGCACCGGAGTGTGCCGCCCAGCCTCAACTTCAGGCGCCCCAACCCCGGTATCCGGTTCGACGAATGGCGGCTGCGCGTCGCGGCCGAGCCACAGCCGTGGCCGGCGGGCGAGCGGGCGCGGGCCGCCGTGTCGTCGTTCGGCATGGGTGGCACCAACTGCCACGTCGTGCTCGCCGAAGTGCCCGCCGGGCCCGAGCCCGAGCCGGCGCCCCAGGAGGGCCCGGTCGCGTGGGTCGTCTCCGGCCAGGGCGAGGGCGCGCTGGCCGCACAGGCGGCGAACCTCGCCGGGCACCCCGGCGGGCTGCGGGACGTCGGCTGGTCGCTCGCCACGACCCGCGCGGGCCTGCCCACTCGCGCGGTGCTGGTCGGCTCGTCCGCCGGGGACCTCGACACCGCCGCTCGCGCTCTGGCGGCCGGCGGCGTCGCGCCCGGCCTGGTCCGCGGGACCGCGACGCCCGAGATCACCGAAGGCGCGCGGTCCGGTGCCGTGTTCGTCTTCCCCGGCCAGGGCTCGCAGTGGGCCGGGATGGCCGACGAACTCCTGGCCACCGCACCGGCGTTCGCCGAAGCGATGCACGCCTGTGCGGACGCGCTCGCCCCGCACGTCGACTGGTCGCTGCTGGAAGTACTCAGCGAGGGCGAAGATTCGCCGAGCATGGCGCGGACCGAGGTCAACCAGCCCGTCCTGTGGGCGGTCATGGTCTCGCTGGCCGCACTGTGGCGCTCCCTGGGTGTCGAACCCGCCGCCGTGGTCGGGCACTCGCAGGGCGAGATCGCGGCCGCGTGCGTCTCCGGGGCGCTGTCGCTCGAGGAGGGCGCTCGCGTCATCGCGGTGCGGGCCCAGGTCGCCGCCCGCGAGGTGCCCGCGGGCACGGGCATGGTGTCGGTGCGGCTGCCCGCCGACGTCGTCCGCGAACGGCTGGACCGCTGGGCAGGCCGGCTCTCGGTGTCGGTGGTCAACGGTCCCGAATGGGTGCTCGTGGCCGGGGACGACGAGGCGCTCGGGGAACTGCTGGCGGAGTGGGAAGGGCACGCCCGCGTCCGGCGGATCGCGGCCGACTACGCGTCGCACTCGCCGTGGGTGGCACCGATGGAGGCCGGGCTCAAGGCCGGCCTCGCGGGCTTGCGCCCTGGCCCGTCGGCCGTGCCGTTCTACTCCACCGTGACCGCCGGGCCGGTCGACGGCGCCGATCTCGACGGCGGCTACTGGTACCGGAACCTGCGTGAGACCGTCGACTTCCACGGCGCCGCCGGCGCCCTGCTGGCCGCCGGGTTCACCGCGTTCGTCGAGGTCAGCCCGCATCCGATGCTCCTGGGCAGCGTCCGCGACGCGATCGCGGCGGCGGGCGGCGGCGCGGTCGCGACCGGGACCTTGCGCCGCGGTGCGGGGTCGCTGACCCAGGCCCTGACGTCGCTGGCCGAACTGCACGTCCGCGGTGTGCCGGTCGACTGGCGCCGGCAGTTTCCCGGCGCGCGGCGGGTGCCGCTGCCGACCTACGCCTTCCAGCGCGAGCGGTACTGGCTCGGCGAGGCCGGACCGGCGGCCACCGCGGCGAAGCCCGCCGACGTGTACGCCTTGGTGCGCCAGGAAACCGCGATGGTGCTCGGGGCGCACGACGTAGCGCGGGTGGAGCCGTCGGCGTCGTTCAGCGAGCTGGGGTTCGACTCGGCGATGATCGTGGAGCTGGCCGGACGGCTCGGGACGGCGACCTCGGCCGCCGTCGGGGTGGGAACCGTGTTCGACCACCCGACTCCCGCCCGCCTGGCCGAGTTCCTCACCGCCTCGGTCGAAGCGGAGCCCGGCGGGGTCCGGCCGGTCGAGCCCGGCGACGACGACCCGATCGCCGTCGTCGGCATCGGCTGCCGGTTCCCCGGCGGGATCGACTCACCCGAGACGTTCTGGTCCGTGGTGGCCGACGGCGTCGACGCGATCACGCCGATGCCGGCCGACCGGGGCTGGAGCGCCGACGTGCTCGCCACCGGCCGCGGCGGCGGGTTCCTGCACGACGCCGGCGACTTCGACGCCGCCTTCTTCCGGATTTCCCCGCGGGAAGCTCTCGCGATGGAACCCCAGCAGCGGCTGCTGCTGGAGACCACCTGGGAGGCGCTGGAGCGCGCGGCGATCGACCCGACGTCGCTGCGCGAGACCGCCACCGGCGTGTTCCTCGGCGCGATGGCCCAGGACTACGGCGTCCGGCTGCACGAGAACACCGGCCGTGGCGAGGGGTACGCGCTCACCGGAACGGCCACGAGCGTGCTGTCCGGCCGGATCGCCTACCTGCTCGGCACCCGCGGCCCGGCGCTCACCGTCGACACCGCGTGCTCGTCGTCCCTGGTCGCACTGCACCTGGCCGCGCAGGCCCTGCGCGGCGGCGAGTGCACGCTGGCCGTCGCCGGCGGCGCGACCGTGATGGCCAATCCGGGCGTGTTCGCCGAGTTCGCGCGGCACGGCGGTCTCTCCCCAGCCGGGCGCTGCAAGTCCTTTTCGGATGAAGCCGACGGCACCGGCTGGGCCGAAGGCGCCGGAGTCCTGGTGCTGCAACGGCTTTCCGACGCCCAGCGTGAAGGTCGTCCGGTACTCGCCGTGCTGCGCGGCAGCGCCGTCAACTCGGACGGCGCGTCCAACGGCTTGACCGCGCCGAGCGGCGCCGCCCAGCGCGCGGTGATCCGGCAGGCGCTCGTCGCCGCCGGGCTCACCCCGGCGGACGTCGACGTGGTGGAGGCGCACGGCACCGGCACGCCGCTGGGCGACCCGATCGAAGCCGATGCCCTGTTGGCCACCTACGGCCGGGACCGCGCCGGCCGCGCCCCGGTGTGGCTGGGGTCGCTGAAGTCCAACCTCGGGCACACCCAGGCGGCCGCCGGCGTGGCCGGGGTGATCAAGATGGTCCTGGCCATGCGGCACCGCGTGCTGCCGCGGACACTGCACGCCGCGACGCCGTCGACGCGGGTGGACTGGGCGTCCGGGGCGGTGCGGCTGCTCACCGAGCAGGTGCCATGGCCGGGGGAGGACCGGCCGCGCCGGGCCGCCGTCTCGGCGTTCGGCATTTCCGGCACCAACGCGCACGTCGTCCTCGAAGAACCGCCGCCGGCCGAGGTCGTCCCCGCGCCCGGGCCGGCGGTGCTGCCGGTGCCGCTCGTGGTGTCGGCCCGCTCGGCCGAAGCGCTGGACGACCAGCTCGCCCGGCTCCAGTCCGGTGTGGACTCCTCCGATCCGGGTGCGCTGGCCGCTGCGCTGCTCCGGACGCGGGCGACCTGGGAACACCGGGCCGTGCTCTTCGACGTCGACGGTCCCGCGATCACGGGCGTCGCCGGTGCGCCGGGCGAGATCGCCGTCGTGTGCACCGGCCAGGGCTCCCAGCGCGTCGGCATGGGACGTGAGCTGTACGCCGCGTTCCCGGTCTACGCGGCCGCGTTCGACGAAGCCTGCGCGGAACTGGACCGGCACCTGCCGGGCGCTCCGGTCGCCGACGTCGTGTTCGGCTCGGACGAACTGCATCGGACGAGGTACGCCCAGGCCGGGTTGTTCGCGCTCGAAGTCGCCCTCGTCCGGCTGCTTGAGTCGTTCGGGGTGCGGCCGGCCGTCTTCGCCGGGCACTCCGTCGGCGAGCTGACGGCCGCGCACCTCGCCGGGGTCTTCTCCCTCGCGGATGCGGCGAAGCTGGTCGCCGCCCGCGGCCGGCTCATGCAAGCGCTCCCCGACGGCGGCGCCATGGTCGCGGTCGACGCCTCCGAAGCGGACGTCGCCGAGGTGCTCGGCGACGGCGTCTGGCTGGCGGCGGTCAACGGGCACGCTTCGGTGGTGCTCTCCGGCGCCGGAGAGCCGGTGGCCGCGGCCGCCGCGGCGCTGCGGAAGCGCGGGCACAAGGTCACCGCGCTGACCGTCAGCCACGCGTTCCACAGCGGACTGATGGACCCGGTGCTCGACGACTTCGCCGCCGTGGCAGGGGAAATCGAGTATCACCCGCCGGTGCTGACCTTGGTGACGGACGGGGATCCCACGTCGCCCGAGCACTGGGTCAAGCAGATCCGGCGGCCGGTCCGGTTCGCTGACGCGCTCGCCGAACTGGGTTCACGCCGGGTGGCGGCGGTGGTCGAGGCCGGGCCGGACGGCGTGCTGACCGCGTTCGCGCAGGCTGCCCTCGACAGACCGGTCGCGGTCGCGCCGCTGCGGCGGGACCGCCCGGAGCCGGAGACGTTCCTCCGCGCTCTCGCCCGCCTGTTCGTCCATGGCGTCGACGTAGACTGGGCGCCGGTGCTGCCCGGGCGCGCGCCGCTGGTGCCGCTGCCGACGACCGCGTTCCGGCGCGTCCGGTACTGGCAGCCGTCCCCGCCCGCCGCCGCCGACGTCGCGGCCGTTGGTCAGACGCCGCTGGAGCACGCGGTGCTGGGCGCGGAAGTGACCGATCCGGAGACCGGCCGGGTGGTGCTGACCGGCCGGTACACCACGGCGCACCCGATCCGTGAGCTCGCCGGGACGGCGATCGCGCCCCTGTCGACACTGCTCGACCTCGCGCTGGAGGCCGGTTCGCGGGCCGGGGTGCCGGTGGTGCGCCGGTTGTCGGCGGAACGGCCGCTGGTCGTCGAGTCCGAGAGCGTTCCGGTGCGGGTGGTGCTCGGCGCGCTCGATGGCGGCGAGCGAACGGTGACGATCCACGCGGAGCAGGACGGCTCATGGGCCCGGCTCGCACGCGGCACCCTGGGTGGTGGCGCGGCTCCCGGCCCCGCCGGATCGGCGGACTTCTTCGGCGCGCTCGAAACGGCCTTCGGCACCGAAGCGCCGCTCGACTGGACCGAGGTGGTGCGGCACGCGGAGGCGTCCGGCACCGTCCGGATCGAGCTGTCGCCGGACGGCGGCCTGCTCGTCACCGACGAAGACGGCGCTCCGTTGCTGACGGCCACTTCGGTCACCTCGGGACCGGTGGAGCTGCCGCTCACCGTTGCGAGCTGCTTCCACATCGTCGAATGGCGGGAGGTCACCGCCGAACCGGTCCCGACGTCGTGCCGCGTGGTCCGGAAGCCCGGCGACCTCGCCGGCGGGCATCGCCCGGCGTGGTTCGTGCTGCCGGTCGACCCGGCGGGCGCCGCGGTGCCGGAGGTCTTGGCGGTGCTGAAGGCGTTCCTGGCCGAGCCGGCGGACGCCCGGCTGCTCGTCCGGACCAGGGACTCCGGCGAGCCCGCCGCGGCCGCCGTCGCCGGGCTGGTGCGGGCCGCGCAGGCCGAACACCCGGGCCGGATCGTTCTCGTCCACAGTGGACTCGACGCGGTGGAGCTGCCGTCGATCGTCGAGGCCATCGGCGAGCCCGAAGCCGAGGTGACCGACGGACGGGTCCGCGTCCCGCGCCTGGTCCGCGTCCCGCCGCCCGCGCCGCGGCCGTGGGATCCCGCAGGGACTGTGCTGATCACCGGCGGTACCGGGGTGCTCGGGGCGCTGATCGCCCGGCACCTCGTCGCGAACGGGGTGCGCAGCCTGGTGCTCGCCTCGCGGCGCGGGCAGGCCCCGGACCTCGTGGCCGAACTGGCGGCGGCGGGCGCCCGCGTCGAGGTCGTGGCCTGCGACGTGAGCGACCGCGAACAGGTGCGGGCGCTGGTGGACAGGCCGCTCACCGCCGTCGTGCACACCGCGGGGGTGCTCGCCGACGGCGTCCTCGCGCGCCAGGACGACGAGAGCCTGGCCGAGGTGTTCGGCCCCAAGGCCGACGCCGCTGCGCACCTCGACGAGCTGACCCGCGACCACGACCTCACCGCCTTCGTGCTGTTTTCGTCGGTGTCGGGCGTGCTCGGCGGCGCCGGTCAGGCGAACTACGCCGCGGCCAACGCCTACCTCGACGCGCTCGCCGTCCGCCGTCGTGCGGCCGGCCTGCCCGCGGTGTCCCTGGCCTGGGGACCGTGGGACGGCGCCGGCATGGCGGCCCGGCTCGGCGCGGCGGACACGGCGCGGCTGGCCCGCTCCGGGCTCCGTCCGCTCGACCCGGCACTCGGCTTGGCCCTGCTCGACGCCGCGCTCGGGAGTGCGCACCCCGTCGTCGTACCCGTCGCGCTGCGGCTCGGTGAGCTTTCCGGGCCGGTGCCCGCGGTGCTGCGCGACCTCGCCGGTCCTTCGGACGACTCCGCGCTCGCGGATCCGGACGAAGCCCAGCTGACCGAATTGGTCCGGGCCGAGGCGGCCGTGGTCCTCGGTGGCGGGGCCGGAGTCGGTCCGCTGCAGGCGTTCCGCGACGCCGGGTTCGACTCCCTGATGGGCGTGGAACTGCGCAACCGCCTCGCCGCCCGCACCGGCCTGGCACTGCCGGCGTCGGTGGTGTTCGACCACCCGAGCCCGGTCGAGCTCGCCGAGCGCCTGCACGGCGACCTGACCGGTCACACCCGCCCCGCGTCGTCGGTCGCCACCCGCCCGGCCGACGACGACGACCCGATCGTGATCGTGGGCACGGGCCTGCGCCTGCCCGGTGGCGTCACGACCCCGGAAGCCCTGTGGGACCTCGTCGCCGGCGAGGTGGACGCGATCTCGGAGTTCCCGGCCGACCGCGGCTGGGACGTCGACGCGCTCTACGACCCCGACCCGGACGCGCCCGGCCGGTCCTACGCCCGCACGGGCGGGTTCGTGCACGACGCGGGCCTGTTCGATCCGGCCTTCTTCGGCATCGCGCCGCGCGAGGCGCTGGCCATGGACCCGCAGCAACGCCTGCTGCTGCAGACGTCGTGGGAAGCCCTCGAGCGCGCGGGTATCGCCCCGACGTCGTTGCGGGGCACGGACACCGGCGTGTTCTTCGGCGCCTCGGCGCAGGCGTACGGGGTGACCGCGCGCGACGCCGGCGCGGAGACCGAGGGCTACGTCATGACCGGGGCGTCGGCGAGCGTGCTGTCCGGGCGGGTCGCCTACGTGCTCGGCGCGCGCGGCCCAGCCGTCACGATCGACACGGCGTGCTCGTCGTCGCTGGTCGCGTTGCACCTGGCCGCCCGGTCGCTGCGGTCCGGCGAATGCTCGATCGCGCTGGCGGGTGGGGCGACGATCCTCGCGACGCCGGACCTCTTCGTCGAGTTCTCCCGGCTGCGCGGCCTGTCCGCGGACGGCCGCTGCAAGTCCTTCTCGGCCGACGCGGACGGCACGGGCTGGGCCGAAGGCGTCGGCGTCCTCGTGCTGCAACGGCTTTCCGACGCGGTGCGCGACGGACGCGAGGTCCTGGCGGTGGTCCGGGGGACGGCGGTCAACCAGGACGGCGCGTCCAACGGCCTGACCGCGCCGAGCGGACCTTCGCAGCAGGCGGTCATCCGGCAGGCACTGGCCGACGCCGGGCTGTCACCGTCCGAAGTGGACGCGGTCGAGGCGCACGGCACCGGCACGGTCCTCGGTGACCCGATCGAGGCGCAGGCGCTGCTGGCCACGTACGGCGCCGACCGGGAGACGCCGTTGTGGCTGGGTTCGGTCAAGTCGAACATCGGGCACACGCAAGCGGCGGCCGGGGTCGCGGGCGTGCTGAAGATGGTGCTCGCGATGCGCCACGGCGTGCTGCCGCGGACGCTGCACGTGACCGCGCCGTCGTCCGAAGTGGACTGGACGGCGGGTGCGGTCGAGCTGCTGACCGAGGCCCGGCCGTGGGACACCGGCGACCGGCCGCGGCGGGCCGGCGTGTCGTCGTTCGGGGTGTCCGGGACGAACGCCCACGTGGTGCTGGAGCAAGGCCCGGCACCGGTGGTCTCTTCGCCGGAACCGCCCGCTCTCGTTCCGCTCGTCGTGAGTGGCCGGTCCACCGCCGGGCTGGCGGCGCAGGCCGGCCGGATCGCCGACTTCCTCGCCGGTGAGGCCGACCTGAGCGCCGCCGGACGGACGCTGCTGTACGCCCGGGCCCGGTGGGAGCACCGGGCGGTCGTCCTGGCCGGAGACCGCGAACGCGCGGTGGCGGACCTGCAAGCCCTGGCCGCGGGCTCGGTCGCCGCCGGTGTGGTGCGGGGAACCGCCGACCCGGCCGGTCCGGGACGGGTGGTCTGGGTGTTCCCGGGGCAGGGCGCGCAGTGGGCCGGCATGGGCCGGGAACTGTGGGCGGCGAACCCGGTGTTCGCCGCGCGGATGGCTGAGTGTGAAGCGGCTTTGTCTCCGTATGTGGCGTGGTCACTGTCCGAAGTGGTCCGTGGCGGTGGCTCGCTCGAGGCCGTGGACGTCGTCCAGCCGGTCTCGTTCGCGGTGATGGTGTCGCTCGCCGCGGTGTGGGAATCCTTCGGGGTGCGGCCCGACGCGGTGGTCGGCCATTCGCAGGGTGAGATCGCGGCTGCGTGCGTCGCGGGTGCGTTGTCGCTGGAGGACGCCGCGCGGGTGGTGGCGGTGCGCAGCCGGATCATCGCCCGCGAACTGGCCGGGCACGGCGGGATGCTGTCCGTCGCAGTGGCGGAGCACGAACTGGAACTGCCCGGAGGTGTCGAAATCGCGGCGGTGAACTCGCCGTCGTCGGTGGTGCTGGGCGGTGACCCGGCGGCGCTGGACGCCCTGGCCGAGTCCTACCGTGCGCAGGACGTGCGCGTGCGGCGGGTGCCGGTCGACTACGCGTCCCACACCGCGCACGTCGCGCGCGCCGAAGCCGTGCTGTCGGCTGCGTTGTCCGATGTGGACGGCAAAGTGCCGACGGTACCCTGGTATTCCACTGTGGACAGCAGCTGGGTCTCGATGCTGTCGGACGACTACTGGTACCGGAACCTGCGCGGGACCGTCCGGTTCGCCGACGCGGTGACCGCACTGGCCGCGGCCGGGCACCGGGTGTTCGTCGAGACGAGTTCGCACCCCGTCCTGACCACGAGCGTGCAAGAGACCGTCGCCGACGCCGTGGTGTGCGGGACCCTGCGCCGCAACGAACCGGAAGGGGAGCGGCTGCTGCGGTCGGCCGCGGAGCTGTTCGCGCACGGCGTGGCGATCGACCCGGCCGCGCTGCTGCCGCCCGGCACCGGCGCGGACGTCCCGACGACGGCTTTCCAGGAGCAGCGGTTCTGGCTCGTCCCCGACCGCGGCCCGGCCCTCGGCCGGGTCGGCCACCCGCTGCTGACGGGCGCCCTCGACGACCCGGAAACCGGCGGGGTCACGCTGCTCGGGCGCGTCGGCCCGCGGACCCACCCGTGGCTGGCCGACCACGCGGTCGACGGGATCGTGGTGGTACCGGGGACGGTGTTCGTGGAGCTGGCCGTCCAGGCCGGCGACCGGCTCGGCCTGCCGGTGGTGCGCGAACTGGTCGGGGAGACCCCGCTGGTGCTGTCCGAGCCGACGGCTCGCGAGCTGCGGGTCACGGTCGGCGCCCCCGCCGACGGTTCCCGCCCGGTGACGATCCATTCCCGCACCCCCGATGCGCCCTGGACCCGCCACGCCGCCGGTGTCCTCACCGAAGCGGCTGCGGTCCCGGAACGGGCGCCGGAATGGCCGCCCACGGGCGCCGCCGCGGTCGACATCGGCACCTTCTACGACGAGCTGGCCGGCCACGGCTACGGGTACGGCCCGTCGTTCCAAGGCCTGACCGCAGTGTGGCGGCGAGGTGCGGAAGTCTTCGCGGAGGTCGCCCTCCCGGCGGGTACGGACGTGGCAGGCTTCACCCTGCACCCCGCCCTGCTGGACACGGCTCTGCACGCGGCGATGCTGGGGACCGATGAGGTCCGGCTGCCGTTCTCGTGGTCCGGGGTGGCGATCCACGCGACCGGCGCGACGGCGGCCCGCGTGGTCCTGCGGCCGGTGCCGGGCGGGATCTCGGCCGAGCTGACCGACCCGGCGGGCGCCCCGGTGGCCTCCGTGGCGGCGCTGACGACCCGCCCGGTGTCGCCGGGCCGGCTCACCACCTCGGCGAGCGACGCCCTGTTCGCCGTGGAGTGGACGGAGATCACGGTCCCGGGCCAGGCCGGCGGCGAACTGGTGCGCCTCGACGGCGACGAGCCGTGGCTGCGGCTGCCCGAGCCTTCCGGCTGGCTCGTCCTGCCCCCTCACCCAGGCCATCCCGCCCGCTCGGCGGTCGACCGGGTCCTGCGTGTGCTCCAGGCCGTCCTGGACACCGGAGCCCGGCTCGCCGTCGTCACCGAGGGCGCCGCCGGGCCGCGGAACGACGACCCCGCCGGCGCCGCCGTGTGGGGGCTCGTCCGCGCCGCGCAGCTCGAACACCCCGGCCGCTTCCTGCTGGTCGACGGTGAACCCACCCCGGCACTCCTCGATGGCCTCGTCGCGCAGGGGGGAAACCCAAGCGCCCAGGGCGACCGGCGGGGGCGCGTTCCCCCGCGCCCCCGCCGCGCCCCCGCCCCAAACCCCGCCCCAGAAAAACGGGCCCGCCGCATCAACCGCGGCCCCCG
>NZ_JBEZYB010000133.1:0-14607 GCF_040638285.1 Amycolatopsis sp. NPDC026612
CCCGGGGACCGGGTGCTGGCGATGGGGGCCACGCTCGGGGTGACGGGGCCCCCCGCCCCCCCGCTGGGGCCGTACACTTCCCCGCCAACGCTACGCCCCCTGGTCGTCGCTTTCACGTGAAAGCGACGCTGTAGGTTGGAGCGGGTGTCCGGCCGCACCAAACTGATCGTCGCGCTCGCCGTGCTCGCCGCCTTCGCGGCGGCCGCGGTGCTGCTGCCGATCCCCGGCCCGGCCGACCTGCGGGCCTGGGCCGACGCCACCGGCCCCGCCACCCCGCTCGTGCTGCTCGTCGCGTACTCGCTGCTCACCGTGGCCCCCGTCCCGCGGACGGTGTTCAACCTCGCCGCCGGCCTGCTCGTGGGCACCGCGGCCGGGATCGCGATCGGCCTGGTCGCCACCACCATCGCGGCGGCCCTGTCCTTCGGCCTGGCCCGGCTGCTCGGCCGCGACCTGGTCACCCGGCACCTGCACCGCTCGGCCGTCCGGACGGTGAACGACCGCCTGTCCGGCGGTGGCGTCCTGGCGATCACCTCGTTGCGGCTGATCCCGCTGGTGCCGTTCGCGCCGTTCAGCTACCTCTGCGGCGTGTCGTCGGTCCGGCTCGTCCCGTACCTGGCCGGCACGCTGCTCGGGAGCGTGCCCGGCACCGTCGCCGTGGTCGTCCTCGGCGACGCCCTGACCGGCGACACGCCGCCCGCGCTGCTCGCCTGTTACGGCGTCTTCGCCCTGGCCGGGACGATCGGGCTGGTCAGGGTGTTCAAGAAACGGGTACCGGCGGCACCGGTGCCCGAACCGGAGCTCGCCGGACCGGCTGGCTGACGCGAACAGCACGGAGCCGACCGCTACACTCGATCGGGTGCGCGAAGCGGAAACGCGCTGAGCAGGGCCACCACCGGGAATTTCGTCAGGAGCAGTCGCCATCGACACCGGTCAGCTGATCGCCGGGCACTACCGCCTCGTCGAACACATTGGTAGCGGTGCCATGGGAGTGGTGTGGCGCGCGACCGACGTGCGCCTCGAGCGCGACGTCGCGATCAAGCAGATCCTCCCGCAGCCGGGCGTCTCCGAGCCCGAGCGCGACAACATGCGCCAGCGCGCGATGCGCGAGGCGAAGAACGCGGCCCGGTTCCAGCACCCGAACGCGATCGTGGTGTTCGACATCGCCGAGCACAACGGCGACCCGTGCCTGGTGATGGAGTACCTGAACGGGCCCAGCCTCTCCACGATCCTCGCCGAGGAGGGCACCCTCCCGCTCGGCCGGGTCGCCCGGATCGGCGAGCAGGTCGCGTCCGCGCTGGTGGCGGCCCACCGTGCCGGGATCGTCCACCGCGACGTCAAGCCGGGCAACATCCTCATCGACGAGACCGGCACCGCGAAGATCACCGACTTCGGCATCTCCCGCGCGGCCGGCGACATGACGCTGACGGCGACCGGCCTGATCGGCGGCACGCCCGCCTACCTGGCCCCCGAGCTGGCCCGCGGCGCCGATCCGGTGCCCAGCTCCGACGTCTTCGCCCTCGGCGCGACCCTCTACCAGGCGATCGAGGGCACCACGCCGTACGGCAACACGACCAACCAGCTCGCGCTGCTCTACGCGGCGGCGAACGGCCAGATCAACCCGCCGGTGCAGGCGGGCGGGGCCACCGCGCTGCTGATGAGCCTGCTGCGCAGCGAGCCGGGCGAGCGGCCGAGCATGGCCGAGGCCCGCGAGCGGCTGGCCGCACTGGCGCGGACCGAGCCCGGTGGCATGACCGCGTCGCCGCAGCTGCTCTCCGGCGGCGCGGGCCGCAAGCCCGCCACCCCGGCGGACGACGGCGAGCGGCCGCCGTGGCAGCGGACCGGAAAGCCGGCGCCGTCGTCACCGCCGGTCGGCACGCCGTCACCGGTGCACCAGACCCCGGCGAACAAGGCACCGTCGAACCCGCCGCGCCCGACCGCGGCGTTCATGCCGATGCGGTCCCCGGCCGCCCCGCCGAACACCCCGCCCAGACCGATGCCCGCGGCCGCGCCGTCGGCCAGGGCGCCCCAATACTCGTCGACCACGTCGAAGGCGGACAACAAGCGCAAGTACGCGCTGTTCGCCGGGGCCGGCGCCGCGGTCGTCGTGGTCGCGGTGATCGTGTTCCTGGTCCTGAACTCAGGCAACGGCGGAGGCAACCCCGGCGGCAACCAGGTCGCCCAGTCACCGGGCCACCAGCCGACGGCGGCCCAGAGCTCGCCCAGCACCGGCAAAAGCTCCAGCAGCGCCACGGACACGCCGGCGGACCTGGAGAAGACGTCGCCGGAAGGCCGGATCAGCGACTACCAGGGGGCGGGCAAGGCGCTGACGAGCTTCTTCGACAACCCGGCGGGAAGCTGGTCGAAGCTCACCCCGGCCGCCCAGCAGGTCTACGGCAGCGAACAGGGGTTCGCGGACTACTGGTCGAACCACAAGATCGGCACCTACAACAGCGCCCACGCCGACAGCGGCGGCGCCAACGCCGACGGTTCGATCACCATGAGCCTGACCGTCGACGGCGCCCGGCGGGCCTACCGGATCGTGATCGTCGGCGGCCAGATGCTGATCGACAGCGACACCCGGTCGGGAACGGCGACCGCGGGCAACTGAGACGTAACGCGCGTCCGGTGGGCTGACGGGCGCGGATGGCCTACCGTGGAGCCATGGCGGACGACGGAGCTACGCTGCCGGGCCAGCACCCTCGCTTCCACGAGGACCTGGTCGGCCTGGACCCGTACGACCCGGAGGCGCGCGCGTTCGCCGAGCACCTCGACCGCATCGAGCGGTGCGGCCCGAACTACACCATCGAAGCCGCCCTCGACGGCGTGTCCGACTTCGCCGATTCCAGCAACCGCCTCGGCGGGCTGCGCTACTGGGTGTCGGCCTTCATCGTGGTCCTCATCGTGCTCGGCGTGATCGTCGCCGCATGGGACATCGTGGTGCACGCCCTCGCGTGGCTCGCAGCGTAACGTGGATCGGGTGAAAGGTATGAAACCCGTTGTCGGCGCCACCCCGCGCGTCGTGAAGTCCGAACAGGAATGGCGGGAGCAGCTCAGTTCCGACGAGTACGCCGTGCTCCGCCAGGCCGGGACCGAACGACCGTTCACCGGTGAGTACACCGACACCAAGACCACCGGTGTCTACGAGTGCCGCGCGTGCGGCGCCGAGCTGTTCCGCAGCGACACGAAGTTCGAGAGCCACTGCGGCTGGCCGTCGTTCTTCGACCCGGCGGACTCCGACGCCGTGCTGCTGCGCGAAGACCGCGCCATGGGCATGAAGCGGATCGAGGTGCTCTGCGGTTCCTGCCACAGCCACCTCGGGCACGTCTTCGAGGGCGAGGGCTACCCGACCCCGACCGACCAGCGCTACTGCATCAACTCGATCTCGCTGAAACTGGTACCCGAGGCGTAAAAACCCCAGCCCTAAATTCTCCTCAAGCGAGCAACCCGCCGCCCTTCCTCGAACGTAGTCTCCGCACACGGACGAGGGAGGGCGGACTCATGACCGACACCTGGGGCATTCCCGGACCGGCGTTCGCAGGCCTGTACCTGGCCCTGCTGGTTCTCACGGCGCTGTCCGCGGTCGTGCGCGCCGCGCTGCTCGCGCGGGGCCGCACCGGCGGGGCACCGGAGCGGGCCGAAGAGCTGGCGCTGCTGACCGGCGGGCGAGCGCGCCTCGGCGAACTGGTCGTCGCCCGGCTGCTGGAACGGCAGCTGATCCGGCTGGACGGCACCGGGCGCCTGCACCGCGTCCGGGGTTCCGCGCCGGACGACCTCGGCCGGGCCGCGCTCGTGCGGATCGGCAAGACCGGCGGCTCCGTCGACCTGGTGGGCGCCGAAGTCGCGCGCCACCCGTCGGTGCCGGAACTGGAGGCCGGGCTGGTCGCCCGCGGCCTGCTCACCGACGTCCGGAAACTACGCCTGACCTGGCTGCTCACCGCCGTCGCCCACTGGGTGCTGTTCGCACTCGGCGTCGTCCGGCTGATCGCCGGCTCCTCGACCGGGCACCCGGTCGGCTTCCTGCTCGGCCTGCTCGCACTGAACACCGTCGCGGCCGTCGTCACCACGATCCGCGCCGCGAACAAGCCCGCGGTGAAGGCCACCTTCGCGGGCCGGGCCGCCGCGGAAGAGGCACGCCGGGCCGGGACGCTCGTCTCGGGTCCGGCCGGGGCGGTCGCGGCGGACGGCTTCGGCGGGCACCCCGAGAAGGACGTCCGGCTGGCCGTCAGCCGCGCCACGCGGCAGTCGACGGCGCGGGCCCAGCGCCGTCCGCGCACCCGCTGGGCGAGCGCCGGGGGCGGGGGCGCGGCCGCCGGCTACTACGGCGGCAGCTCCTGCGGTGGGGGAAGCAGCTCGTGCGGCGGTGGGGGCAGCTCCTGCGGCGGGGGCGGCGGAGGATGCGGCGGGTGAAACGCCGACGCGAGCGCGTGCGTCTCACAGCTACGGTAACCGCGACACACTGAGGGGAGACGGGCGATGGACGACCCGTGGGGCATTTCCGGACCGGATTTCGTGGCCTTCTACGTCACGTTGCTCGTCGCCGTGGTGGTGGTCCGGCTCGTCGTGGGCGGGATCGCCGTCGTCTGGGCCCGGCGGCCCGGCCGCGCGCAGCCGGGCCCGCCGCCGACCGTCTACGAGGTGGCGTTCCTCGCCGGCGGTCCCGACCGCGCAGCCGACGCGGCGATCGCGGCGCTGGTGGAACGCGGGCGGCTGCGGGTGAACAGCTACAAGCAGATCAGCAAGGTCGGGACGCGGCCGGGGGAACCGCTGGAGCGGGCCGTCTTCGACATCGCGAAGCTGAAGACGACCGCGGTGATCCGGGCGAAGGTCCGCGAGTCGGCGGCCATGCGGGCGCTGGCGGACCGCCTGGACGAGCGGGGACTGCTGTCGTCGGCGAACCGGCAGGCCAGGACGTTCGGGCTGGTCCTGCAGCTGGCCGTGCTGGTGCTGGGCGTCGCGCGGCTGGTCAACGGCATCGCGCTCGGCAGGCCGGTCGGCATCCTGCTCTTCCTGACGCTGCTCGCGGCCGTGCTGACGCTGGTGGCCGGGGCCGGCCTGAAGACGGCTACCCGTAAGCCGTCGGCCGCCGGGCACCGCCTGCTCGGCCAGGCCCGCGCCGCGGCGAGCGGGCCGGTGCCGGCCGGAGCGCTCGCCGGCGGCGTGCTGCTCGGCGGCGCGGTGGCCGCCGTCGCACTGGGCGGCTGGGCGATGTACCCGGACGACGAGCTGAGCGCGGCGCTGATGCCGTCCGCGGGCTCCGGCGGCGGGGGTTCGTCGGGCGGCTCGTCGTGCTCGGGTTCGTCGTGCAGCAGCGGGTCCTCCTGCGGTGGTGGCGGCGGCTGCGGAGGCGGGGGTTGCGGTGGGTGAGCTGGGCATCGGGATCGGCTGGCGGCACGAGCTCGACCTGTCCATCGCGCGCCTGCCGGGCGTCGACTGGGTCGAGGTCGTCGCCGAGAACCTGCACGCCGGCCACCTGCCGGAGACGCTGGTGCGGTTGCGCGAGCGGGGCCTGCCGGTGCTGCCGCACGCCGTCTCGCTGTCCCTCGGCGGGGCCGAACCGCTCGACACCGGCCGCGTCCAGCACCTCGCGGAAGTCGCGCGGGCGCTGGACGCGCCGCTGGTCAGCGACCACGTCTGTTTCGTGCGCGCGGGCGGCCTCGACTCGGGGCACCTGATGCCGCTGCCCCGCACGCGCGAGGCGCTGGACGTGCTGGTGGCGAACGTCCGGCTCGCCCAGTCCATCGTGGACGTGCCGTTCGCGCTGGAGAACATCGCCGCGGTGCTCGAGTGGCCGGACGCCGAGCTGACCGAGGAGCAGTTCCTCACCGAACTGACCGAGCGGACCGGCTGCGGGCTGATCATCGACGTCGCGAACCTGTACGCCAACGCCCGCAACATCGGCACCGACCCGGAGGCGTTCCTCGACGGCATCCCGTGGGAGCGGCTGGCGTACGTGCACATGGCGGGCGGCGTCGAGCGCGACGGCGTCTACCACGACACCCACGCCCACCCGGTGCTCCCGGAGGTACTCGACCTGCTGGCCGAGCTGCGCCGCCGCACCGACCCGCCGGGGGTGCTCCTGGAACGCGACGACGACTACCCGGCCGACGACGAGCTGGCGGCCGAACTGGCGGCCCTGCGCGCGGCAGTGACGGGGTGAGCCGCGCGGAACTGGCCCGGCGGCAGGCGGAGCTGCTGCACGCACTCCTGGCCGGCGGCTCGCCCCCACCAGGTTTCGACCCGGCCCGCCTGGCGGTGGAGGCGAACGTGTTGCGGCGCAAGCACGGGCGCGTGCTGGCGTACCAGCGCCCGGAGCTGGCGGAGACGCTCGGCGAGCGGTTCGGGCCGCTGTTCACGGAGTTCACCGCGGGCCGGCCGAAGAAGGCGGCCGAGCGATCGGGGGCGTACGCGGACGAGTTCGTGACGTGGCTGATCGCGGGCGGGCACCTGCCGAAACCGAAGCGGGGCTTGCTGACCCGCTTCCGGCGTCGCTAGGGCGTCCAGGTCGGTTTGTCGACTCCCGGCAGCCGGGTCCCGAAGTCCCAGTGCGGCTCCGCACCCGGCAGCCCGCCGGCCATCCGGACCCGCGTCAACCGCCCGTAGCCGCTGTCCGCTTCTTCCAGCAGGTCGCCGTAATCGACGTCGGCCGCGGCAGGATCCTTGCGCCCCAGCGAATCCAGCCACCGGCCCGTGCCCGCCAGCGACAGGCGGGCCCGCCACGTGCCGCCGTCGGTGACCTGGCGGTGCAGGGCCGTCAGCACCGCCGCCGCCGTGAGCCAGCCCGTGGCGTGGTCCAGCGCCTGGACCGGCAGCGGCGACGGCGGATCGCCCCACGCCAGGCCGCTCGACATCTGGACCAGGCTGTCGAACCCGCGCCGTCGCGCCCACGGGCCTTCCCAGCCGTACGCGCTCAGCTCCGCGACCACCAAGCCCGGCCGCAGCTCGGCCAGCTCTTCCGGGCCGAACCCGATCCGGGCGAGCGCGCCCGGCCGGAACGACTGCACCAGCACGTCGGCGCGGCTGATCAGCTTCTTGAGCCGCGCGCGGCCGCCCTCGGTGTCCAGCGCCACGAACGCCGATCGCTTGCCCTGCCCCGTGTCCCGCGCCAGCGCCTCGATCCGCGGCAGGTGCGCCGCGCCGACGTGCAGCACGTCGGCGCCGTGCGCGGCCAGCACCCGGCCGGCCACCGGCCCGGCGAGCACGTGCGTCAGCTCCAGCACCCGGATCCCGCCCAGCGGCCGGTCCGAATAGAACAACGTCCGCTTCGGCGCCGCACCGAGCGGCGCCAGGTCCACCAGCGGCAGCGAGGCCACGGCCTCGCCCTGCGGGTGCGCCGCCCAGTCCTCGGGCGAACGCAGCTCGGCGGCCGCTCCCCCGGCGCTGACGACGGCGTGTTCGACCTCGCGCGCGGTCCGCCCGGCCACCGCCTTCGTGGCCGCGTCCCGGGTTCCGGGCACGCCGAGGCCCCAGCAGACCGCCGCTTCGTGCCGCGGGTAGTTGGCGTGCAGGCGCACCCAGCCGTCGGCCGTGCGGTAGTCGCCCGACAGCGGTGCCCAGGCCGGGCCCGGCCCGGCGCCGTCCACCCGCAGCAGCTGCTCGCTCCGGAACGCCGCCGCCGCGTGCCGCGTGTCCGCCGTGACGACGCCCGGCTCGATGTCGCGCAGCTTCAGCATCTCCCCGGCCGCCAGGGTCGCGGCCGCGATCGACGCCGTCGCGGCGGCCGCCACCCGGTACGGCCCGGGCAGCACGTCCTCGGTGCCGGTCAGCTCGAACGGTCCCGGCTCGGCTCCGGTGAGGGCGTGCCAGACGCCCTCGGCGATGTCGCGCACTGTGGTCTCGGGCACTGTGGTCTCGGGCACTACGGGAGGGCCGCGACGAGCTCGGCGGGCGGCACGCGGGTGCCGGTGTAGAACGGGATCTCCTCGCGCACGTGCAGCCGCGCCTCGGTGCCGCGCAGGTGGCGCATGAGGTCGACGATCCGGTGCAGCTCGTCGGCCTCGAAGGCGAGGATCCACTCGTAGTCGCCGAGGGCGAACGAAGCGACGGTGTTCGCGCGCACGTCCGGGTAGTCGCGGGCTTCCTTGCCGTGGTCGGCGAGCATCTTGCGGCGGTCGGCGTCCGGCAGCAGGTACCACTCGTAGGACCGCACGAACGGGTAGACGCAGATGAACTTGCGCGCCTCTTCCCCGGCCAGGAACGCGGGGATGTGGCTCTTGTTGAACTCGGCGGGCCGGTGCAGTGCGGTCTGGCTCCAGACCGGCGTCGACGCGCGGCCCAGCGGCGTCCGGCGGAACCCGGCGTAGGCGGCCTGGACCTGCTCGATCTCCTCGGCGTGCCACCAGATCATGAAGTCGGCGTCGGCGCGCAGCGCGGACAGGTCGTACACCCCGCGGACGACGACGCCCTTGGCCTCGAGCCCGTCGAGGTACTCCGCGGTCTCACGACCGGCGGTCCCGCGGTCCTCGCCCAGCCTGCCCGGTTCGATCCGGAAGACCGACCAGGTGGTGTAGCGGATGGTGTCGTTGAGCTCGTTGTAGTTGACCCGCGCCATGCGTCCATCCTGTCACCGCGCCACGGTGGCCGCCGCCACGGGTCGGGGTGACCGCACTCACGAAGACAGGTGGGCCGCGATCCGCTGCGCCGCGGCCTCGGCGGTCGCCACGCACGCCGGCAACCCGACGCCGTGCAGGGTCGCCCCGGCGATCGCCAGCCCGGGCACCTCCGCGACGGCCTTCTCGATCCGCTCGACCCGCTCGAGGTGCCCGGGGCCGTACTGCGGCAGCCCGCCGCCCCACCGCGTCACCAGCGTCTCCACCGGTGCCGCCGTCACGCCCGTCAGCCGGGCGAGGTCGTCGCGGACCACGCGGACCAGTTCGACGTCGTCGGCTCGCAGGGCGCCCGGCTCGCCGAACCGGCCGACCGAACCGCGGACCAGGACCGGGCCGGTGCCGTAGTGGGCCCACTTCCGGGAGGAGAACGTGAACGCCTTCGACGCGTACGGCACGCCCGAAGCGTCCCGCTCGCCCTGGCCGATCAGGATCCCCGAAGCCTGCGGCAGCGCGGTACCGGGCGGCAGCGCCAGCGCGACCACGGCCATCGACGCCAGTTCGACCTCGCCGAACGCCGCCGAAGCCGCCGGGACGAGTTCGGCGAGCAGCCGGCGGGCCGACGGCGCGGGCACCGCGAGCACCACCGCGTCGGCTTCGGCGAGGTTGCCGTCCGGCGCGTGCGCGGTCGGCGCCGCGCCGATGCGCAGCCGCCAGCCGGAACCGTGCCGCTCGAGCTCGCACACCGGCAGGCCGGTGCGCAGCTCGGCGCCGGACGCCGTGGTCAGCCGGTCGATCACCGTGCCGAGGCCACCCGGGACGGTGCCGAACACCGGCGCCGTCGACGGGTTCGCCGGCAGCTGGGCGGCGGCCGCCGCGGTCAGCGAGCCCGCGCCCGCCGCCAGCGCCGCGGCCAGCCCCGGCATGGTCGCGCGCAGGCCGAGGCCGTCGGCCCCGCCCGCGTAGACGCCGCCGAGCAGCGGGTCGACCAGCCGGTCCACCAGTTCGTCGCCGAAGCGTTCGCGCAGCAGCGGCCCCAGCGGCACGTCGCCGCCCGGCAGCCGCAGCTCCGGCAGCGACGGCTCGGCCTCGACGGCTCGGCGCCCCGCCGCCGAAAGCACCCCGGCCACCGACTCCGCCGAGCCCGGCACGCCCATGACCGTGCCGGGCGGCAGCCCGGTGACGGCGCCGCCCGCGTGGATCTTCGCGCGGGCCTTGGTGGGGTGCACGACGTCGAGCTCCAGCTCGCGGACCAGGGCGAGCATCTCGGGACGGCGGACGAGGAACGCCTCGGCGCCGACGTCGTAGGGCACCCCGGCGAGCTCGGCCGTGCGCAGCTTCCCGCCCGGTGCCGTCGTCTTCTCGAAGATCGTGATCTCCGCTCCGGGGCCGAGCAGCCGCCGCAGCCGGTACGCCGCGGTCAGCCCGGAAACGCCACCCCCGACGACCGCGACGCGCTTCACAGCTCGTGCACCAGCCCGACCACGCGGGTCAGCACGTCGGGATCGATCCCCGGCAGCACGCCGTGGCCGAGGTTGAAGATGTGGCCGTCGGCCGCCTTGCCTTCTTCGACGATCCGCCGGACCTCGGCTTCGAGCACCGGCCAGGACGCGTGCAGGAGCGCCGGGTCGAGGTTGCCCTGGACGACGGCCCTCCCGCCGAGACGCCGCACGGCTTCGTCGAGGGGGATCCGCCAGTCGACGCCGACGACGTCCGCGCCCGCGTCGCGCATCGCGGCGAGGAGCTCGCCGGTGCCGACGCCGAAGTGGATCCGCGGCACGCCGTAGGAGGCGACACCCTCGAGGACCTTTGCCGAGTGCGGCAGGACGAACTCGCGGTAGTCCCGTTCGGACAGCGCGCCGGCCCAGGAGTCGAACAGCTGGACGGCGTCGACGCCGGCGTCGAGCTGCGCGCGCAGGAACGTGAGCGCGAGGTCGGCCAGCCGCCCGGCCAGCTCGTGCCACACCTCGGGCGAGGTGTGCATCAGGGCCTTGGTGTGCTCGTGGTTGCGGCTCGGGCCGCCCTCGATGAGGTAGCTGGCCAGCGTGAACGGCGCCCCGGCGAAGCCGATCAGCGGCGTCTCGCCCAGTCGCTCGACCAGCAGCCCGACGCCGTCCGCGACCTTCGAGACCTGGTCGATTTCCAGCTCCGGCAAGGCTTTCACGGCGGCGAGGTCGCGCACCGGTGTCGCGACCACCGGGCCGGTGCCGGGCACGATGTCGATGTCGACCCCGGCGGCCTTGAGCGGCACCACGATGTCGCTGTACAGAATGGCCGCGTCGACACCGTGGCGGCGGACCGGCTGCAGCGTGATCTCGGCGAGCATCTCGGGGTCGAAACAGGAGTCGAGCATCGGCACGCCTTCGCGCAGCGCGCGGTACTCGGGCAGCGAGCGGCCGGCCTGGCGCATGAACCAGACGGGCGTGCGGGCCGGGCGTTCACCGCGTGCGGCGGCCAGGAACGGGGCTTCGGGCAGCTCGCGGCGGCCGGACGGGGCGGCGTGGCGCGGCAGGGGCGTGGTCGGTGGCATCGCCGTCAATCGTGCCACGGCCCCGGCCGGGCCCTTCTCTCGGCGCGCCTGCGCCCGCAACAGGGCGTGCCCGCCCTAAAGTCGGTGCGTGACCGCGATGACGCCAGTGCCCGAACTCTTCCGCGAAGCAGTCGCGGCGCTGCAGTCCGTCCGGCCCCGCCCGGAGGTGCTGCTGGAGCCGATGCGGGCGCCGCAGCGGCTCGCACCGTGGTCGTACGCGGTCAGCTGCGAAGTGTCCGGGCCCGCCGACGTGCTGGCCTCGGGACGGCTGGTCCTGCTGCACGACCCGGACGGCCAGGAAGGCTGGGACGGCGTGCTGCGCCTCGTCATGTACGTGCGCGCGGAGCTCGAACGGGAACTGGCGACCGACCCGTTCCTGCCGGCGGTCGGCTGGTCGTGGCTGACCGACGCGCTGGAGGTGTCGGGGGCGAGCTGGAAGGCGCTGGGCGGCACGGTGACCGAGACGTCGTCGGCCCGCTTCGGCGACCTCTCCGGGCCCGCCCGCACCGACGACCTGGAACTGCGGGCGTCGTGGACGCCGGCGGACGACGCGCTGGAGCCGCACGGGCAGGCCTTCTGCCAGGTCATGGCCAGCGTCGTGGGGCTGCCGCCGGTCGGGGTGACCCTCTTCGGGCAGCGCCAGGGCTCCTGACCCGGCCATCCGGGCGATCTTCGGCAACGAATCGGCAACGGCGGGCCGGCGGCAGCGGTCCCGGGACCGGCCCTTGTACAAATGTGAGCAAAATTCACGTCCAGCTGAACGTCGTCCAAGCGCCCCTCCGCGGCGGCAGAGAGCGCCGCTGAGCGTTCCCCCGAGCACGCCGGGATCCGCGGCGCCCGGGCGCTCCCCGCGTTCCTGAGGCAATTTCACGTCTTCCGGGGAACGTCCCCGTTCGTGATCGGCCGCCGTCACGCACCGCTACAAGATCAAGTTCGGGCAGCATCCCCCGGACGCCGCCCGCGGACGACACGGACGGTGATCGCGGAGGTCTGCGCCCGGCCACGCCAAGTCCGCGACGGCGAGGTTGATCATGCCCCGGCCGGAGCCACATTCGGGGGGCCGCGGGCGCCCATCCGGACCCCCGCCACTAGGCGCACCGGAAGCTGCACGCTTCATCTGCACGGCCATTTGGGCGCCGGTAACTTCTTTGCATCGTGTTCGCTGGGCTATCCGTTAGCAACCGGCCGTGTAGTAGCCCGATCGTGTTACTACGAACCCACTGAGTGACTGTTCGTTTGAGATAGATACCCATTCGATCCCCCCGCGAAGGGCTCAGGGCGGCTACAGTGCCTTCGACGACACCACTTTCGGTCTAAAGCTGGCGCGGCTGAACGGCCGAAGGTCCCGGTGCCGGTCGGGGGGCACGACCGACTCCAGGGAGGTAGTGACGTGGCTACCGTCGGCATTTCTCAGGCCGTCCGATCCACGCCAGCCGGTGCTTTGCCGGCGAGCATGGTTCCGCACCCGCGGGAAGAGCTTTTTTCGGTACTGGTGGTCGACGACCACCCGCTGTTGAGGGAGGCAATCGCAGCAAGACTCGCACAGATGGGTGCGGGAACCGTCCACGAAGCCGCCACGGTGGCCGAGGCGAGGGCGCGAGCACAGGCCACTGGGCCTTGTGACCTGGCGATCCTCGATCTCGGACTGCCGGACGGCAGCGGCATCGAGCTGGTTACGGAACTCCGTAGCCACGGGTGGCCGCGCGTGGTGGTCCTCGCATCCTCGGACGACCCGTACGCGGTCCGCTCGGCCTTCCAGGCCGGGGCCCAGGCGTACCTGCTGAAGTCCGCGTCACCGGTCGTCGTGACCGATGGCGTGCGGCGCGTGCTCGAAGGCGGCGTCTACGCCGACCCGAGCGTGGCTCCGGTGCTGGCCACCGGGACCCGCGTCGCGGGCACCGACAACACCCCGCGCGAGCTGTCCGCTCGTGAGGTGGAGGTGCTCCAGCTGGTCGCCGACGGACAGTCCAACAAGGAGATCGGCGAGGAGCTTTCGCTCTCCGCCCTCACCGTCAAGTCCCACCTCTCCCGGATCGGGCGCAAGCTCGGCACGGGTGACCGGGCACAGATGGTGGCACTGGCCATGCGAGCCGGCGTCATCCGCTGACGAAAGCACACCTCCCTGCGGGGCGGGCGGACCAGGCGCGGTACGCCCGTCCCGTAGGGTCGTCAACCATGGGAAGCACTGAGGCCGAGGACACCGGGATGGAGATCGACTCCACGGGCGGCCCTGTGCTGCTACGCGAACCCACCGAGGGCACACCCCCGGTGATCACCGACGCGGCTGCGCTGGCCGAGGCCTGCGCGAAGCTCGCCGCGGGCTCCGGTGCGGTCGCCGTCGACACCGAACGCGCGTCCGGCTACCGGTACTTCCCCAAGGCCTACCTCGTGCAGCTGCGTCGCGAAGGTTCCGGCACGGTGCTGATCGACCCGATCGGCCTGACCGACGAAGACCTCGCCCCGCTGCGCGAAGTCCTGAATTCCCTGGAGTGGGTGCTGCACGCGGCCTCCCAGGACCTCCCCTGCCTCGCCGAACTGGGCCTGCGCCCGGCGGCGCTGTTCGACACCGAGCTGGCCGGCCGGCTGGCGGGCTACGAACGGGTCGCGCTGGGGACGCTCGTCGAGCTGCTGCTGGGGTACACCCTCGAGAAGGGCCACAGCGCGGCCGACTGGTCGAAGCGGCCGCTGCCGGTCGACTGGCTGAACTACGCCGCCCTGGACGTCGAGCTGCTCATCCAGCTGCGGGAAAAGCTGGAGGCGGAGCTGGGCGCCCAGGGCAAGCTGGACTGGGCCCGGCAGGAGTTCGAGTTCGTGCGGACGGCCCCGCCGCCGCCCCCGCGGGCCGAGCCGTGGCGCCGGACGTCCGGCGTGCACAAGATCCGCAACCCCCGCGGCCTCGCGGCGGTGCGCGAACTGTGGCAGGCCCGCGACGAGCTGGCCCGCAAACGCGACCGCGCGCCGAGCCGGATCCTGCCGGACAGCGCGATCGTCAACGCCGTCACGGCCGATCCCAAGACGGTCGAAGAGCTGCAGGCGCTCCCGGTGTTCAGCGGACGCGTCCAGCGCAAGTACACGGCGAGCTGGCTCAGGCACCTCCAGGCGGCGAAGGCGCTGCCGGCGAGCGAGCTGCCGTCGCCGGCGCAGCCCACCGACGGCCCGCCCCCGGTGAACCGCTGGGCGGACAAGGACCCGGACGCGGCAGCCCGTCTCTCGGCGGCCCGCGCGGCGCTGACGGCGATCGCGGAGGACCGCCGGCTCCCGGTGGAGAACCTGCTGCTGCCGGACCTGGTCCGCCGCACCTGCTGGCGCCCCCCGGCCGAAACGGACGAGGACGCGGTGGCGGCGGTCCTGCGGGCGGGCGGCGCCCGGCCGTGGCAGGTCGACCTGACGGCAACCGCACTGAGCAAGGCCCTGCAGACCACCGCTTCCTGACCCTTCCCGACCTTCCTGACCCTCCCGCCCCGAGCGCCCCAATGTGGCCTTGGGTTGGGTGTTAGCACCCCATGTTGGCGTGGGTGGGGGGTAACCACCCCA
>NZ_JBEZYB010000134.1:0-14271 GCF_040638285.1 Amycolatopsis sp. NPDC026612
AAATCTCTTTTTTCTGTTTCTCGGCTGTGTGGTGGCCGCATGTGCGCCTCGGGGTGCCCGGCGGCGCGGGGGGCCGCGCGGCCGCCGTGGGCGTGGAATCCGTGCGCAGCACCGACGCCGACGACCCGATCGTGATCGTCGGCATGGGCTGCCGCTACCCCGGCGGGGTCGGCTCGCCCGAGGACCTGTGGCGGCTGGTGGCCGAGGAGACCGACGCGATCACCGGCTTCCCGACCGACCGCGGCTGGGACCTCGACGCGCTCTACCACCCCGACCGCGAGCACGCCGGCACGTCCTACACCCGCTCCGGCGGCTTCCTGCACCAGGCCGCGGAGTTCGACGCGGAGTTCTTCGGCATGAGCCGCCGCGAGGCACTCGCCACCGACGCCCAGCAGCGGCTGCTGCTGGAGGTGTCCTGGGAGGCGCTGGAACGGGCCGGCGTGGACCCGGCCGGGCTACGCGGCAGCCGGACCGGTGTGTTCACCGGCATCATGTACAGCGACTACGCCGGTCTGCTGGACGGGACCGAGTTCGAGGGCTTCCGCGGCAACGGCAGCGCGGCCAGCGTCGCCTCCGGCCGCGTGGCCTACGTCTTCGGCCTGGAGGGCCCGGCGGTCACCGTGGACACCGCCTGTTCCTCCTCGCTGGTGGCCCTGCACTGGGCCGCGCAGGCCCTGCGCGCCGGCGAGTGCTCGCTGGCACTGGCGGGCGGGGCGACGGTGATGTCCCGGCCGAGCACGTTCGTCGAATTCTCCCGCCAGGGCGGCCTCGCCCCGGACGGCCGCTGCAAGTCCTTCGCCGAGGGCGCGGACGGCGTCGGCTGGGCCGAAGGTGTCGGCATGCTGGTACTGGAGCGCCGCTCCGACGCCGAGCGCAACGGGCACCCGGTACTGGCCGTGCTGCGCGGCTCCGCGGTCAACTCCGACGGGGCGTCCAACGGGCTCACCGCACCGAACGGTCCTTCGCAGCAGCGGGTGATCCGCCAGTCGCTCGCTTCGGCCGGTCTGTCCACATCGGACGTCGACGTCGTCGAGGGGCACGGCACCGGCACGACGCTGGGGGATCCGATCGAGGCGCAGGCCCTGCTGGCGACCTACGGCGAGGACCGGGAGACCCCGCTGCTGCTGGGGTCGATCAAGTCCAACATCGGGCACGCCCAGGCGGCCGCGGGGGTCGCCGGAGTGATCAAGGTGGTGTCCGCGATGCAGCACGGCGTGGTCCCCCGCACCCTGCACGTCGCCGAGCCCTCCAGCCAGGTCGACTGGGCCGGCGGCGCGGTCGACCTCGTGCGGGAACCGGTTCCCTGGCCCGAGACCGGCCGGCCGCGCCGGGCGGCGGTCTCCGCTTTCGGGATCAGCGGCACCAACGCGCACGTCATCCTGGAAGCGCCCGCTCCCGTCGCCGACCGGCCGGGATTGGCGGAGCCCGGGCTCGTGCCGCTGGTGCTCTCGGCCAAGTCCGAGACCGCCCTGCGTGCGCAGGCCGCCCGCCTGCGCACACACCTGCGCACCGCCGAACCCGGACTGGCCGGGGTCGGCCTGGCGCTGGCCACCACCCGTTCGGTGTTCCGGCACCGCGCCACCGTGCTGGCCGCCGACCGAGCCGAAGCCGTCCGCGCGCTGGGCGCGCTGGCCGCGGGCGAACCCGACGCCGCCGTGGTGCGCTCCGGGACCGCGGACGGCCGCACGGCGTTCCTGTTCTCCGGCCAGGGCGCGCAGCGCCTGGGCATGGGCCGCGAGCTGCACACCCGCTTCCCGGTCTTCGCCGCGGCCTTCGACGAGGTCGTGGCCGAACTCGACCGGCACCTCGACGGCCGGCTCACCGAGGTCGTCTGGGGCGGGGACGCGGACCTGCTCGACCGGACCGGCTGGACCCAGCCCGCGCTGTTCGCGGTGGAAGTCGCGCTCTACCGGCTGGTCGTGTCCTGGGGGATCGCCCCGCACTACCTGGCCGGGCACTCCATCGGCGAGATCGCCGCCGCGCACGTGGCCGGGATGTTCACCCTGCCCGACGCTTGCCGGCTGGTGGCCGCCCGGGCCCGGCTGATGCAGGCGCTGCCCGCCGGGGGAGCCATGGTCTCGGTCCGGGCGACCGAGGACGAGGTCACCCCGCTGCTGTCCGGGCGAGTCGACATCGCCGCGTACAACGCGCCCGGCACCGTCGTGCTGGCCGGGTCCGAAGAGGCCGTGCTGGCCGTCGCCGGCCGGCTGGCCGAGCGGGGCCGCAAGACCAAGCGGCTGGCGGTGTCGCACGCCTTCCACTCCGCGTTGATGGAGCCGATGCTGGCCGCCTTCGCCGCCGAGATCGCCGGGATCGCCATCGCCGAACCGAGCGTTCCCCTGGTCTGCAACGAAACCGGTGCGCTGACCGACACGGCCCGGATGCGCGAGCCCGGCTACTGGGTCGACCACGTGCGCAAGCCGGTGCGGTTCGCCGGCTCGGTCGCCGCACTGCGCGACGCCGGGGCCGGGATCTTCCTGGAGATCGGCCCGGACGCCGCGCTCGCCGCGCCGGCCACCGAGTGCCTCGACGGGCGGGCCGCCCTGGTGCTGCCGGTGCAGCGCGCCGGTCAGGACGAGGTCACCGCCGCGCTCACCGCGCTGGCCGGCCTGCACCAGGCCGGGGCCACCGTGGACTGGCCGGCGTTGTTCGCCGGCGCCCGCCCGGCCGAGCTGCCCACCTATGCCTTCCAGCGCGAGCACTACTGGCCGCCGGTGGCCGGCCGCCGCGGCGACGTCACCGCCGCCGGCCTCGGCGCCGCCGGGCACCCGCTGCTGGGCGCGGCCGCCCGCTTCGCCGAGGACGACGGGGTGCTGTTCACCGGCAGGCTGTCCGTCCGCACCCACCCGTGGCTCGCCGACCACGCCGTGTTCGGCCGGATCCTGGTGCCCGGCACCGCGTTCGTCGAGCTGGCACTGCGCGCCGGGCAGGACTGCGGTTGCGCCGAGGTGGAGGAGCTGGTCCTGGGCGCGCCGCTGGTGCTGCCCGAGCCCGGGGCGGTCCAGCTGCAGCTGCGGGCCGGCCCGGCCGGCGAGGCCGGCCGCCGCACCGTCACCGTGCACGCCCGCCCGGACACCGGCGACGCTCCCTGGACCGAGCACGCGACCGGCACCCTGGTGCCCGGCGAACCGTGGCCCGGCCCCGGTTTTGCCGCCGGGGAGTGGCCGCCGCCGGGAGCGGTGGAGGTGCCGGCCGAGGATTGCTACCCGGCCTTCGCCGAGGCCGGTTTCGGCTACGGACCCGCCTTCCGGAACCTGCGCCGCGTCTGGCGGCGCGACGGCGAGGTGTTCGCCGAGGTCGCGCCGCACGAGACCGGTGCCGACCTGCGGGCCGCGGACTACGGCCTGCACCCGGCGCTGCTGGACGCCGCCCTGCACGCCTCGATGCTCACCGGCGCGGACGAGGTCGCCCGGCTGCCGTTTTCCTGGGAGGGAGTGCGGCTGCACGCCGCCGGGGCCGGCGCTCTCCGCGTCCGCCTCACCCGTGAGGAGCAGGACGGGACGATGTCCCTCGCCCTGGCCGACCCGGCCGGCGGCCCGGTCGCCGACATCCGGGCCCTGCGCGTCCGGGCGCTCGCCGCCGAAGCACTGGCCGGCTCGGGCTCCACTCCGCGTGACGCTCTGTTCCGGCTCGAGTGGCCGTCCGTGCCCGCCGGCACCGCCGCGCCCGGATCGGTCGCCGTGCTCGGTGCCGACCCCCTCGGACTGGCGGAAACGCTGACCGGACAAGGGGTTCCGGTCACCACCCACCCCGATCTGGCTGCGCTGGCCGCCGACGAGACGGCACTCCCGGACCTGGTCCTGGCCACCGCCGTCACCGATGACCCGGCCGCCGTGCACGAGCGGACCGCGGCCACCCTCTCCCTGGTGCAGGACTGGCTGGCGCTGGACCGGCTCGACGGGGCCCGCCTCGTCCTGGTCACCCGGCACGCCGTCATCGGGGGCGACCCGGCCGCGGCCGCGTCCTGGGGACTGGTCCGCACCGCCCAGTCCGAGCACCCCGGCCGGTTGCGCCTGCTCGACCTGGACGGCCCGGCACCGGCCACCCTGGCCGACGCCCTCGCGACCGAGGAGCCACAGCTGGCCCTCCGCGACGGGGAGCTCCGGGCTGCCCGGCTGGCCCGCGCGGACACCCCCGCGGCCGCCGGTTCCCCGTGGGACCCGGCCGGCACCGTCCTGATCACCGGCGGCACCGGCGGGCTCGGCGGCATCCTGGCCCGGCACCTGGTCACCGAACACGGCGTCCGCAAGCTGCTGCTGCTCAGCCGCCGCGGCCCGGACGCCGAGGGCGCGGCCGGCCTGGTGGCCGAACTCGCCGAGGCCGGCGCCGAGCCGACCGTGCTGGCCTGTGACGTCGCCGACCGCGAAGCGCTGGCCGCGGTGCTGGCCGAGCACCCGGTCACGGCGGTGCTGCACGCCGCCGGCGTGCTGGACGACGGCACCATCGACACGCTCACCCCCGAGCGCCTGGACACCGTGCTGCGCGTCAAAGCGGACGCCGCCCGGCACCTGCACGAACTCACCCGGGACCGGGAGCTGACGGCGTTCGTGCTGTTCTCCTCGATCGCCGGGGTGTTCGGTGGCGCCGGCCAGGGCAACTACGCCGCGGCGAACGCCTACCTCGACGCGCTGGCCGCGCACCGGCACGGGGCCGGGCTGCCGGCCACCGCGCTGGCGTGGGGCCCGTGGGAGCCGGCGGGCGGCATGACGGGCACCCTGGACACGGCCGGGCTGGACCGGATCCGCCGCTCCGGCGCCATCCCCCTGACGGCCGAGCAGGGCGTCGCGTTGTTCGACGCGGCACTGGCCCGGCCCGAGCCGGTGCTGCTGCCGGTGTCGCTCGACCTGCCGGGGATCCGCGCCAAGGGCGTGATCCCGCCGCTGTTGCGCGGGCTGGCAGGCGCGCCGGTGCGGCGGGCCGCCACGGCGGCCCTGGAACCGGCCGTCGGGTTGCGGGACGCACTGGCGGGCAAGACCGCCGAGCAACGGCACGAGATCGTGCTCGAGCTGGTCCGCGGCCAGGCCGCGCTCGTGCTCAGCCACCCCGACCCGGACGGCATCGAGCCGGACCGGCAGTTCCGCGACCTCGGCTTCGACTCGCTGACCGCGGTCGAGTTCCGCAACCGGCTGAGCGCCGCGGCCGACCTGAAGCTGCCGGCGTCGCTGGTGTTCGACCGGCCCACCCCGGCCGAGCTGGCCGGCTACCTGCTCGGCCTGCTGGCCCCGGCCGAAGAGGGCAGTGCGGAAGCGGTGCTGGCCGAACTGGACCGGCTGCAGGAGCTGCTGGCCGGTCTGACCGCCGACGAGGTCCTGCACCAGAAGGTCGCCGGCCGGCTGGACGTGCTCAAGTCCCGCTGGTCCGGCCGGCAGCCGGACGAAGCCGAAGCCCTCGACTACGACACGGCGTCCGACGACGAGCTGTTCTCCCTGCTGGACCAGCAACTCGGCGGTTGACGACCCGCCTGAGGCGGGAACGAGCCGTTCCCGGCGTCAGGCGGGTCCAGACGCGTACAGCCGAGGTGACCGATGCGGGGAAGGGTTGCCGTTCACGGCTTGCGACAAGCGAGGGAGCGCGTGTCGGTGGTGGCCTGCCGTCCGCGCAGTCTCACAGTGGTTGTCAAGCCGCAGCGGGGGTAGTGGGTGCCGGTGTGCGAAGCATGGCGTAGATGACGTCGCGGCGGCGTCGGGCGAGGCAGGTGAGGGCGGCGTTGTCCGGCTGGTCTGCTCGGCCGGCGCGGTCACGATCGCCTCGGCCGGTTGCTCGCCGATGCGGGGCCGCGGGCGGCGGTCAGGAAGCCGCGACCGGGCCGGCGAACTGGGCGGCGTGGAGCCGGGCGTACGCCCCCTCGCGGGTCATCAGCTCCCGGTGGGTGCCGCGCTCGACGATGCGGCCGGCCTCCAGCACGAGGATCAGGTCCGCCTCGCGGATGGTGGAGAGGCGGTGGGCGATCACGAAACTCGTGCGGTTCTCGCGCAGCGACTGCATCGCTTTCTGGATCAGCACTTCGCTGCGGGTGTCCACGGAGCTGGTCGCCTCGTCGAGGATCAGGATCGGCGGGTCGGCCAGGAACGCCCGGGTGATCGCGATCAGCTGGCGTTCGCCCGCGCTGATCCCGCCGGTCTCGCCGAGCACCGTCTCGTAGCCGTCCGGCAGGGTGCTCACCAGGTGGTCGACGCGGGTGGCCTCGGCCGCCCGGCGGACGTCCGCCGGGGTCGCGCCCGGCTTGCCGTACGTGATGTTCTCCGCGATGGTGCCGTCGAACAGCCACGTGTCCTGCAGCACCAGCCCGGTCTGCCGGCGCACGTCCTCGCGGGCCATCGTGGTGATGTCCACCCCGTCCAGCAGGATCCGGCCGCCGTCGGGCTCGTAGAACCGCATCAGCAGGTTGGCCAGGGTCGTCTTGCCCGCCCCGGTCGGCCCGACGATCGCCACCGTCTGGCCGGGCAGGACGCTGAACGACAGGTCGTCGATCAGCGGTGTCTCCCGCTGGTACCGGAAGCTCACGTTCTCGAAGTCGATCCGGCCGCGCACCCGGGCCGGCGGGCGCACCGGGCTGTCGGCGACGATCAGCTCTTCGGCGTCCAGCAGCTCGAACACCCGTTTCGCCGAGGCGACGCCGGACTGCAGGTCGCCGGTGATGCTGCCGATCTGCGCGGCCTGCCCGCCGAAGTAGGCCGTGTACTGGATGAAAGCCTGCACGTCACCGAGGGACAGCGCCCCGGCGGCGACCCGTACCGCACCGACCACCGCCACCAGGATGTACACCATGTCGGTGACCAGGTTGGTGCTCGGCTCGATGACGCCGGAGAGGGCGTTGGCCTTGCCGGTGGCCTTGCAGACGGCCTCGTTGTGCTCGTCGAAGGTGCGGGCGGCCTGCTCCTGCCTGCCGAACACGGTGATCAGGGCGTGCCCGCTGTACATCTCCTCGATGTGCGCGTTCAGCGCGCCGGTGGCGGTCCACTGCTCGACGAACTGGGGCTGGGCCTTCTTGCCGATCCGGGCCGCGACCACACCGGCCATCGGCAGCACCACCAGCAGCACGCAGGCCAGCAGCGGCGAGATGACGAACATCAGGATGAGTGAGCCGAGCGCGGACATGGTGGCGGTGACCAGCTTGCTCAGCGTGCGCTGCAAGGTGTTCTGGATGTTGTCGATGTCGTTGGTGACCCGGCTGAGCAGCTCGCCGCGTGCGCGGTCGTCGAAGTAGCGCAGGGGCAGCCGGGACAGCTTGGCCATGACGTCCTCGCGCAGCCGCAGCACCACTTTCTGCACCACGGCGACGGCCAGCCGTTCCTGCGTCAGGGAGAACACCGTGCCCGCGAGGTAGAGCACCGCCACCGCCGCCAGCAGCAGCCCGACCTTCCGGAAGTCGATCCCGTGGCCCGGCACGACGTCGGCCGAACCGAGCCCGGTGGCCAGCGCGTCCTTGCCTTCGGCGTGCAGCCGGGCCACCGCCTCGTCCCGGCTCAGCCCGGCCGGCTGCTGGGCGCTGATCAGGCCGCCGAAGATCAGGTTGGTCGCTTTGCCCAGCAGCAACGGCCCGAACACGTTCATCAGGATCGACACGGTCCCGACGGTGAGTACCAGGGCCGCCTGGCCGCGGTAGGGCTTCAGCAGCCCGAACAACCGTCGGGTCGTCCCCGTGGTGCGCGGTGCTTCGGCGTCGCTCACACCGCCTCCTGCTTCAGCTGCTCGCCGCGCTGCTGGGAGCCGGCGATCTCCCGGTAGATGTCGTTGTCCCGCAGCAGCTGCGCGTGCGTGCCGCAGCCGGCCACCCGGCCTTGGTCCAGCACCACGACAGTGTCCGCGTCTTCGACCAGGCTCACCTCCTGAGCCACGGTCAGCACGGTCGAGCCGGCCGTCTCGACCGCGAGAGCCTCGCGCAGCCGGGCCCGGGTGGTGTAGTCCAGCGCGGAGAAGCAGTCGTCGAACAGGTAGATCGCCGGGCGCCGCAGCAACGCGCGGGCGATCGCCAGCCGCTGCCGCTGGCCGCCGGAGACGGTGCTGCCGCCCTGCCCGATCGGCGCGGCCAGCCGGCCCGGCATCTTCCGCACGAAATCGGCGGCCTGCGCGGTTTCCAGCGCGTGCCACAGCTGCGCGTCGGTCGCGTCCGGGTTGCCGTAGCGCAGGTTGTCGGCCACCGTGCCGGTGAACAGGTACGGAGTCTGCGGCACCAGGCCGACCGTCTCGGCCAGCCGGGCGGGGGCGAACTGCCGGACGTCCACCCCGTCGATCGTCACCGAGCCGGCGGTCACGTCGGTCAGCCGCAGCACCAGGTTCAGCAGCGTGGTCTTGCCGCTGCCGGTGCTGCCGACCAGTGCCGTGGTGTGGCCGGGCGATGCCGAAAGGCTGACGCCGGACAGGAACGCCTCCGGGGCGCCGGGGTAGCGGTACTCGACCCCGCGCAGTTCCAGCCGGCCGCGGCGGCTGGTGGGCGTGGCCGGCCGCGCGGGCGCGGTCAGCTCGGGCTCGGTGGTCAGCACCTCGTGGACGCGCCGCGCCGACACCCGCGCCCGCGGCACGGTCAGGCAGACGTACAACGCGATGACCAGCGCCGTCAGCATCTGCACCTGGTAGCCGAGGAACGCGCTGAGCGCGCCGACCGGCATCCCGCCGTCGGCGATCCGGCGGCCGCCGAACCACACCAGCGCGACGGAGAAGACGTTGCTGATCAGCACCACGACCGGGAAAAGGGTGGCACCAAGCCGCCCGGCGCGCACCGACGCGGTGAACATTCCCCGGTTGGCCCGGGCGAAACGCTGCTTCTCGTGATCGTCGCGCACGAAGGCGCGGATCACCCGCACCCCGGCGATCTGCTCGCGCAGGATCCGGTTGAGCTTGTCGAGCGAGGCCTGGATGCGCTCGTACAGCGGGCTGAGCCTGGCCAGCAGCACCAGCACCACCAGCGCGGTGACCGGGATCGTCAGCACGGTCAGCACGGACAGCGGCGGATCCTGCCGCACCGCCATGACGAGGCTGGTGACGCAGATGATGGGCGCGGTCAGCAGCGAGGTGAGCGTGGAGATCACCAGCGTCTGCAGCTGCTGCACGTCGTTGACCGTGCGGTTGGTCAGCGACGGCGTGCCGAACCGCGCCACCTGGTAGGGGGAGAACCGCTGCACCTTGCGGAAGATGAGGGAACGCAGGTCCCGGCCGACGTTGGCGGCGGTGTGCGCGGCCATCAGCTCCGCGACGACCGCGGTGGCCAGCTGGGCCACCGACACCGCGATCATGATGCCGCCCAGCCGCAGGATCGCCGCCGTGTCGCCGGCGAGGATGCCCTGGTCCACGATGGCCGCGTTCAGCGTCGGCAGCAGCAGCATGCCCACGGTCTGCGCGAACTGGAGGACCGCCTGGACCAGGATGCGCCCGCGGTAGGGGCGCAGCCGGTCGCGGAGCAACGCCAGCAGCACCGGTGACGACTTCCAGCGCCCGGCTTCGTGCCGGCCGGTCGGTTCCGCGGTGCGCGCCATACCGACGGACCCTACGGAGCGGCCGGTAGGGAAGGTCCTAGAGGAACGATTTCCCCGCGGCGCCGGGAGGTCTAGGGATTTACCGGCGGGACGCCGATGACACTCGGCACCGGGTGCGCCCCGCACGAACCTCCGGGAGGAACCGGCCATGACGACATCCGAAGAGCTGCCGACGCTCGCTTCGCTGCGCTCGCCCGTCCTGGGCGACAATCCGTACCTGCGCAAGTTGCAGGCGGAGCGGCCGATCTGGCGGGTGCGCACCGACACGGGCGACGAAGGCTGGCTGGTGGTCGGCTACCCGGAGATCAAGGAGCTGATGCTGGACAAGCGGATCGGCCGCACGCACCCGAACCCGGCCGAAGCCGCGCAGCTGGCCGACAACCCGATCTTCTCGATGATCGCCGGCGTCGCGGCCGGCCGGGACGAGCACGAGCTGCACGCCGCGTTCCGCGCCCTGCTGATCCCGCACTTCTCCCACAAGAAGATGCAGTCGCTCAAACCGAGGGTCGAGGGCATCGTGCGCGGCATGGTGGACGACCTGGCCGCGCTCACCCCGCCCGTTGACCTCCAGACCGCGTTCTCTCTGCCGGTTTCGCTGAAGGTGCTGTGCGAGCTGATGGGTGTACCCGAGGACGAGCGCGACCTGCTGGGCGAGCTGCTCGACCACGTGCACGAGATCGGCGAACACGCCAACGCCGGCCAGGCCGAGTTCATCCGGTATCTGATGGGGCTGGCCGCGCGCAAGCGGGAGAACCCCGCCGACGACGTGATTTCCGGGATCTGCCAGGCCGGCCTGAAGGACTCCGACGTCACCAACATCGTCTGCATGCTGCTGTTCGCCGGGCACGAAAGCGTGGCCACGCACATCGGCAACGGCGTCGCCCGGCTGCTGACCCGGCCCGACTTGCTGACCGAGGTACGCGCCGACCCGTCGGCGATGGCCGGTGCGGTGGAGGAACTGCTGCGCACGGCCAACTTCGGTGGCGGGGCACAGCCGCACTACGCGCACGAGGACATCGAGATCTGTGGTGTCACCATCCGGGCCGGGGACCTGGTGCTGCCGGACTTCGCCATCGCCAACTTCGACGAGCGGTCGTTCGCCGACCCGGACCGGATCGACTTCGGCCGCAAACCCAATCAGCACCTCACCTTCGCCCACGGTGCCTGGCACTGCGTCGGGGCGCCGCTGGCCCGGCTGGAACTCAACGCGGTGTTCACCGCGCTGCTGGAGAAGTTCCCCGGCCTGACCCTGACCACCACGCTGGAGAGGCTCAACCGTGCGGACGGCGACGACGGCACCGACCGGCTCGCGGCGTCCATCAGCGCGCTTCCCGTCGCCTGGTGAACCCCGGGCGGCCCGGACGAGAGGTGGTGGCCATGGGTGAACACCAGGGTGCCGAAGCGCTGGCCGGGCGAACGCCCACCGTGCTGTCGGCGCACTACGACGACGGCGTGCTGTCGTGCGGCGGCCTGCTCGCGGCCGGCGCCGAGGCGGGTACGCCGGGCACGGTCGTCACCGTCTTCTCCGGTGCGCCCGAACCCCCGCTGTCGGCCGAGGCCCGGAAGTTCCACCGGGCGTGCGGCCTCGCCGACGCCGACGCCATCGCCCGCCGGGAGGCGGAGGACGACCGGGCGATGGACGTGGTCGGCGCCACGCCCGTCCGGCTGGGGGTGCCGGATGCGTTGTACCGCAAGGACGGCGCGGGCAACCCCCGGTACCCGCGGGACACGGAGATCTCCCGGGCCGCCCTGGAGTCCGAGGCCGAGCTGATCGGCGAGCTGGCGGCCGTCATGGCCGCCGAGCCCGCCGTGCGCGACGCCGAGCTGCTCCTGGCCCCCTTGGCCATCGGCAACCACATCGACCACCGGATCACCCGTGCCGCAGCGCGGCTGCTCGACCGCGACCCCGACACGGTCTGGTGGTATGAGGACGCGCCGTACGTGATCTTCCCGAGAGAGCTCCTCGAGCCCTTCGACGAGTCTCGCACCGCACCGCGGATCTTCCGGCTGACCGGCGGGCAGTGGGACCGCAAACTGCAGGGCATCGGCTGCTACGCCTCCCAAGCGCCCATCCTCCTCGGCGGGAACACCGAACTGCCGAAGTACCTCACGATGTACGCGGAGTCACTCGCGGGCGGCGAGCCGGCCGAACGCTACTGGAAGCTGCCCGCCGCCCAGCTCTGAAACCGACAGAGGTTGTCGACAGTCTGTGCTCCTGATCAAGGCGGTCCGAGGTTGAGCACGTGGCGGGAGAAGGAACTGGTCAGGCGCGCGAACCGGCGCCTGGCCGTCCTTCGAACCCCGGACTGGGTGTCCTCGCTGCCGTTCCAGGTCGAAAGGATCCGGACCGACAACGGCGCGGACTTCCGGTCCGCGTTCCCCGGGTGGCGGGATTTCGGTTCCCCGTAGGGAGAAATCGGTCGAATCGATCAAGCGGTCCAGTTTCGGGCGCGGCCTGAACGCCGGCCGCGCCCGAAACCCCGAACAGAGCCGTTGTCACGCCGGCTGGGTGAGAGTGGCCAGGTGGTGCTCGATCAGATCGGCCGACCGCGTCGCGGCCGGCACGGCGAGCCGGAGCTCCTCCCGCACGGCGGCCACGTTCGCCCGGATCCGCTCGCTCGTGTGCACCGTGTCCACCGCGTCCCGCAGCCCTTGGGGGGTCAGCGTTTCCGGCTCCAGCAGGAGGCCGAGACCCTGGTCGGCCACCGTGCGCGCGGTGAGCAGTTCCTCGCGCTGTTGCGGCACGGTCACCAGCGGCACACCGGCGCTCAGCGATTCCAGCACCGAGTTCATCCCGGCGTGGGAGACGAAGGCTTCGGCGCGCCGCAGCACGGACAGCTGCGGGAAGTACGGCCGCACCTCGGTGTTGGCCGGCGCCGGGCCCAGGTCCGCCGGGTCCACGTGCTCGCCGATGGCCATCGCGACCTGCCAGCCGGTGCCGCCGAAGGCCTCGAAGCACTGCCGGAAGAAGGCGGTCGTGTCGGCCAGGAAGCTGCCCATCGAGATGAACAGCAGCGGCCGGTCGCCGGTTTTCCGCCAGGCGGTGTCGTCTGCCCAGCCACCCAGTGCCGGGCCGACGAACTGGAACCGCTCGTCGAAGGTGTCCGCGGCGGGCTGGAACGAGCGCGGCAGGAAGACCAGGTTGAGCGGAGCGCAGTTCTCCCGCTGGTGCGGGGGAGTCAGGCCGAACTCGGCCGCTGTGCGCAGCTGGCTCTGGAAGATCTCGGTGAAGATTTCGACGGCACGGGGGTCGGACATGTCCGTGCCCCCGGCCAGCAGTTCGTCAAGCGAGAAGTGGCTGTTGCTGGCGTACGTCGGGTTCAGCGCGACGCAGGGCACGTGGAACCGTTCGGCCACCATGGTCGCCGACACCGCCTGCGAGTCGTAGCACAGCACGTCCGGGCGGTCGTTCTCGAAGAGTTCGTTCAGCAGCCGTCCGCTGACCTTGGTCATCGCCAGCAGCGCTTCCGCGGTCGCCACCGTGTGCCGGGCGCTGGGCGTGGCCGAGCGCGGCGGCAGCGCCACCGGGATCGGCAGCAGCGCGGCGCCGGCCGCCTCGACGTCCGCGCGGAACTTGTCGTGGGCGGCGTAGGTGACCCGGTGGTCGCGGTCGCGCAGTTCGCGGGCTAGCGGCAGGGTCGGGCGGAGGTGTCCCTGCGCGGGCACGGTGACGAACAGAACATGCATGTCAAGTGATTCCCCTCTGTTCGTGGTCGCGTCGAGCCGTACCGGGATTATGCGCCGGGAAGGTGTAGGTCTTCTCCCAGTCCGGATCGCGATGGCCCGTCGGACCCACCGGATCGGTACGCGAGTGCACGTGTGCCGCCGAATGCGCCCGAGCAGGTTGCCAGGATGAATTTTTGACTTACGATCACGCAGGTCTCAGCAACAACGGGGTGGTGAGCGTGGACGGAGAACAACGTCGTCGGACGATCGCCCATTGGGTGCGCGAGTACGGTGGGCTCACCGTCCTCGAGTTCGCCGAGCAGCACGGTTTCAGCCCCGAGGCCGTCCGGTCCGACCTGGCCGCGCTGGAGCACCAGGGCACCCTGCGGCGAGTGCCGGACGGCGCCGTCCCCGCCGTGCCGGTGCAGCCGGCCGCGGGAGCCCCGTCCACGGCCCCCGGGAGGTGCCGGATGCACGCGGAGAAGGAGCGGATCGCCAGGGCCGCGGTCGGCGAGGTGCCCGACGGCGGCTCGATCCTGCTCGACGCCGGGAGCACCGTGGCGCGGCTGGCCGGACTGCTGCCGACCGGTCGCGACCTGACCGTCGTCACGCAGTCGCTGGCCGTGGCCGCGGCGCTGAGCGACCGGCCGGACCTCGACCTGATGCTGATCGGCGGCCGGGTCCGCGGCCACTCGCTGGCCCTGGTGGACAGCTGGGCGTTGCGCACACTGGCCGGCGCCCGGATCGACGTCGCTTTCCTCGGCGCCGACGGCGTGTCCGTGCGGCACGGGATGACCGTCCGGGACGGGGCGGTGGCGATGGTGAAGCGTGCGGCGATGGTGGCCGCGCAGCGGACAGTGCTGCTGGCCGACCACACCAAGCTCGACCAGGATCGCCTGGCCAGTTTCGGCTCGCTGGCCGAGGTCGACATCCTGATCACCGACGACGGGGCCGACCCCGAGCGCGTCGGCGCGATCACCGCGGCCGGGCCGCGCGTGGTCGTGGTCTGAGCCGCCCCGGGAGCCGCGCTCAAGCCGTGACCATGCGCGGCCCGGCTCCGGCCAGGTCTCGGGCTACGTGTTTGTCGATGCCGTCGTCGGTGATGAAGGTGTCGATGTCGGATAGTTCGGCG
>NZ_JBEZYB010000135.1:0-14096 GCF_040638285.1 Amycolatopsis sp. NPDC026612
GCTCGTCGGGGTCGACGAGCACCGCGGCGGGACCGGTACCGCCCGGTTCGTCCTCAAGAAGGTCGCCGAAGCGCTCATCAGCATCGTGCTGGTGGTCGTGCTGTTCTTCTTCCTCTTCCGGATGCTGCCCGGCGACCCGGTCGCCGCCATGACCCGCGACCACCCCACCAGCCCGCAGATGATCGCCGAACTGCGCGAGAAGATGGGCGTCGACAAGCCCGTCTTCGTCCAGTTCGGCCAGTACTTCTGGAAGCTGCTGCACGGCGACCTCGGCGAGTCCCGGCTGCTCAACAACGGCCGCCCGGTCGCCGACATGATCGGCGAACGGCTCTGGCCGACCATCCTGCTCGTCGGCAGCGCCACCGTCCTCGCCGTGCTCCTCGGCCTGTGGCTGGGCATCCGCGCCGCCTGGCGCCGCGACAGCGTCTTCGACCGCACCCAGACCGGGCTCGCGCTGACCCTCTGGTCGGTCCCGCAGTTCTGGCTCGGCCTGATGCTGCTCGTGGTGACCAACGGGCTGTTCCCCAGCCGCGGTATGCACTCCCCGGACGCCGCACCCGACGTCCTCTCCCAGACCCTCGACGTCCTGCACCACCTGGTGCTGCCGTGCGTGACGCTGCTGGCGGTGTTCTACGCCCAGTACATGCTGATCATGCGGTCGTCGCTGCTGGGGGAGATGAACGCCGACTACCTCACCACCGCCCGCGCCAAGGGCCTGCGCGACGACCTCGTCCGCAAGCGCCACGCCGTCCCCAACGCCCTCCTGCCGACCACCACGCTGGTGTTCATGCAGTTCGGCGGGGTGGTCGCCGGCGCGGTCACCGTCGAGGCCGTGTTCAGCTGGCCCGGCCTCGGCCAGCTCACCTACGACGCGCTGCACGGCCCCGACCTGCCGGTGCTGCAGGGCGTGTTCACCGTGCTGGCGAGCGCGGTGGTGCTGATGAACCTGCTCGCGGAACTGCTCTACCGCGTGCTCGACCCGAGGGTGCGTACGTCATGACCACCGCCGAGACACCGCGGCAGATCGCGTGGAGCCGCCGGCGGGCTTCGATCACCCGGACCTGGCGGGAGTTCGCCGGCCAGCGCGCCGCGCTCGCCGGGCTGGTCCTGCTCGGCGCCACCGTCGTCGTCGCGCTGCTCCTGCCCCTGATCAGCGACGAAAGCGGCCTCGACGTCACCAAGGCCACCGGGCAGCCGCTCAGCCCGCCGAACGCCGACTTCTGGCTCGGCACCGACAACTTCGGCCGGTCGGTGCTGCTCATGACGGTCTGGGGCACCCGGGTCTCCCTGCTCGTCGGGTTCTCCGCGGCGCTGCTGTCGGTCGTCATCGGCACCCTCATCGGCATCACCGCCGCCCACTTCGGCGGCTGGGTGTCGGCGACGCTGCTGCGGTTCACCGACTTCTTCCTGGTCCTGCCCTCGCTGATCCTCGCGATCGCGCTCTCGGCGGTCCTGCCCAAGGGCATCGGCACGATCATCATCGCCATCGGGCTCACCGCCTGGCCCAGCACCGCCCGGCTCGTCCGGGCCCAGACGCTGACCATCGAGAGCCGCCCCTACATCGAGCGCGCCCACGCCCTCGGCGGCGGCCACCTGCACATCATCGGCAAGCACGTCCTGCCCGGCGTGATGCCGCTGGTCCTGGCCAACACCACGCTCGTGGTCGGCAACGCCGTCATCGCCGACGCGACCTTGTCGTTCCTCGGCGTCGGCGACCCCAACTCCGTCACCTGGGGCCTGGTGCTGGAAAGCGCGCTCAACAACGGCGCCATCAGCCGCGGCGCCTGGTGGAACGTGCTCCCGCCGGGCATCGCGATCGTCCTCGTCGTCCTCTTCTTCACCCTGGTCGGCCGGGGACTGGAGACCGTGTTCAACCCGAGGTTGAAGAAGTGACCACCCCGCTGCTGCAGCTCACCGGCCTCACCGTCACCTACGCCGTGGGGGACGAGGACGTGCCCGCCGTCCGCGGCGTCGACCTCACCCTCGACCCCGGCGGCACCCTCGGCGTCGCCGGGGAATCCGGCTCCGGCAAGTCCACCGTCGCGATGAGCGTGCTGCGGCTGCTGCCGCGCACCGCGAAGATCACCGGCGAGATCCACCTCGACGGCGAAGACGTCACCGCCATGAAGTGGGGGCGCCTGCGCGCGGTCCGCTGGGCCGAGGCGTCCGTGGTGTTCCAGGGCGCCATGCACGCCCTCAACCCGGTCCGCAGGATCGGCGAGCAGATCGCCGAACCCCTCCGGCTGCACCCACCCGAGGGCGGCAAGGCACTCACCGACGCCCAGGTCGACGCCCGCGTCGCCGAACTGCTCACCCAGGTCGACCTGCCCCCGGCCCGCGCCGGCGCCTACCCCCACGAGCTGTCCGGCGGGCAGAAGCAGCGCGTCATGATCGCCATGGCCCTGGCCTGCTCACCCCGCCTGATCATCGCCGACGAACCGACCACCGCCCTCGACGTCATCGTCCAGGCCCAGGTCCTCGCCCTGCTCTCCCGGCTGGTCGCCGACCAGCGGATCGGGCTGGTCATGATCAGCCACGACCTGTCCGTGCTCGCCGCCACCTGCGAGCGCATCGCCGTGATGTACGACGGGCGGATCGTCGAAGAAGGCCCCAGCGCCGAGGTCATGGGCTCGCCTCGCCACGACCACACCCGGGCGCTCGCCGCCGCGTTCCCGACCGTCGGCGACCCGGTGTCCCGCTTCGCCCCGGCCACCAGCAACCCCCTCCCGCCCGAACCGGCGGACCGCGTCCCCACCGGCGAACCGCTGCTGGCCGCCGAAAACCTGCGCGTGTCCTTCCGCGACCGCACCGGCAAGCGGATCGACGCCGTCGCCGGGGTCGACCTCACGGTGTCCCGCGACGAGATCGTCGCCCTGGTCGGCCAGTCCGGCTCCGGCAAGACCACTCTCGCCCGGACCCTGCTCGGCCTGCAGAAGCCCGACTCCGGCGTGGTCCGCTACGCCGGGCGGCCCGTGCCCACCGGCGGCGCCGGGCTCAAGGCCTACCGGCGGCAGGTCCAGCTCGTCCTGCAGGACCCGACGAGTGCGCTGAACCCGGCCCACACCGTCTACGAGGCCGTTGCCGAAGGTCCCCGGATCCACCGGCTCGCCGACGAGCGGGACGTCGTCCACCGGGCGCTGGAAGCCGCCGAACTGCGGCCCGCCGCGAAGTACGCCGACCGGCTCCCGCACCAGCTCTCCGGCGGCCAGCGCCAGCGCGTCGTCATCGCCGGGGCACTGGCGCTGGAGCCGTCGGTGGTGGTGGCCGACGAGCCGGTCGCCTCACTCGACGCCTCCGTCCGCGGCGAGATCCTCGCGCTCCTGCTGCGGCTGCGCCGCGAACTCGGCCTCGCCGCGCTGGTGATCACCCACGACCTCGGCCTGGCGTGGAACATCGCCGACCGCGTCGCCGTGATGTACCGCGGCGAGCTCGTCGAAACCGGGACGGTGGAACAGGTCCTGCTCGACCCGCACCACGAGTACACGAAGTCCCTGCTGGCCGCCCTGCCCGGCGGCACCGCCCAGCACCGGACCGTCGGCAGCTGACGCACGGCACCCGCTGCGACCCCCTCGAAAATCGGCACTGCGGGAAACCCGCGCGAGCGCAGTGTGTAATCTCCGAACGGAAATGGCGACCACCACCGACCCCGCACAGACGCCCTCGGCCGGACTGGCCGAGCGGCTCCGCGTGCCCTCGCGATTCCCGTACCGCACGATCGCGATGGGCACGGTCGGCAGCACGCTGCTCATGCTCGCCGCCTTCGGCGCCGGCGGCATCCTGATCAAGGACCCCGTGCTCGGCCACGGCCCGCTCTCCTGGATCCGCTACGGCCACGGCCGGATGCTGGCCAACGCCGTGCTCTACACCGGCTTCGGCCTCGTCGTCTGGGCCTGGGTCCGGCTCGGCCGCTACGTCCTGCTCGGCCGCGTCGGCAGCCGCCCGGTGCTGATCGCCGCCGGGTGCTGGATGGCGCCGCTGCTCATCTCGCCGCCGCTGTTCACCCGCGACGTCTTCTCCTACCTCGGCCAGGGCGCCCAGCTGCTCTACGGGCTCGACCCGTACGCCAACGGCCCCGCCGAGCTCGACGCGCTGCCGAACGTCGTGCAGAACGTCCACCCGCTCTGGCAGACCACGCCCGCCCCCTACGGCCCGCTGTTCCTGCTCATCTCCAAGGGGGTCGTCGCCACCACCGGCGACAACATGATCCTCGGCGTGATCCTGATGCGCCTCGTGCTGCTGGTGGGCCTGGCCGGGACGCTGTGGGCGCTGCCGCGGCTGGTCAAGCACCTCGGCGGCAAGCTCCCGGTCGCGCTGTGGCTCGCGGTGGCCAGCCCGATGATGGTCATCCACCTCTTCGGCGGCCCGCACAACGACCTGATGATGCTCGCGTTCCTCACCACCGGCGTCCTCGCCGCCCTGGAACGCAAGCACGTGCTCGCGGTCGTCCTGGTGACCATCGGCATGCTGATCAAGCCGACCGCGGCGATCGCGCTGCCGTTCATCGTCTGGATGTGGGCCAACCACCTGACCGGCGAGTCGAAGGCCCGCAACTTCCTGCGCGCCGGCGCCGCCTCGGTGGGCTTGTTCCTCCCGGTGTTCGTCGCGGGCACCTGGATCTCGCTCGGCTCGCTCAACCTCGGCTGGTGGTCCGGGCTCAAGGCCCCGCAGCTCATCGCGAACTGGCTCAACATCCCCACCGGGATCGGCGAGGTGTTCTACAACCTCGTCCACCTGATCGTCGACGTCCAGGTGTCACCGTTCGTCACGGTCGCCCGCGCGGCGGGCATGCTGCTGCTGATCGGGATCGGCATCCGCCAGTGGTGGCTCGCCCGCGGCGGCGGCACGGAGGCGGTCTACCGCGCCGGGATCTCGCTCCTGGCGGTGGCGATCCTCATGCCACCCACCCTGCCGTGGTACCTCACCTGGGGCTTCGTGCTCCTGTCGGCATTCAAGTGGCAACCCCGCCACCTGGCGCTGGTGGTCGCGGTGTCGGTGTTCGTCACGCTGGTGTACTACCCGACGGGGGAGCAGGCGCTCTACGACTGGTGGTTCATCGCACTGGTCGTGGTGGCCAGCCTGTACTCGGCGGCTTCGCTGCTGCGCCCGGACCCGCTCGGCCTGATCGACGCGTGGCGCCGCCCGGAGAAGTTCCTCCGCGACTGATCAGCTCTGCCGCGGCTGGTCGTGAGTGGTGATGAGGGTTAGAACCCTCATTACCACTCACGACCCGGCCCAGCCGCTCCACGTGTGCACGTCCGTCACCACCACCGCGTGCTCCGGTGGACGTTGCGCGTACTGCTCGTACTTCGCCACCAGCCACGCCACCGGTTCGGCCCGCGAAGGCTCCACCCGCGCGACGCCGTCCGCCCGGGTCCACCACAGCGCCGACCAGTCCTCGGAGTAGCCGTCGGCCAGGAAACACACCGCCGGGTTCTCCGCGATGTTCTCGAGCCGCCGCAACGACGTCGTCGACTTCGGCTTGTGGTCCACCGCGAACACCACCACGTCGTCCCGCACCGCGAACGTCACCGGCACCAGGTGCGGCACCCCGGCCGGCGACACCGTCGCCAGCCGGGCCACGCGCGCCGAAGCGAACCGCGAACGAGCCTCCGCCGCCGAAAGCTTCATGTCAGCGCAGGAGCGTCGAACGTCAGCGTCCCCAGGTCCGCGTCCAGCGTCACCGGCACCCCCAGCGGCAGCGTCGGCGACGACGCCACGTGCCCGAACCCGAACTCCTCGACCAGCGGCACCCCCAGCGGCACCAGCCGGTCCACCATCAGCGCCCGGACGTCCGCCGGGGCCCCGCACGCCGCCCACGAACCCAGCACGATCCCGCGGACGCCGTCGAACCAGCCGCTGCGCACCAGCTGCGTCAGCATCCGGTCCAACCGGTACACGCTCTCCGTCACGTCCTCCAGCAGTACGATCGCGTCCTGCGCCGACCCGTGCTCCGGCGTCCCGATCCCCGCCGCCAGCAGCGAGAGGTTCCCGCCCGTCAAGACCCCCGAAGCCCGGCCCGGCACCAGCGCCGAACCGCCGCGCACCACCAGGTTCCGCTCGGGCTCGAACAGGGACCGCCGCAGGTGCTCGTGCGCGAAGTCGTCGAACAGCACGCTGGCCGGCATCGGTGAGAACAAAGTGGACAGTCCGAGGTGGACGTCCACCGCCCGGTGCAACGCCGTGATGTCACTCGACCCGGCCAGCACCTTCGGGCCCGCCGCCCGCAGCGCCGCCCAGTCCACCAGGTCCAGCATCCGCTGCACGCCGTAGCCGCCCCGTGCCGCCAGCACGCACCGCACCCCCGGATCCAGCCACGCCTCGGTGAACTCCGCCGCCCGCGCCGCGTCCGTCCCGGCCAGGTACGGCGGCGACCCCGGTTCCGCCCGCACGCACGCCCCTACCCGCACTTCGACGCCCCAGCCGTGCAGCACCGGCAACGCCTTCTCCAGCAGGTCCGCCGGCACCGGTCCGGCCGGCGCCACCAGCGCCAGCGTGTCGCCGGCCCGCAACCGCGGCGGCCTCATCGTGACAGCTCCAGCCGCGCCACACCCGGCGTGTCGAAGCCGAACACCTGCCCGTAGAACGACAGTTCCGCCTCCAACGCCGCCACGATCGTCGCCGCCTGCCGGAACCCGTGCTGCTCGCCGGCGAACCGCTGGTAGGCGTACGGGATCCCGCGCCCGGCCAGCCGGGCCACGAACCGGTCCGCCTGCTCCGGCGGGCAGATCCGGTCCTCCAGCCCCTGCTGGACCAGCACCGGGCCGGCCAGCGCCCCGGCGTTCGCCAGTGGCGAACGCTCCACGTACCGTTGCCGCGTTTCCGGCAGCGGCCCGACCAGGCCGTCCAGGTAGCGGGACTCGAAGTCGTGCGTGTCGCCCTCGGCGCCGGTCCACCCGGCCAGGTCCAGCACCGGGAACATCACCGTGCCCGCCCGGTACGTCTCCGTCGTCGTCAGCGCCGCCGCCGCGGTGAACCCGCCCGCACTGCCGCCGCGGATCCCCACCCGGTCACCGTCGGCGAGCCCGGCCGCCACCAGCGCCTCGGCCACCGCGACGCAGTCGGCGACGTCCACCACGCCCCACTGCTCGCGCAGCCGCTCGCGGTAGGCGCGCCCGAACCCCGTCGACCCGCCGTAGTTGACCGCCGCCACCCCGATGCCGCGGCTGGTGAAGTACGCGATCTCCAGGTCCAGCACCGGGAAGTGCTGCCCTGTCGGGCCGCCGTGGACGTGCACCAGCAGCGGCGGCCGCGTCCCATCGGGTGCGGTGAAATCCGGGTTCCGCGGCGGGTACAGGACCACCGGCACGGTCTCGCCGCCGTCGGTGGTGAACACCCGCTCCTGCGGCACCGGCAGGAACGCTCCCGGCAGCTCCGGCTGCGGCGTCAGGTCCTTCGGCACCCCGTCCGCGACGTGCACCACCGCGGCTTCCCGGGCCGGCCCCGCGGCGACGCCGGCGACCCCGCCGTCGTACGCCGCCAGCCCCGTCGAAGACCAGGCCGTCAGCTCGTCCGCCACCGGCGTCACCGACCCGTCCGCCTCGTCGAGCACCGCCAGCCGCCCCGACACGAGCACCGCGTGCCGTCCGCCGCCGAGCGGGACGAACCACCGCGATCCGGCCTTCCACAGCGGCCCGCCGAGCTCCTGCTCCACCGGCGCCAGGTTCACCACCGGCCCGTCCAGGCCGACGCGGTGCAGGTTCCACCAGCCGTCCGGGTCCAGCAGCGCCAGCAGCGTCGACGGCGTCTCCCACTCGAGCTGGCACACCGCGACGTCCGCGCCCCCGGCCAGGACCCGGTGCGGCCCGAACGACCCGTCCCCGGCCACGGGCGCGACGCACAGCTCGGTGCCGTCCCACGGCATCAGCGGGTGGTCCCAGCCGAACCAGGCCGCGTGCCGCCCGTCCGGCGACAGCTTCGGCGCCGTCAGGAACCGGTGGCTCGCCGCCAGCACCCGCTCGCCGCCGCCGTCCACGGCGATCGCCACCAGGTCCCGCTCGACGTCGGTCGGCCGCGGTCCGGTACCGCGCTCCCGGACCGCCCACACCTCGCCCGCCCGGCCGGGCCGCAGATCGCCGTAGCGGACGCCCTGGGGCTCCGCGGGAGCCGGCGTGAGCGGCACCACGCCGGTTTCGCTCTGGGCGTACACGCGCTGATCGGCCCAGTGCGTGAACACCACGGCACCCTCGGCGACCGCCCACGGCCGCCCGCCGTACTCGTGCAGCCGGTTGCGGACGTTCCACGGCGCCGGCAGCACGTCCTCCGTCCCGCCGGGCACCGCCCGGACCAGCGCGACCCGGCCCTGCTCAGCCGGTCGCGCCTCGGCCCACCACACCTCGTCCCCGACGACGTCGAGCCACTGGGGGCCGCCACCGGCGGCGGCCACCTCGGCGGCGGTGATGGGCGACGACCAGGTTCCGTACGGGGAGATCCGAGACACCCCCCGAGGCTAGCGGCCCGCGAACCAGGGGCGGCGGATGCCGATCATGCGCCGGTGGCCTAGGGTCGTCACTGCTATGTCTCGCGTAATCCACGTCTTCCGCCAGCCGGATCGGTTCGTCGCCGGCACCGTCGGCGAGCCCGGCGATCGCACGTTCTACCTCCAGGCATCGGAGGACGTGCGCACCATCAGCGTCTCGATCGAAAAACAGCAGGTCGTCGTTCTCGCGGAACGCCTGAGCTCGCTGCTCGAGGAGGTCGCCAGCCGCTTCGGAGCCGACGTGCCCGAAGACGTCCCCGAGGACCTCGTCGACGTCGACCCCCTGACCGTGCCGGTCGAGGAGGAGTTCCGCGTCGGCACCATGGGCCTGGGCTGGGACGCCGACAGCAGCGCGGTCGTCGTCGAACTGCTCGCCATCACCGAGGGCGAGGTCGACGAAACGGTCGTGCTCGACGACACCGAGGAAGGACCGGACGCCGTCCGCGTCTTCCTCAGCCCGGCCGCCGCCCGCGCGTTCGCCGAGCGGGCCGACCGCGTCGTCAACGCCGGCCGCAAGCCGTGCCCGCTGTGCGGCGAGCCACTCGACCCGGCCGGGCACATCTGCCCCCGGCAGAACGGCTACCGGCGCGAAACCGACGCGGACGAAGACTGACCATGGCGACCACCCCGGGCGACGCCGCGTCCCGCGACCTGGTGACCCACGGCCGCATCGACGTCGAAGGACGGCTCGTCGACGCCTCCAACGTCACCCTGTTCTGCGCCATCGAGCTCGACGGCGTCACCGGCCGGGTCGTGTACAAGCCGGTGTCGGGGGAGCGGCCCCTGTGGGACTTCCCCGACGGCACCCTGGCCGGGCGTGAGGTCGCCACCGCGATCATCGCCGACGCCGCCGGCGTCGGCGCGATCCCGCCGACCGTGCTGCGCGACGGCCCGTTCGGCCCCGGCATGGTCCAGCTGTGGGTCGAGACCACCGACGACGACCTCATCGACGTCATCGCCCCGGACGAGGTCCCCGACGGCTGGCGCGTGGTCCTGCACGCCCAGGACCGGCTCGGCGACCCCGCGGTGCTGGCCCACGCCGACCACCCCGGGCTGCGCGACCTCGCCGTGCTCGACATCGTCGTCAACAACACCGACCGCAAAGGCGGCCACCTGCTGGCCGGCACCGACGGCCGCGTCTACGGCGTCGACCACGGCATCTGCCTGCACACCGATCCGAAGCTGCGGACCGTCCTCTGGGGCTGGATCGGCGAGCCCGTGCCGCCGGACACCGTCGAGAAGCTGCGCAAGCTGCGGTCGGAGATCGACGGCGGCCTCGGCCGGACCCTCGCCGAGCACATCACCAAGTTCGAGATCCGGGCGCTGGCCGAACGCACCGACCTGCTGCTCGCCGAGGGCATCTTCCCCGGCCCCGGCGACGACTGGCGCGCCGTCCCGTGGCCCCTGTTCTGATCGACGCCCCCGCCCGCGCCCGCCTGGTCGACCGCTTCGGCGCGGACCTCGCCGAACCCTGGTGCGACGCCCTCCCGGACCTGGTCACCCGGCTCACCACCCAGTGGCGGCTCGAGGTCCAAGAAGCCCGGCCCGGCAACACCGGCCGCACCCTGCTGTGCACCGGCCCCGGCGGCGACCTGCGAGTCCTCAAGCTGACCCCGGACCCGGAGGTCGCCCGGCTGGAGCTCACCGGGCTGACCGCCTGGGCCGGCTGCTCCCGCGTCGTCCAGGTGCTCGACGCCGACCTCGACGTCAACGCGATCCTGCTGGAAGGCCTGGTCCCGGGCACCGAGCTGACCGGCCGGGCGGTCCCGTGGGCCGAGATCGGCGAGCTGCTCGGCGAGCTCCACGCGGTCGAGCCGCGCGGGGAGTTCCGGCACCTGGCCGAGGGCATCGAGTTCATCTTCACCCTGTCCGAGCGTCGTCGCCGCGAGTCCCCGGCCGCCGGACACCTCAGCGCCGAAACGCTCGAAAAGGGCCGTGCGCGGGCCAGGGAACTGGCGACCAGCGGCCCGGTCACCCTGATCCACGGCGACCTGCACCCCGGCAACGTCCTCGACGCCGGGCCCGCCCGCGGCGCCGTCGCCATCGACCCGCGCCCCGGCCTCGGTGACCCGGCGCTCGACGCCGTCGACTTCGCCTTCGTCCCGATGGCGGCCGGCGGCACGATCGAGGACGGCATCGCCGCGCTCGCCCCGCACGTCGCGGACTTCGACGCCGAGCGCGTCCGTGCCTGGTGCGTGGCCATGGCCCCGCTGGTCGCGCTGGCGCCGTTGCGCCGGGGCGAGCGGACGCCGTTCACCGATGCGGTCCTCGAGTTGGCGCGCTGACCGGCGTGGCATGCCGCGCCCGGACACCCCGGCGCATTAGGTTGCCTGGTCGTGCGCTCCCACTCCTATGACGACGTCCTCGCCGGCCGGCGCCGCAAGAAGGTGCCGGAGGTCCCTGCCGAACCCGGTCTGGTCGTCGAGGACCCGGCCAGTGGCTACTGCGGCGCGGTGGTGAAGCTCGAGTACGGGAACGTCGTGCTCGAGGACGCCAAGGGCCGCCACCGCGTCTTCCCGCTGCTGCCCGCCGGGTTCCTGCTCGACGGCAAGCCCGTCACGCTCGTCCCCGTCAAGACGGTGAAGGCGCCGGTCAAGCAGGTCTCGGCGTCCGGGTCGGTGAAGGTCCAGGGGCTGCAGGCCCGCGTCGCCCGCGACTCGCGCATCTGGGTCGAGGGCAAGCACGACGCCGAGCTGGTCGAACGCGTCTGGGGGCACGACCTGCGCGTCGAAGGCGTCGTCGTCGAGCCCCTCGACGGCGTCGACGTCCTCGCCGACCGGATCGCCGGGTTCGGCACCGGTCCCGCGCGTCGACTGGGTGTGCTGGTCGACCACCTCGTGCCCGGCAGCAAGGAATCCCGTCTCGTCGAGGCGGTCCACGACGAGAACGTGCTGGTCACGGGCCACCCCTACATCGACGTCTGGGAGGCCGTGCGGCCGGAAGCCGTCGGCATCGAGGCGTGGCCGAAGATCCCGCGCGGCACCGAGTGGAAGCAGGGGATCTGCGACGCGCTCGGCTGGGGGCAACCTTTCGAAGGCTGGCAACGTGTCCTCAGCGGAGTGAGCAGTTTCCGCGACCTCGAGACCCCGCTCATCGGGGCCGTGGAACGGCTCATCGACTTCGTCACCGAGCCGACGGAAGAGGGCTGAATGTCCGGTTTGTCCAAGGTCACGCGTGGGTTACGTCCCGTCACTGCGCCGGTGCGAACCGGCGCGATCTGAGAGCATGAAGCCATGGCTTGGGCACTGGTCTGGTTGATCGTCGGCATCGCGCTGGTGATCGCCGAAGTCGTCTCCGGCGACTTCGTGCTGATCATGCTGGGCGTCGCCGCACTGTTCGGCGCCGGTGCCGAGGTCCTCACCGGGAACCTGGTCATCGACGTCGCCGTGTTCGCCGTCGCCTCCGTCGGCATGCTCGTGCTGGTCCGTCCCGCGCTCAAGCGGCGTCTCCTGTCCGGGCCCACCCACCACACCGGCATCGACGCGCTGATCGGCGCCCGCGCCGTCGTCGTGTCCACGGTGGACGCCGAGGCGGGCCGCGTGAAGCTGGGCGGCGACGTCTGGTCGGCCCGCAGCCTGGGGGAGCACTGCCCGCCCATCGCGCCCGGCACCCCGGTCACGGTCGTCGAGATCTCCGGCGCCACCGCCGTCGTGTCGGCCGAGCCGTGAGCCTGGGACTCGTCGTCGTCGGCGAAGGTCATGCCGCGGTGCTCGAACGCGGCGGGCAGTTCCGCGCCGTGCTCGGCTCGGGCCGCCACTTCGTGCTCCCGTTCGCCGACCGCGTTCGCGCCCGCTTCGACCTCGGTGAGCAGGTGCTGTCCGCCCCGCCCCGCGCGGTCGAAGCCGGCGACGGCGCGGCGATCTTCATCGGCTTCGAGGTCGTCTTCGCGGTGACCGACCCACGCCTGGCCACCTACGAAATCGCGAACCCGGCACTGGCCATCGAGCAGCTCGCGCGGACCGCGCTGCGGCAGGAAGCCGGCCTGACCACCGCCGAGCGCGCCATCACCGCGCCCGGGGACCTGCACCGTACAGTGTGGACGGTCCTGCACGACACCACCGGCCGCTGGGGCATCACCACGAAGGAGCTGAAGCTCGAGGTGAGCCCGCCCGCCGCACCCGGAACGCCGTCAACCGCGCAAGAATGGTACTAGGTAAGGGGAAATTCTCTTGACCGGATTTGTGATCGGCCTGGTCATAGCTCTGGCCTTGCTCGTGGTCATCACGATAGCCAAGGCGGTCATGGTGGTGCCACAGGCGCAGTCGGCCGTGATCGAACGGCTCGGCCGGTTCCGCACGGTCGCCTCGCCCGGCCTCAACATCCTCGTGCCGTTCCTGGACAAGGTGCGCGCCCGGATCGACCTGCGTGAGCAGGTCGTCTCGTTCCCGCCGCAGCCGGTGATCACCGAGGACAACCTGACGGTGTCGATCGACACCGTCGTGTACTTCCAGGTGACCGACTCGCGCGCCGCGGTGTACGAGATCTCCAACTACATCGTCGGCGTCGAGCAGCTGGCCACCACCACGCTGCGCAACGTGGTCGGTGGGATGAGCCTCGAGCAGACCCTGACCTCCCGCGACTCCATCAACACCCAGCTGCGCGGCGTGCTGGACGAGGCGACCGGCCGGTGGGGCATCCGCGTGAGCCGGGTCGAGCTGAAGGCGATCGACCCGCCGCCCTCCATCCAGGACTCCATGGAGAAGCAGATGCGCGCGGACCGCGAGAAGCGCGCCATGATCCTGACCGCGGAAGGCCAGCGGGAGTCCGCGATCAAGACCGCGGAAGGCCAGAAGCAGAGCCAGATCCTTTCCGCCGAAGGTGCCCGCCAGGCGACGATCCTCGCCGCCGAAGCCGAGCGGCAGTCCCGCATCCTGCGCGCCCAGGGTGAACGGGCCGCGCGCTACCTGCAGGCGCAGGGCCAGGCGAAGGCCATCGAGAAGGTGTTCGCGGCGATCAAGGCCGGCCGCCCGACCCCGGAGGTGCTGGCTTACCAGTACCTGCAGACGCTGCCGCAGCTGGCCCAGGGCGACGCGAACAAGGTCTGGATGATCCCCAGCGACTACGGCAAGGCCCTCGAAGGCTTCGCCCGCGCGCTCGGCGCCCCGGGCGACGACGGCGTGTTCCGGTACGAGCCGCCACAGGAGGACGTCCCGGACAAGCCCGAACTCGAGGACGAAGAGGTCGCCAGCTGGTTCGAAACCAAGAGCGACCCGAAGGTCGCCGAGGCCGTCGCGGCCGCGGAAGCCGTGGCGCGCAAAGAGGTCCCCGCCATCGGCGCACCGTCCTCGCCGTCCTCGCGGCCGTCGATCCCGCGGCCGGCCCAGCAGCAGCCCGGCCCGGAGGCGGACGACGACCGCGGCACGGAGGTCACCCCGGCGCCGCAGCAGCAGCCGCCGACCCCGCAGAGCGGCCAGCCCGCACTGCCGCAGCCGCAGGCCCCGGCCGGCCCGCCCCCGGGTGGCCAGTACCAGGGCCCGCCGCCGCAGGCCCCGCCCCCGGGCCAGTTCGGCGGCCCGCAGCAGAACCCGGGCAGCGGCCCGTTCCCCCAGCAACCCCCCTTCGGCGGCCCGCGCCGCTGACCTCACGTGACGAGGGCCGCCCACCGGAAGCGGTGGGCGGC
>NZ_JBEZYB010000136.1:0-13869 GCF_040638285.1 Amycolatopsis sp. NPDC026612
GTGAGCGGTGCTCTCGCGGAGCCGTTTTCGGCGGAGTATTGGGTGCGGCACGTGCGGGAGGCGGTCCGGTTCGCCGACGGTGTGTCCACAATGGATTCTGCTGGGGTCGGGGTGTTCCTGGAGCTGGGTCCGGACGGTGTGCTGAGCTCGATGGTGCCCGGCACGGCGATCCCGGCGCTGCGGCGCGACCGCGACGAAGAACGAACGTTCTTCAGCGCCTTGGCGGCGGTGCACACGACCGGAGCATCGGTGGACTGGACCGGCTTGCCGGGCCACCGGATTCCCTTGCCCACCTATGCTTTCCAGCGGGAGCGCTACTGGCCCGAGCCGGCCGCGCGTCCGGTGGGCGGCGAGGTCGACGCGCGGTTCTGGGCCGCGGTCGACCGGGGTGACGCCGCCGGGCTTTCGGCCGGGACGGGGGTGCCCGAGCCGGACGTCGCCAAGGTGCTGCCCGCGCTGGCGTCCTGGCGGCGGGAGCGGACCGAGGCCGTGGTGACGGAGTCGTGGCGCTACCGGGTCACGTGGGTCCCGGTCCCCGGCCCCGCGCCGGCAGCCCCGGCCGGCCGGTACGCGATCGTGGCGGCCCCCGGAGCGGCCCGCCGCTGGGCGGAAGCCCTGGAGCGGCACGGGGTCTCCATCATCGGCCCGGACGAGCTCCCGGCAGCCGGAGAAATCGACGGCGTGCTGCTGGTTTCGGCCCCGGGCGGCAACGCACTGGCCGACGCGGTGACGCTGGCCAGGTCCGAAGTGACGGCCCCGCTGTGGTGCCTCACCCTCGGCGCGGTCACCACTCCCGCCGACGACGCACCGGGCGACGCGGAGCTGGCCGGCCTCTGGGGCTTCGGGCGCGCGTTGGCGCTGGAGACCCCGGACCGCTGGGGTGGCCTGCTGGACATCCCGGAGACCCCGGACGAGCACCTGGCCGCCGAGGTCTGGGGAATCATCGGCGCCGCCTGTGCTGCCGGTGCCGCCAGTGGCGAGGGGCCGGGGGTGGGTGCCCGGGCCGCGGACATCGCCCCAGGCGGCGAAGACCAGCTCGCCCTGCGCCCGTCCGGCTTGTTCGCGCGGCGCCTGGTCCGGGCGCCCCTGCCGGCCCCCGCACCCTCGTGGTCGCCGAGGGGGACCGTCCTGATCACCGGGGGTACCGGGGCGCTCGGCGCGACCGTCGCCCGCTGGGCCGCCGGGGCGGGGGCCGAACACCTCGTCCTGCTGAGCCGCGGCGGTCCCGGCGCGCCGGGGGCGGGCGAACTCGCCGGCGACCTGAGGGCCGCCGGGGCCGAAGTGACCGTTCTCGCCTGTGATGTCAGCGATCGGGACGAGCTGGCCCGGGTCCTCCGGCAGATCCCGCCGGTCACCGCCGTCGTGCATGCGGCCGGGGCGAGCCAGGCCACCGCCTTCGCCGAGCTCGGCGACGACGGGTTCCGCCTCGTGCTCGACGCCAAAGTGGCCGGTGCCCGCCACCTCGACGAGCTGCTCGGCGACGACCTCGACGCGTTCGTCCTGTTCTCGTCCGTCTCCGGTGTGTGGGGCAGCGGCGGCCAGACCGCCTACGCCGCCGCGAATGCGCAGCTCGACGCGCTTGCCGGGCAGCGGCGGGCCCGGGGCCGCGTCGCGACGTCGGTGGCCTGGGGGCCGTGGGCCGGCAGCGGGATGGCGGCCGGCGCGGCCGAGCAGGACCACCTTCGCCGCCGTGGGCTGAGGCCGCTGCCGCCGGGCGGGGCGCTCGGCGCGCTGGGGGCCGCCGTCGGGGCCGGGGACGCCGCCGTGGTCGTCGCGGACGTCGACTGGGCGCGGTTCGCCCCCGCCTTCACCGCCACCCGGCTCAGCCGCTTGCTCACCGAGCTGCCCGAGGCGCGGCTGACCGAGGCGCGGCTGCCCGAACCGGCCGCCGTCGCCGGGATCGCGCGGCTCGCCGGCCTGGCGCCCGCCGATCAGCTCGCCGAACTGGTCACGCTGATCCGGACGGAGGCCGCGCAGGTGCTGGGGCACGCCACGACCGCCGCCGTCGACCCGCACCGCGCGTTCACCGAGCTGGGCTTCGACTCGCTCACCGCGGTCGAACTGCGGACCCGGCTCGCCGCGGCGACCGGCCTGACGCTGCCCCCGACCCTGGTGTTCAACCACCCCAACGCGGCCGCGCTCGCCGAGCACCTGCGGGCGGAGCTGGGGGACACCGCCCCGAGCGTCCTGGCCGAGCTCGACCGGCTCGAAGCGGCCCTGGCCGTCGGCGAGCCCGACCGGTTGACGCGGACCGAGCTCGCCGTCCGGCTGCGGACCCTGCTGGGCCGCTACGCCGAGCCGGTCGCGGAGGTGCCGGCGGGCGAGCTCGATTTCGCCGACGACGACGCGCTTCTCGAATTCATCAACAATGACCTCGGTAAAATGTGATCTCGCATTTCCGTAATTGCTCGCCAAGGAAATCCTGCTCCTCCGCCGGGAGCGGGATTTCCCTGCGTAGGGGCCCCTTTAAGGGGGTTCTTTAGGGGTTGTAGGGCCAAAACCGGTCCCATAGCCTCACTTTGATGCCACTTCGGCGCGCGGATGTGCCGGGTGTCCGCACTTCGCTGGAGAAAAGGCTGGTGGCACTGACATGGCCGACGAGGAGACGCTGCGCGAGCACCTCAGGTGGGTCACGACCAACCTGCACCAGACGCGCCGGCGGCTGCAGGCGGTCGAGGACGCCGAGCAGGAGCCGATCGCGATCGTCGGCATGGGGTGCCGGCTGCCCGGCGGTGTCCGGTCGCCGCAGGACCTGTGGGAGCTCGTCGCCGCGGGCACCGACGCCGTCAGCGGATTTCCCGAGAACCGCGGCTGGGACCTCGCCGCGCTCCGCGATCCCGACCCCGACCGGCCGGGCACCTCCCACACCGCGTCCGGCGGCTTCCTGCACGACGTCGCCGACTTCGACGCCGGCTTCTTCGGCATCTCTCCGCGCGAGGCCCTCGCCATGGACGCCCAGCAGCGGCTGCTGCTGGAGACGACCTGGGAGGCCATCGAACGCGCGCGCATCGACCCGGCTTCGCTGGCCGGCTCGGAGACCGGCGTCTTCGTCGGCAACACCGGCCAGGACTACGCGAACCTGATGCGCGGAGCCGGGGAAAACCTCGAAGGGCACCTGCTCACCGGCACCGCGACCGCCGTCGTCTCCGGACGGCTCGCGTACTTCCTCGGCCTCGCCGGCTCCGCCGTCACCGTCGACACGGCCTGTTCGTCCTCGCTCGTCGCGCTGCACTGGGCGTGCCACGCGCTCCGGCGCCGCGAGTGCTCCCTCGCTCTCGCCGGCGGCGTGACCGTGCTGTCCACCCCGGCGGCGTTCGTCGCGTTCAGCCGGCAGCGCGGCCTGGCCCCCGACGGCCGTTGCAAGTCCTTCGCCGACGCCGCCGACGGCACGGGCTGGGGCGAAGGCGCCGGCATGCTGGTGCTGGAACGGCTGTCCGACGCCCAGCGCCACGGCCACCCGGTGCTCGCCGTCGTCCGTGGCTCGGCGATCAACTCCGACGGCGCGTCCAACGGCCTCACGGCCCCGAACGGTCCCGCACAGGAGCGCGTGATCACCGACGCCCTGGCCAACGCGCGGCTCTCGGCGAAGCAGGTCGACGCGGTCGAGGCGCACGGCACCGGGACCACCCTCGGCGACCCGATCGAGGCGCAGGCGCTGCTGGCCACCTACGGCCGGGCCCGTCCCGCCGACGACCCGCTGTTCCTCGGGTCGCTGAAGTCGAACGTCGGGCACACCCAGGGCGCCGCGGGCGTCGCCGGGGTGATCAAGATGGTGCAGGCGATGCGGCACGGCGTCCTGCCGCGGACGCTGCACGTCGACGCCCCGACGTCGCACGTCGACTGGGCGTCCGGCGGGGTCCGGTTGCTCACCGAGGCCCGGCCGTGGCCGGAGACCGGCGAGCCGCGGCGCGCGGGCGTGTCCGCGTTCGGCATGAGCGGCACCAACGCCCACGTCATCCTCGAAGCGGCGCCGGACCTCGAGGAACCGGCGTCTTCCGGCGTGCACGGGCCGGTGCCGTGGGTGCTGGCCGCACGGACCACGGACGCCCTCAAGGCGCAGGCCGCCGCACTGGCCGGGCACGACGCACCGGCCGCGGACGTCGGGTTTTCGCTGGTCACGACCCGTTCGGCGTTTCCGCACCGTGCGGTCGTGGTCGGCGATCTCGCCGGCGGTCTCGCGGCGCTCGCCGAGGGCACTCCGGCGGCGAACGTCATCACCGGGGAAGCGGGCGCGCCGGGCAAGGTGGCGCTGGTCTTCCCGGGTCAGGGTGCGCAGTGGGCCGGGATGGCGCTCGAACTGGCGGAGTCGTCGCCGGTGTTCGCGGCCAGGCTCGACGAATGCGGTGCGGCACTTGAGTCTTTTGTGGACTGGCAGCTGCGTGCGGTGCTGGCCGATTCCGACGCGCTCAGCCGGGTTGATGTGGTGCAGCCCGCGTTGTTCGCGGTGATGGTGTCGTTGGCGGAGTTGTGGCGGTCGTTCGGGGTGGTTCCGGATGCGGTGGTGGGGCATTCGCAGGGTGAGATCGCGGCTGCGGTGGTGTCGGGTGCTTTGTCCCTTGAGGACGGTGCTCGGGTGGTGGCGTTGCGGAGCAAGGCTATTATCGCGCTGGCCGGGCGTGGCGGGATGGTGTCGGTGGCGGCGCCGCTGGTCGAGGTCGAGGGGCGCTTGATCGATGGGTTGTCGATTGCGGCGGTGAACGGTCCGGCGGCGGTGGTGGTCTCTGGTGTGCCGGATGCTCTGGACGCGCTGATCGCGTCGTGTGCGGCCGATGGGATCCGGGCGAAGCGGGTGCCGGTGGATTATGCGTCGCACTCGGCGCAGGTGGAGCAGCTGCGCGACGAACTCCTCGACGTCCTCGGCCCGATCACCCCGCGCGACGCCGAAACCGCCTTCATCTCTACGGTGACCGGTGAGTGGGTCGATGGGTCCACTTTGGACGCGGAGTACTGGTACGCGAACCTGCGCAACACCGTGCGGCTGGACACGGCGGTCGAGCAGCTGAAGAGCGAGGGTTTCGGCACGTTCGTCGAGGTGTCGCCGCATCCGGTGCTGACGATGGCGCTCGGCGAGGACGTCATCGCGTTGGGCTCGTTGCGCCGGGACGACGGTGGTCTTGCCCGCTTTCACACGGCGTTGGCCGAAGCCCACGTCCGCGGCGTCGCCGTCGACTGGACCCCGGCCTTCCCCGGCGCCCGCACGGCCGACCTGCCCACCTACGCCTTCCAGCGCGAACGGTTCTGGCCCACCGTCGTCGCGGATCCGGGTGACGCGGGCGCGCTCGGCCTGAGCGCCACCGGGCACCCGCTGCTCGGGGCGGCGGTGGCGCTGGCCGCGGGCGACGGGCTGGTGCTGACCGGCCGCGTCTCCCCGCAGGCCCAGCCGTGGCTCGCCGACCACGCCGTGCACGACACGATCCTCCTGCCCGGTACCGCGTTCCTCGAACTCGCCGTCCAAGCGGGTGACCGCGTGGGCTGCGGCACGGTCGAGGAACTCACCCTCGAAACCCCGTTGACCCTGCCCGCCGCCGGCACCCGGACGCTGCAGGTCGGAGTGGGAGCGGCCGGCGATTCCGGCCACCGGACCGTCGAGGTCCATTCGCGGCGCGACGAGGACGACCCCTGGACCCGGCACGCCACCGGCGTGCTCGCCCCCGGCGTCCCGGAGGCCGGGTTCACCCTGGACTCCTGGCCGCCCGAGGGCGCGGCCAGGATCGACCTCGACGGCTTCTACGACGGCCTCCGCGCGGCGGCAGGCTACGGCTACGGACCCGCCTTCCAGGGTCTGCGTTCGGCGTGGCGCCGCGGCGAGGAGCTCTTTGCCGAGGTGGAACTGCCGGAAGCGCAGGACGCGGGTCGCTTCGGCCTCCATCCGGCCCTGCTGGACACGGCCCTGCACCCGCTCGCCCTGGCCGCGTCCACAGAGGACGGCCAGGCGCGGCTCCCGTTCGCCTGGTCGGGCGTGGCCCTGCACGCCACCGGCGCTTCCGCGCTCCGCGTCCGGCTGACCCGCCGCGGCGCGGACGAGGTCACGGTCGAGGTCGCGGACCCGTCGGGCGCCCCGGTCGCCACGGCGCGGTCCCTCGTTCTCCGCCCGCTGCCCCCGGGCGGCCTGGGCCGCGCCGCCGATGATCCGGCCGCGGACGACCTGTACGTCGTCGACTGGACCGAAGTCCCGGCTGAAGCACCCGGGACCGAGGTCGTCTTCGAGCGCCTCACCGGCGCACCGGTCCACCGCGTGCTCGGGCTCCTCCAGGACCGGCTCGCCGCCGAAGGCTCCGAAGTCCTCGTCTTCGTCACGAGCGGTGCCGTCGCCGTGCACGACGGCGAAGCGCCGGACCCCGGCCTCGCCGCCGCGTGGGGCCTTGTCCGGTCGGCCCAGTCGGAACACCCGGGCCGGTTCCTGCTGCTGGACACCGACGATCCGGACCACCCCGTCATCCCGCCCGAGCCGCAGGCGGCCGTCCGCGGCGGGCGCGTCTTCGTGCCCCGCCTCGCCCGCGCCGCCGCCGCAGCCGGGGAAACCCCGGACTGGGGTGCCGGCGCGGTCCTGGTGACCGGCGCCTCGGGCCTGCTCGGCGGGCTGGTCGCCCGGCACCTCGCGCGGCAGCACGGCGTCCGGCAGCTGGTGCTGCTCAGCCGCCGGGGCGCGGCCGCACCCGGATCCGCCGAACTGGCCGCCGACCTCGCGGAAGCCGGGGCCGAAGCCGTCTTCGCCGCCGGTGACGCCGCGGATCGCGACCGGCTCGCCGAAGTGCTGGCCGCCCACCGGATTTCCGCCGTCGTGCACGCCGCGGGCGTCCTCGACGACGGCGTCGTCGAGGCCCTCACCCCGGAGCGGCTGGACGCGGTCCTGCGCCCGAAGGCCGACGCGGCCCGCAACCTCGACGAGCTGACCACCGACCTCGCCGCGTTCGTGCTGTTCTCCGCGGCCGCGGGCATCACCGGCGGCAGCGGACAGGGCAACTACGCCGCCGCCAACGCCTACCTCGACGCCCTCGCCCAGCGGCGCCGCGCGGCCGGGCGGCCTGCCGTGTCCCTCGCCTGGGGCTTGTGGGCCGAGGCCGGCGGGATGACCGGGCACCTCGACGACCGCGCGCGGGACCGGCTCGGCCGCTCCGGCGTCCGTCCCCTCGACACCGCCCAGGGGCTCGCGTTGTTCGACCGGGCCGTCGCCGCGGGCCCGGCCGCGCTGGTCCCGATCGCCCTCGACGCCGCCGCGCTGCGCCGGCAGGCCGCCGAAGGCACCGTCTCGCCGCTGTTCCGCGGCCTCTTCCCGCCACCGGCGCGGCGCATCGCGGCGGCGGCCGGGGGGCACGTCGGCGAGCTGTCCGAAGCGGGACTGCTCGACGTGGTCCGCACGCAGGTGGCGGCCGTGCTCGGGCACGCGTCGGCGCGGGCGATCGACCCGGCCCGCGCGTTCAAGGACCTCGGGTTCGACTCGCTGACCGCGGTCGACCTGCGCAACCGCCTCGCCGCGGCCACCGGCCTGCGGCTGCCCGCGACCCTGGTGTTCGACCACCCGACCCCCGCGGTGCTCGCCGCCCACCTCGCCGGGCGGACCGCCCGCACCGTCGTCGCCACCAAGGCCGAAGCCGACGAGCCGATCGCGATCGTCGCGATGAGCTGCCGCTACCCCGGCGGGATCGCCTCCCCGGACGAGCTCTGGCGGCTGGTCGCCGAGGGCCGCGACGCCGTTTCGGCGTTCCCCGCCGACCGGGGCTGGCCCGAGAGTGACCTCTTCGACGACGATCCGGCCCACCGCGGGACGTCGTACGTCCGCGAAGGCGGGTTCCTCTACGACGCCGCCGATTTCGACGCCGAGTTCTTCGGCATGTCGCCACGCGAAGCGACCGCGACGGACCCGCAGCAGCGGCTGCTGCTGGAAGTCGCGTGGGAGGCGTTCGAGCGCGCCGGGATCGTGCCGTCGGCGGTGCGCGGCAGCCGGACCGGCGTGTTCGCCGGCGTGATGTACCAGGACTACGCCACCCGGCTGCAGAACGTCCGAAGTGGACTGGAAGGCTACGAGGGCTACCTCGGCAACGGCAGTGCCGGCAGCGTCGCCTCCGGCCGGATCGCCTACGCGTTCGGCCTCGAAGGCCCGGCGATCACTGTGGACACGGCGTGTTCGTCCTCACTGGTGGCGCTGCACCTCGCGTGCCAGTCGCTGCGCCGTGGCGAGTGCGATCTGGCGCTGGCCGGCGGGGTCACGGTCCTCTCGACCCCCGCTCTGTTCGTCGAGTTCAGCCGGCAGCGCGGGCTCGCGGCCGACGGCCGGTGCAAGTCGTTCGCGGACGCCGCCGACGGCACCGGCTGGGGCGAAGGCGCCGGGCTCCTGCTGGTGGAACGGCTGTCCGACGCCCGGCGCCACGGCCACCCCGTGCTCGCGGTCGTCCGCGGCACCGCGGTCAACTCCGACGGCGCGTCCAACGGCCTGACCGCGCCCAACGGCCCGGCCCAGCAGCGGGTGATCCGCCAGGCACTGGCCGACGCGGGCCTGGCGGCGTCCGAAGTGGACGCGATCGAGGCGCACGGCACCGGGACGACGCTCGGTGACCCCATCGAGGCGCAGGCGTTGCTCGAAACCTACGGCCAGGAGCGCGAAACGCCGTTGTGGCTGGGTTCGCTGAAGTCGAACATCGGGCACACCCAGGCGGCGGCCGGGGTCGGCGGCGTCATCAAGATGGTGCAGGCGATGCGGCACGGCGTGCTGCCGCGGACCCTGCACGTCGACGCGCCTTCGTCGCATGTGGACTGGTCGGCCGGGTCGGTGGAACTGCTGACCGAGGCTCGCGAGTGGCCGTCCGGTGACCGGCCGCGCCGGGCCGGGGTGTCGTCGTTCGGGGTGAGCGGGACGAACGCGCACGTCGTCCTGGAGCACGTTCCCGAGCGGGCGGCCGAGCCGATCGCGGCCCGGGCCGCCGGGCCGTGGGTGCTGTCCGGCCGGACCCCCGCTGCCTTGCGGGCGCAGGCGGCCGCGCTGTTCGACCGGGCGGGCGAGCTCCCGGCCGCGTCGGTCGGAGCGGCGCTGGTCTCGGCCCGATCGCTGTTCCGGCACCGTGCGGTCGTGGTCGGCGACGACCTCGCCGGGGGGTTGGCGGCTCTCGCGGACGGCGCTCCCGCGGCGAACGTGATCGTGGGGGAGGCCGCTGCGCCGGGCAAGGTGGCGCTGGTGTTCCCGGGGCAGGGTTCGCAGTGGGTGGGGATGGCGCTGGACCTGGCGGAGTCGTCGCCGGTGTTCGCGGCCCGGCTCGACGAATGCGGTGCGGCGCTTGAGTCTTTTGTGGACTGGCAGCTGCGTGCGGTGCTGGCCGATTCCGACGCGCTCAGCCGGGTTGATGTGGTGCAGCCCGCGTTGTTCGCGGTGATGGTGTCGTTGGCGGAGTTGTGGCGGTCGTTCGGGGTGGTTCCGGATGCGGTGGTGGGGCATTCGCAGGGTGAGATCGCGGCTGCGGTGGTGTCGGGTGCTTTGTCTCTTGAGGACGGTGCTCGGGTGGTGGCGTTGCGGAGCAAGGCCATCCTGGCGTTGGCCGGTGGCGGCGGGATGGTTTCGGTCGGTGCGTCCGTGGAAGCGGTCGAGGCGCGGCTGACCGAAGGAGTGTCCGTGGCCGCGGTGAACGGCCCCGCGGCCGTGGTGGTCTCCGGTGCGCCGGAGGCGTTGGACGGGTTCCTGACGTCCTGCCGCGCGGACGGGATCCGGGTGAAGCGGATCCCGGTGGACTACGCGTCGCATTCGCCGCAGGTGGAGCAGGTGCGGGACGAGCTCCTCGCCGTTCTCGGCCCGATCTCTCCGCGGGCGGGCGAGATCCCCTTCGTCTCCACGGTGACGGGCGGGTGGATCGACGGCTCGGCGCTGGACGCGGAGTACTGGTACACCAACCTGCGCAGCACGGTCCGCCTGGACACGGCGATCGAGCGGTTGAAGAGCGAAGGTTTCGCCACGTTCGTGGAGGCGTCGCCGCACCCGGTGCTGACCATGGCGCTCGGCGAAGACGTCGTCGCGCTCGGCACGTTGCGGCGCGACGACGGCGGCCTCACCCGCTTCCACACGGCGCTCGCCGAGGCCCACGTCACCGGGGTCGCCGTGGACTGGACCCCGGCCTTCCCGGGGGCGGCTCCGGCCGACCTCCCGACCTACGCCTTCCAGCGCGAGCGGTACTGGCTCGACGTCCCGGAACCCGAACCCGCCCACGCCGACCCCGCCGATCAGCGCTTCTGGGAGGTCGTCGGCGACCAGGACGTCCCGGCGTTCGCGGGCGCCCTCGACCTCGCCGAGGACGCCCCGCTCGACGCCGTCCTGCCCGCGCTGGCGAAGTGGCGCAGCCGCCGCCGCGACGAATCCACCACGGACTCCTGGCGCTACCGGATCGCCTGGCGTCCCGTCACCGTGCCACCGGCCCGGCTTTCCGGCCGCTGGCGAGTCGTCGGAGACGGCGGCGAAATCCGGCAGGTGCTCACCGCCCACGGCGCCGAGGTCGTCGGGGACGACGGGGACTTCGGGGACCTCGCCGGCGTCGTGGCCGTCCGGCCGGACGCCGCGACCGCCCTCGAGCTGACCCGCGTCGACGCCCCGCTCTGGCTCCTCACCGAAGGAGCGGTGGCCACCGGACCCGACGACAGCGCGCCGGATCCCACGCAGGCCCGGGTGTGGGGACTCGGCCGGATCGCCGGGCTCGAGCACCCCACCCGCTGGGGTGGCCTGGTCGACCTGCCGCCAACCCTCGACGAAACGACCGCCGCCCGGCTGGCCGCCGTGCTGGCCGGAACCACCGGCGAAGACCAGCTGGCGCTCCGCCCCTCCGGGGTGTTCGCCCGGCGGCTCGTCCACGCCGGAACCGGGGAACCCGCCCGGCGCTGGCGGCCCGAGGGCACCGTGCTCGTCACCGACGTCGAGGGCCACGCGGCCGTCCGGCTCGCCCGCTGGCTGATCACGCGGGGCGCCACCCGGATCGTGCTCGCCGCGGCGGCCCTGCCCGGCGCGGAAACCCTGCGCGAGGACGGCGTCGAAGTGATCGAGGCGCGCTGCGACGTCGCCGACCGGGCCCAGCTGGCCGCGGTGCTCGCAGCCCACGGACCGGTGCGGTCGGTCTTCCACACCGCCGCCGTCACGGACCTGGCGCCCCTCGCCGAAACCGGCCCGGACCTCCTCGACCGGGCGTGCCGCGTCAAGGCCGATACCGCCGACCACCTCGACGCCCTGCTCCCGGACGGCCTCGACGCCTTCGTCCTGTTCTCCTCCATCGCCGCCGTCGTCGGCAGCGGGGCCCACGGCGCCTACGCGGCCGCCAACGCCCACCTCGACGCGCTCGCCGAGCGCCGCCGGGCCCGCGGGGCGGCCGCGACCTCGATCGCCTGGGGGGTCTGGGACGCCGGCGAAGGCGTCGACCACGCCCGGCTGCGGGCCGAGGGCGTCCCGCCCCTCGACCCGGATCTGGCGCTGACCGCGCTCGGCCGGGCCCTCGACCTCGACGACACCACCGTGGTCGTCGCCGACGTCGAGTGGCCGCGGTTCGCCCCCGCCTTCGCCGCCGCCCGGCCCCGGCCGCTGCTCGCCGAGATCCCGGAAGCCGTCGAGGAGACGGCCCCGGCGGCCACCGGCTTCGCCACGCAGCTCGCCGGGCTGAGCGCGCCGGAAGCCCACCGCGTGCTGACCGGCCTGGTCCGGGCCCAGGCGGCGGCGGTGCTCGGGCACGCCTCCCCGGCGGCGATCGACGTCGACCGCGCCTTCTCCGGACTCGGCTTCGACTCGCTGACGGCGGTGGAGCTGCGCACCCGGCTGGCCACCGCGACCGGCCTGCGGCTGCCTGCGACGCTGGTGTTCGACCACCCGACGGTCACCGTGCTCGCCGGGTACCTCGGCGAACTGCTCGGCACCGGCGGCGAGACCGCCGAGGAACGGCCGGTCACGACGAGCGTGGACGAGCCGATCGCGATCGTCGGGATCGGCTGCCGCTTCCCCGGCGGCATCCGCTCGCCCGAGGACCTCTGGCGGCTGGTCGCCGCGGGCGGTGACGGCATCACGCCGTTCCCGGACGACCGCGGCTGGGACCTCGAGGAGATCTACGACCCCGAGCCCGGTGCCCACGGCAAGAGCTACGCCCGCGAGGGCGGCTTCCTCACCGGCGCCACCCGCTTCGACCCCGGCTTCTTCGGGATCTCGCCGCGGGAGGCCCTCGCCATGGACCCGCAGCAGCGGCTCCTGCTCCAGACGTCCTGGGAGGCGTTCGAACGAGCCGGGATCGACCCGCTTTCGGTGCGGGGCCACCGGATCGGCGTGTTCGCGGGCACCAACGGCCAGGACTACCCGGCCCTGCTGGAACGCTCGACCGAGCCGCTGGAAGGCCACGCCGGTGTCGGCAACGCCGCCAGCGTCGTCTCCGGGCGGCTGTCGTACGTCTTCGGGCTGGAAGGCCCGTCGTTGACGGTGGACACGGCGTGTTCGTCGTCGCTGGTGGCCTTGCACCTGGCGGTGCAGGCGCTGCGGCGCGGCGAGTGCTCGATGGCGCTGGCCGGCGGCGCGACCGTGATGGCGACCCCCGGCATGTTCGTCGACTTCAGCCTCCAGCGCGGCCTCGCCGCGGACGGCCGGTGCAAGGCGTTCGCCGACGCCGCCGACGGCGCCGGGTTCTCCGAGGGCGCGGGGATGCTGCTGGTGCAGCGGCTGTCGGACGCGCTGCGCGACGGCCGCCGCGTCCTCGCCGTGGTGCGGGGTTCGGCGGTGAACTCCGACGGCGCGTCCAACGGCTTGACCGCGCCGAACGGGCCGTCGCAGCAACGGGTGATCCGCGCGGCCCTCGCGGACGCCGGCCTGACCGCGTCCGAGGTGGACGTGGTGGAAGCGCACGGCACCGGAACGACGCTGGGCGACCCGATCGAGGCACAGGCGGTGCTCGCGACCTACGGTCAGGAGCGCGACGAGCCGCTGTGGCTGGGCTCGGTCAAGTCGAACCTCGGGCACACCCAGGCCGCGGCCGGCGTCGCGGGCGTGATCAAGGTGGTCATGGCGATGCGCCACGGCGTCCTGCCACCGACGTTGCACGTCGACGCGCCATCGTCCCAGGTGGACTGGACCGCGGGTGCGGTGGAGCTGCTCACCGAACCGCGGGCGTGGACCTCCGGCCGTCCCCGGCGGGCCGGGGTGTCGTCGTTCGGCATCTCCGGCACCAACGCGCACACGATCCTCGAAGAGGCACCGGCCGTCGTGGCCGAGGAGCGCGAACCGGTGTCCGGGCCGGTGCCGTGGCTGCTGTCCGGACGGACCGAAGCCGCGCTGCGCGACCAGGCCACCGCCCTCGTCGCGGTCGACGGTGACCGAGCGGACGTCGGGTTCTCGCTGGCCACGGCCCGGTCGCGGTTCCCGTACCGCGCGGTGCTGATCGGCGCGGACCACGCCGCGCTGACCGCGGTCGCCGAGGGGACGCCCGCCGGGAACGTGGTCACCGGGATCGCCGGTGCCCCGGGCAAGGTGGCGCTGGTCTTTCCGGGGCAGGGTGCGCAGTGGGTGGGGATGGCCCTCGACCTGGCGGAGTCGTCGCCGGTGTTCGCGGCTCGTCTTGATGAGTGTGCGGCAGCCCTGGAGTCCTTTGTGGACTGGCAGCTGCGTGCGGTGCTGGCCGATTCCGACGCGCTCAGCCGGGTCGACGTGGTGCAGCCTGCGTTGTTCGCGGTGATGGTGTCACTGGCTGAATTGTGGCGGTCGTTCGGCGTGGTTCCGGATGCGGTGGTGGGGCATTCGCAGGGCGAGATAGCGGCGGCGGTGGTGTCGGGTGCTTTGTCCCTTGAGGACGGTGCTCGGGTGGTGGCGTTGCGGAGCGAGGCCATTCTGGCGTTGGCCGGTGGTGGTGGGATGGTGTCGGTGGCGGCGCCGCTGGT
>NZ_JBEZYB010000137.1:0-13830 GCF_040638285.1 Amycolatopsis sp. NPDC026612
TGATCAGAGCCGGAACTCGCGTGATTGGGGCCGTAACTCGCGAGTTACGGCCCCAATCACGTGAATGACGGGTCTGATCACGCGAGTTCCGGGTTACTGGTGGAAGCGGTAGGTCTTGCTGTCGAAGAGGATGCAGATGCTCGGGGACATCACGATCACGCGGAGCGTGTTGTCGCGCTCGTCGAAGTCGAGGCCTTCGACCTCGAACGACCCCGAGCAGCCGCTGCGGAGCGGGAGCTGGCCCAGCGACGTGACGTGGCCGGTGACGTCGGAGCCGGCGAGCGGGCCGGCCAGGTCGACCTGGAGCAGCGGTTTCGTCGTGCCGAAGAGGCTGCCGTCCGGGTCGTCGGACGCGCAGAGCAGCCGGGTGGCGGTCTGGAAGTCGCAGCCCTGGACGTCGCGGACCGGGTGGTCGAGCCGGATCGCCGCCGCGTACGGCACGTTCTGCGCCGGGTCGGTGACCACCACGCCGGGCATCGGGTGCACCAGGAGCCGGTCCATCGTGCCCCACTCCCCCCCCACCAGCCAGCGCGCGTCGGGCGACACCGCGGCGAAGGAGTTGTTGTTCGCTTCCCACGGCTCGAGGGCGTGCTTGTAGTTCGCCCACGAGCCGTTCGGGGCCTGGACGCGGAAGAGCTTCGCGCCCCGGTCGTCACGCTGGTAGGGCTCGACGTACCAGCCCTGGGCCGAGCCCGGGTCGCCGACGTGGTTCCAGCCCTGCGAGTTCAGGTCCGCCGGGATCGTGCCGACCCCGGTGTAGCGGATCGTGGTGCCCGACGGGCGCACGATCGTCGCGAGCCCCTGGCTCTCGTCGAGTGCCCTGGCGTTGTCGGACCCGACCTCCGTCCAGCCCGTGGCGGCCTGGGCCGGCACGGACGCGAAGGCGGTGAGCAGGGTGACGACGGCGAGCACGATCCCGGTTCTGCGCATGACGCCTCCGGTCGGAGTGGGAAACCTGGCGAGCAGGATTTACCAGCACTCCCGGGCGTCGCACACCCGCCGAATGAAGGTTTTTCACGTTTGTTCGGCTTCCTGTCCGGTTCCGGACAGGACGAATCAGGGCGCGCGAAAGCCCCGGCGGGCGCACCCGCCGGGGTTCAGTCCGGGATCACTTCCCCGGACGGAGACTCTCGTAGATCTCCTTGCAGGCCGGGCAGACCGGTGACCCGGGCTTCGGCGACTTCGTCACCGGGAAGACCTCACCGCACAGCGCCACCACGTGAGTGCCCATGACCGCGCTCTCGGCGATCTTGTTCTTCTTCACGTAGTGGAACATCTTCGGGGTGTCGTCGTCGGTGGTTTCCGTGCCCTCGGGCGTGGTCTCCGGCTTCGTCAGCGTCTCGGTGCTCACCCGGCCATTGTGCCCGAGTCCCGCCGAACCTCCGCCGATCGGCCCCCTCGGCCTGGCAGGATCGCCGTCATGTTCCAGAAGGTGCTCGCGACGTTCGGCTCGGGCGGGGCGAAGATCGACGCCCGGCTGCTCGACCGGGCCGCCGCTCCCGGCCACCCGCTGCACGGCGAGGTGCTGCTGCTCGGCGGCGAGGTCGACCAGGAGATCAAGGGGCTGGCGGTGACGCTGCTGGCGCGGGTCCGGGGACCCGGCGGCCAGGCCGAAGACCTCCCGTTCGGCACGCAGCAGCTGGTGGGCGGGGAAGTCATCCGCGCCGGGCAGCAGATCCGGGTGCCGTTCGAGGTGCCGTTGCCCTGGGAGACGCCCGTGACCAGCGTCTACGCCCAGCCGCTCGCCGGCATGGCGGTCGGCGTCCGGGCCGAGCTGGACCTGGCCGCGGCGGTGTCGGACCCGTTCGACGCCGACGCCGTCGCGATCGAGCCGCTCCCGGCGCAGAAGCGGGTGCTCGACGCGCTCAGCCGGATCGGCTTCACCTTCCGCGAGGCGGTCCTCGAGTCGGGCCGGGTCGAGGGCACCCGCCAGCAGCTGCCGTTCTTCCAGGAGATCCGCTTCACGCCTTCGCCGCGCTTCGCGAGCATCTTCTCCCAGGTCGCCGTCACCTTCCTGGCCTCGGCCGAGCGCACCGACGTCGTGCTGGAGGTCACCAAGCGGGTCCGCGTGAGCAAGACCGGCGGGTTCGGCGGCCGCGGGCAGGACTTCCTCGGGCTGTTCACCGTGAAGCCGGACGTCAACTGGGAGAAGCAGCTCGAAGACTGGCTCGACCAGGTGGCGCGCCCGCGCGGGATCTTCGACTAGCCGTGCGGTGGGACACAGCGATCACGGCGCTCGGCGGCACGTCCGGCGCCTGGCCGCGGCTCGAAGCCCGGTACGGCGAGCCCCACCGCCGCTACCACACGCTGGGCCACGCGGCCGCCGTCGTCCGCGACTCCGCGTGGCTGACCGGCGGCCTGAGCACCACCGAACGCGCGGTGGTCGCCGTCGCGGCGTGGACGCATGACGTCGTGTACGACGCGAAGCCCGGCGAAGACGAACGCGCCAGTGCGGCGTGGGCCCGCGAAGCGCTGGACGGAGTCGCCGGAACGCACGTCGACCGGGTCGAAGGCCTGATCCTCGCCACGATCACCCACGACGCCCCGCCGGACGACCTCCTGGCCACCGCGCTCCTCGACGCCGATCTGGCCGTCCTCGGAGCGCCCGAAACGCAGTACGCGGCGTACGCCCGCGGAGTGCGCGAGGAGTACGCGAAGTACCCCGACGACGTCTGGTGCGAAGGGCGCATAGCGGTCCTGGAAAGGATGCTGGCCCGAGAGCTCTACCGCAGCGAAGCCGCGCGGACACGCTGGGCGAGCACCGCGGAAGAGAACCTGACGGCCGAGCTGACCCACTGGCGCCGCGTGCGGGGCGATCACCGATGATGGTGCCTCGTGACTACCGCACTCTCGCTGCACGAAGAGGTCGCCTCGGCGCTGCGTGACGGGCACCCCGTCGTCGCGCTGGAGAGCACCATCCTGTCCCACGGCCTGCCGCCGGGCCGCAACCTCGACGTCGCCCGCCGCCTCGAAGGCGTGGTCCGCGACGGCGGCGCCGTCCCGGCCACGATCGCGGTGCTCGACGGACGGGTCGTCGTCGGTCTCTCCCCCGCCGAGCTCGAGCGCGTCTGCGCGCCGGACGCCGGGCTGGACAAGCTGTCGCTGCGCGACCTCGGCCCGGCCGTCGGGCTGGGCCGCTCCGGCGCGACGACCGTGGCGAGCACGTCGGCGCTGGCCGCCGCGGCCGGGATCGGGATGTTCGCCACCGGCGGGCTCGGCGGTGTGCACGTCGGTGCCGCGCAGACCTGGGACGTCTCGGCGGACCTCGGCGTGCTGGCGAAGGTGCCGACGGTCGTCGTCTGCTCCGGTGTGAAGTCGGTGCTCGACATCCCGGCCACCCTCGAGGTGCTGGAGACGAACTCGGTGCCGGTGCTCGGCTACCGCACCGACGACTTCCCGGCGTTCTACCTCCGCTCCTCCGGGCACACCGTCGGCTGGCGGGTCGACGACCCGAAGCAGGCCGCCGCCGTGATCGACGCGCACCGCGCGTACGCGGGTTCCGGTGTCCTGCTGGCCAACCCGATCCCCGAAGCGTCCGAAATGGACAGAGAGCTGCACGACCGGCTGCTCGCCGAGGGCCTCGCGCTGGTGGCCGACCGCGGCGTGCACGGCGCCGACGTCACGCCGGCGCTGCTGGAGCACTTCCACACCGCGAGCGGCGGCGTGAGCATCGACGCGAACGAGGCGCTCGTGCTGAACAACGCCAAGCTGGCCACTCAGGTCGCGGTGGCGTTGGCATGAGCGAGCTTGCGAGTGAATCATCCAACACTGCGCGGTCCGCTCAGGCCGCACCGAGCGTCAGCGAGGCGCGCGCATGAGCGGGATCGTGGTGGTCGGCGACGCGGCCCTCGACGTGATCGCCCGGCACGACAAGCCGTTGCCGCACGGGGGTGACGCCCGCGCGAAGATCCGGTTCACCGGCGGCGGCGCGGGCGCCAACACGGCGTTGTGGCTGCGTTCCCTCGGCGCGGAGACGACGCTCGTGGCGCGCATCGGCAACGACCCCGGCGGCCGGCTCATCAAGGCCGAACTGGAGGCGGCGGGCGTGCGGTGCGCGTTCGCCGTCGACCCGGAGGCGCCGACGTGCTGCGTCGTCGTCATGGTCGACGGCTCCGGGCAGCGCAGCATGCTGGCCGACCGCGGCGCGAACCAGCGCTTCGCCCCGGAGGACGTGTCCCCCGAGGTGCTGGCGGGTGCGAGCCACCTGCACCTGTCGGGGTACGTGCTGCTCGACCCGCCGTCGCGCGCGGCCGGGCTGGCCGCGCTGGCGGCGGCTCGCGAAGCGGGGTTGACGACGTCGGTCGACCCGCAGGCGGCCGCCCACATCACGGACCCGGGCGCGTTCCTCGACGACGTGCGCGGGGTCGACCTGCTGATGCCGAACACCGAAGAGCTGGTCGCGCTGACCGGCTCGGCCGATCCTGCGTCGGCGAAGGAGCTGCTCGGCGCGGTCGGCGCGGTGGTCGTCACCGCCGGGCTCGACGGGGCCAGCTGGGTCGACGCGGGCGGGGTCACGAGCGTGCCCGCGGTCGAAGCCGACTGCGTCGACTCGACCGGTGCGGGCGACGCCTTCGACGCCGGCGTGCTCACCGGCTGGCTGGCCGGAGAGTCCACTGTGGACGTCCTGCGGCACGGGACGCGGCTGGGCGCGCTGGCCGTCGGGAAGGTGGGCCCCCAGCCGGTCTGAACCGTAGCTTTCACGTGAAAGCGGCGACCTGGGCGCGTAGCTTTCACGTGAAAGCTACGCCTGGAAGCGGGGGCTCAGCCGTCGATGACGCGGTGGCTGGTGCTTTCGATCGTCTTCGCCTCGCGCTGGTAGGTGTTGACCTGCTCGGACTTGCGGGGCGGGCGGTCGTTCGCGATCAGCACCGCGATCCACGGCAGCGGCACCGAGATCGCCAGGAAGCCCAGCGCCAGCCACCACACGTGGTAGGTCAGCCCGGCCGCGATCAGGCACGGGATGCGGCAGCCCATCATGATCACGTACTTGCGTTTGCGCGTGGCGAGCTGCTGTTCGTACGACGGGGCTGCCGCGGTGATCAGCACCGGGTCCGAGTCGTTGGCGGGCATGGTCACTGCACCACCTCCGCTGTCCATCGTCCCACTTGCGGGGTTCATCCGACACCGGGGTGACGCATCTTGCTCAACGCGGCCACGACGAGGGTTTCGATGCCCGTGCGCAGGGTGGGGTGCAGGACCGGGGCGAACCGCGGCGAGTGGTTGGACGGGATGTCGCGCTCGAACCGGCCCTCGGTCATCGCGGTGATCACCGTCTGCGAGTCGAAGCCACCGACCAGCCAGAACACCGACGGCACGCCGGCCGCGCGGCCGAACTCGCTGAAGTCCTCGCTGCCGGTGACCAGCGGAGCCGGGAACACCGCGTCGGCGCCGAAGCGGCCGCGGAAGACCTCGGTGAGCGCGGCGTTGGCGGCTTCGTCGTTCTCGGTGACCGGGTAGGAGCCGAACCGCTCGATCTCCGGGGGCTTCGGTGCGCCGGCCGTGGCGGCCTCGCCGTGCACGATCCGCTCGACCGCGGCCAGCACCCGCTCGCGCACGGCCTGGTCGAAGGACCGGACGTTGACCTCGAGCACGGCGTCGTCGGCGATCACGTTGCTCGCGGTGCCCACGTGCAGCGAACCGACCGTGACCACGGCCGAGTCGGTCGCGGAGATCTCCCGCGACACGATCGTCTGCAGCTTGAGCACCACGGACGCGGCCAGCACGGCCGGGTCGACGGTGGTCTCCGGGCGCGAGCCGTGCCCGCCGCGGCCGTGCAGGGTGACGCGCAGCGTGTCGGTGGCGGCCATGATCACCCCGGGCCGGGTGAGCACCCAGCCCGCCGGGCCCGGCACCAGGTGCTGACCGAAGACGACGTCCGGCCGGCCGCCGATGTCGAACAGGCCGTCGTGGACCATCCGGACCGCGCCGCCCGCGCCCTCCTCCCCCGGCTGGAAGACCACCTGCAGCGTGCCGGACCAGGCGTCGCGGCCCTTCGCGAGCAGTGCGGCGGCGCCGGAGAGCCAGGTGGCGTGCATGTCGTGCCCGCACGCGTGCATCACCGGGACGTCCTGGCCGTGCTCGTCGAGACCGCGGGCCGTGCTGGCGTAGGACAGCCCCGTCTTCTCCTCGACCGGCAGCGCGTCGATGTCGGCCCGCAGCAGGACCGTGGGGCCTTCGCCGTTGCGCAGCACGCCCAGCACACCGGTGCCGGCGATGCCGGTGTGCACCTCGTAGCCGTCGCCCTCCAGCCGCCGGGCCAGCTCGCCGGCCGTCCGGGTCTCGGCGAAGGACAGTTCCGGGTGCCGGTGGAGGTCGATGTACAGCGCTTCGAGCTCGGGCAGCGCCGCGTCGAGCGGGCCGAGGACGCGTTCAAGGGTCACGGAGGCCATCGTGGCAGCATTACCCACCGTGAGCACGCGAAGCGCATTGCCCGACCTGTCCGACGACGTCTGCGCGCGGCTGCGCGAGGCCTTCCGGCGCACCTCCTACGACGCCGACGGCGTGGTGGCCGCTCTCGGCGGGGCGGCGCACGCGGCGCTGGGCCGGGGTGAGCCGGTGCCTGCCGAACGCGCGAGCCGGGACGCGGGGGACCTCGGCACGCTGATCCGGCTGTTCCTGCTGGGCGGCACCGAGCCGGAGACCGCGGTCAAGGCCGCCTTCGCGCCCCTCGCACCCGAAGACGCGGTCGCCGCCGGCGTGCTCGCCGAGGTCACCGGCGGCCACCGCGCCGCCCTCGACATCCGCCCGCACGGCGACGAAGAGGGCTCGTGGTGGGTCGTCTCCGACCTCGACGCCGACGTGCTCGGCACCACCGTGCCCGAGGACCACGTGCTCGGCGTCGGCCACGCGTCGCTGTCGCTGATCCGCGCGACCAGCCGCCGCCCGGTGGGCACCCTGCTCGACCTGGGCACCGGCAACGGCGTGCAGGCGCTGCACGCGACCCGGCACGCCCGGCACGTGACCGCCACGGACGTCTCCGAGCGGGCACTGGCGCTGGCCGCGGCGACGTTCCGGCTGAACGAGCTGGACGTCGAGCTCGTGCGCGGCGAGTGGTTCGCGCCGGTCGCGCGGCGGAAGTTCGACCAGGTCGTGTGCAATCCGCCGTTCGTGGTCGGGCCGGCCCGCGTCGACTACACCTACCGCGACTCCGGGCTGGCCGGGGACGACGCGAGCGCGCTGGTCGTGCGGCAGCTCCCGGGCTTCCTGAACGACGGCGGCGTCGGTCACCTGCTCGCCTCGTGGCTGCACACCTCCCGCGAGGACTGGGCCGACCGGGTGAGCCGCTGGCTGCCCGCCGAGACCGACGCCTGGTTCGTGCAGCGCGACGTCGCCGATCCGGCGCTCTACGTCGGCACGTGGTTGCGGGACGCGGGCCTCGACCCGCGCTCGCCCGAGGGCCGGGTGAAGGCGGCGGCGTGGCTCGACTGGTTCGCCGCGAACGACGTCCGGGGCATCGGCTTCGGGTTCGTCACGCTGCGGCGCGCGTCCGGGCTGACCCCGACCGTGGTGTGCGAGGACCTCCGGCAGGCCTACGACGACCCGCTGGGCCCGGAAGCGGCGGGCTGGCTGGACCGCGTGGAATGGCTGCGCGAATCAGGTGGTTCATTACTGGATGTCCGTTTCGTGGTGCCGGAGACGGTTTTGCTCGAAAGCGTCGAAGAACCCGGCGACGAGGGCTGGGCGACGACCGTCCGGCGGCTGCACCGCACCGACGGGCCGGGCTGGCAGCACGAGGTCGACGAGCTGGCGGCCCGGCTACTGGCGGGCTGCCGCGGTGCGCTGCCCCTGGCGGACCTGATCGAGCTCCTCGCGGCTGCGCAGGGCCTGTCGTCCGAGGAACTGGGGGCCGCCGCGCTGCCCGTCGTCCGGGAGCTCGTCCGGCACGGCATGCTCGTCCCGGCCGGCCGATGAGGGCGGTCGCGGCCCGCGTCACGCGGGCGGACGTCACCGTCGGCGACGAGGTCGTCGGCGCGATCGACGAGCCGGGTTTGCTTGTCCTGCTGGGAATCCACGCCGGTGACGACGCCGCGAAGGCCGTCACGATGGCGCGCAAGCTGCACGAACTGCGAGTACTGCGCGACGAGGAGTCATGCGCGACCGCGAATGCACCACTGCTCGTGGTGAGCCAGTTCACGCTCTACGGCGACACGAAGAAAGGGCGGCGCCCGTCGTGGACGCAGGCGGCCCGGCCGGAGGTCGCCGAGCCGTTGGTGGACGCCGTCGTGGCCGAGCTGCGCGGCCGCGGCGCCACGGTGGCGACGGGACGGTTCGGCGCGATGATGGCCGTGTCCAGCGTCAACGACGGTCCGTTCACCGTTCTCGTAGAGGTCTAGACCACTGGAAAGGCGCTGCGGCGCCTCCGTTGGGAGTGGTGGCGGGGCATGGCGGGACGGTTCACATCCTGACCGGATTCATATGGGATTCTCAGGTTTCCCGAGCACAGAACGTTCTCAGCAAAAGCTCAGCAATGGTTGAGCAACCGGATCGCTCCGGCAGCCGTCTTCTTCTATGACGGGCCGGGAACGTTTTGGAAACCCGGAGCGTTGCACCAGATGTCCAGCCAAGCCGGCCGGACCGGCGTACCGGGCTCCACAGGCCCCGATGCGCGGGTACGCACCCGGTGGACGACCGCAGCAGCACGTTCAGCCCGTGACCGGGGAGGCAGAATGTCAGTCCAGACTCTCGAACGCGAGGCGCGCGGGATTCGCGAGCGCATCCCGGCTCAGACGGCGTCGTCGTCGGAAGAGCCGGTGAACTTCGCGGCGCTCACCGACGCCGACCTCGACGCCCAGAGCCCCGCCGCCGACCTCGTCCGCGTCTACCTGAACGGCATCGGCAAGACAGCCCTGCTCAGCGCGGCCGACGAGGTCGAGCTGGCGAAGCGCATCGAAGCCGGCGTGTTCGCCCAGCACATGCTGGACACGGGCGAGAACCTCACGGCGAAGCGGCGCACCGAGCTGGCCGCCCTGGTCCGCGACGGCCACGTGGCGAAGAACCACCTGCTCGAGGCCAACCTCCGCCTGGTGGTCTCGCTCGCCAAGCGCTACACCGGCCGGGGGATGCCGCTGCTCGACCTGATCCAGGAGGGGAACCTGGGTCTGATCCGCGCGGTGGAGAAGTTCGACTACTCCAAGGGGTTCAAGTTCTCGACCTACGCGACCTGGTGGATCCGGCAGGCCATCACCCGCGGCATGGCCGACCAGGGCCGCACCATCCGGCTGCCCGTCCACCTGGTGGAACAGGTCAACAAGCTGGCCCGCATCAAGCGCGACCTGCACCAGCAGCTCGGCCGGGACGCGACGCACGAAGAGCTGGCGGCCGAGTCGGGCATCCCGGCGCACAAGATCTCGGACCTGCTCGACCACTCGCGTGACCCGGTAAGCCTGGACATGCCGGTCGGCGCCGAGGAGGACGCCCCGCTGGGCGACTTCATCGAGGACTCCGAAGCGACCGACGCGGAGAGCGCCGTGATCTCGGGCCTGCTGCAGGACGACCTGCGCCGGGTGCTGGCGACGCTGGACGACCGCGAGCAGCACGTGATCCGCCTGCGCTACGGCCTGGACGACGGCCAGCCGCGCACGCTCGACCAGATCGGCAAGCACTTCGGGCTGTCCCGCGAGCGCGTCCGCCAGATCGAGCGCGAGGTCATGTCCAAGCTCCGCCAGGGCGAGCGCGCGGACCGGCTCCGCGCGTACGCCAGCTGACCGATTCGTTGCCGAGGGCGGGTGCACATGGTGCACCCGCCCTCGGTCATTTCCGCGGCTCGTGACCAGGCGTTCGGCCGCGCGAGAAAATTTTCCACGAAAACCGGGTTTGGTCGTTCGCGGACGGGGGTAGCAACCCTCCGCCAGCACCCGTTCGGCGGCGTTGACTTATGACCTGCGTCACGACAGCCTCGAAGTGCCGGCGCAGGCCTCGCAACCGGATGTGCACGTATCCGGGAGCTTTCCCCGGGAGGTCGGGTCCGTCGGGGTGGACCCGGCCTCCCGACCAGCTTTCCGCAGCAGCGCACCCGCGTCCGTAGTCACCATCCGGTTTCGGGGTGGTGGTCCACAGCCCCGCGACGATGTGGACAACCAAGCCCCGGCGACCGCTTTCCCCGGCTTTTCGGCGGGTGCCCCCGATAAGCTGGACAAGGGCACGCCCCCCAGGGAGGGCGGGGGCCGCGTGGGGTGGCCCACAGTGATCGCAGGCCTCTTCGGCGTGGCGGTGGACGCTGCGTAGGGTGGGCGGATCCCGGAGCTGGCAAAGGAGCCTGGCAGTGCCGACCACCCCGTTTCAGCACACCGAAGTCCTCCCGCTGAGCAAGGACACCACCACCGAATACCGGCTGGTCACCGACGAGGGCGTCGAAACCGTCGAGGCCGCCGGGCGGACCTTCCTGAAGGTCGATCCCGAGGCGCTCACCACCCTCGCGCGCACCGCCATCACCGACATCCAGCACCTGTTGCGCACGTCACACCTCGCCCAGCTGCGCGCCATCGTCGACGATCCCGAGGCCAGCGGGAACGACCGGTTCGTCGCCATGGACCTGCTGCGCAACGCCGCCATCTCCGCCGGGGGTGTCCTGCCCATGTGCCAGGACACCGGCACCGCCATCGTCATCGGCAAGCGCGGGGAGGGGGTCCTCACCGGCGGTGACGACGAGCGCGCCCTGTCGCGGGGCATCTTCGACGCCTACCAGCAGCTGAACCTGCGCTACTCGCAGATGGCGCCGGTGAACTTCTGGGACGAGCGCAACACCGGGACCAACCTGCCCGCGCAGATCGAGCTCTACCACAAAGACGGCCAAGACGACCCGGCCTACGAGTTCCTCTTCATGGCCAAGGGCGGCGGCAGCGCCAACAAGACGTTCCTCTACCAGGAGACCAAGGCCGTCCTGAACCCGAAGCGGCTCGCGCGCTTCCTCGACGAGAAGCTGCGCAGCCTCGGCACCGCCGCCTGCCCGCCCTACCACCTCGCGATCGTCGTCGGCGGGATGTCCGCGGAGTTCAACCTCAAGGTCGCGAAGCTCGCCTCCGCCCGCTACCTCGACAACCTGCCGCAGGAGGGTTCCGAGCTGGGGCACGCCTTCCGCGACCCGAGCCTCGAGCAGCAGGTGCTGGAGATGACCCGGCAGTTCGGCATCGGCGCGCAGTTCGGCGGGAAGTACTTCTGCCACGACGTCCGCGTCATCCGGCTGCCCCGCCACGGCGCGTCCTGCCCCGTCGGCATCGCCGTCTCCTGCTCCGCCGACCGCCAGGCCAAAGCCAAGATCACCGCCGACGGCGTGTTCATCGAGCAGCTCGAGCGCGACCCGGCCCGCTTCCTCCCCGACGTCACCGAAGAGGACCTCTCCGACGACGTCGTCTCCGTCGACCTCAACCGGCCGATGGCCGAGATCCGCGCGCAGCTCTCGCAGCTGCCGGTCAAGACGCGGCTTTCGCTCACCGGGCCGCTGGTCGTCGCCCGCGACATCGCGCACGCCAAGATCGCCGAGCGCCTCGACGCCGGCGAGGAGATGCCCGGCTACCTGAAGGACCACCCGGTCTACTACGCCGGCCCGGCGAAGACGCCCGAGGGCTACGCGTCCGGCTCGTTCGGCCCGACCACGGCCGGGCGGATGGACTCCTACGTCGAGCAGTTCCAGGCCGCCGGCGGCTCACTCGTCATGCTGGCCAAGGGAAACCGCTCGAAGCAGGTGACCTCGGCGTGCCAGGCGCACGGCGGGTTCTACCTCGGCTCGATCGGCGGTCCGGCCGCCCGGCTCGCGCAGGACTGCATCAAGAAGGTCGACGTCCTCGAGTACGCCGAGCTCGGCATGGAAGCCGTCTGGAAGATCGAAGTCGAGGACTTCCCGGCGTTCATCGTCATCGACGACAAGGGCAACGACTTCTTCGCCAGCACCGGCGATCCGGTGCTGCAGATCAGCTTCCGCTGACCCAACGGGAAAGGGGACACCGGCCCGCCGCCGGTGTCCCCTTTTCCGTTCCCTCAGCCGACGCGCTCGATCCGCGCGCGCCGGATGAGGAACTTGCCGGGTTCCCGGACCTGTTCGAAGGCCGCGTTGTTGAGCAGCGTGCAGCTGCCCGACACCGACGTCACCGCCACCGTGGTGGACTTCGAGTTGTCGAGGTTGGTCACCTTCAGCTTCGTCCCGGCCGGGAACTGGTTGCTCGACGCCGCCGGCGCGCCGGCCTCGCCCGAGAGCGTCACGGTCGAACCGGGGCACACGACCTGGCCCACCGCCGCCCCCGCGCCGGCCGCCGGTTGGTCCGGTTTCTTCTGCTGCCCGGGGGCCTGCGCCTTGCCCGGCGCGTTGCCGGAGTTCCCCGGGGCCGCGGCGGCCTGACCGTTGTTCGCCGCGACGTTCGCCGTGCAGCCCGCCACTTGCCGCCGCTGCTGGATCAGGTCCACCACGGCCTGCCGGTTGGTGATCCGCGCGGCCGACTGCGCGTCCGGGTTCGCCTGCTGGCCCGCGATGAAGTTCAGGTTGTTCTGCAACGCGGTGTCGAGCCCACCGCAGTTCTCCTTGGGCGCTTCGGCCGCGTTGCCCGCGGGACTGCTCAGCGCGATGGCGGTCGCGGTGATGCCGGCGACGCCCAGCAACGCGGCCATTCCGACGGTCGCCTGCTTGCGGTGCCTGCCACTGCTCAACCGGGGCATGGGCCCCTCCTCTCTGATCGCCACCTCACTCCGGGACACGGCCCGGTCACGGCGGCGGTTCAGCGGGAGCACCGACAATTTTCGACAACTTCGACGATGAGCGGACCACGCGCAGGCCGTGGTCCGGACCACCGGGCCGTGATCGTCCACTGCGGACAGCACGCGGCCCCCGGAGAGCTCTCCGGGGGCCGTGGTCCTTACTTCGGCGGCGTGGTCTTCAGCACCACCGTGCGCTGATCCAGCGGCGCGGCCAGGGCGACCGAGATCACCGGGTACCGGATGTCCATTGTGCACATCTGATTGGTCTGGGCCTTCGTCTCGCTCAGGTTGACGACGACGTGGTCGGCCGCCTGTTCGGCCGCCTCGCCGAGCGCGTGCCCGCAGCCGCCTTCCTGGGCGCGGATGTTGAGCACCGTGCCGCCGTTGGCCGTCCACACCTCGCGCGGGAACCCGGCGGGCAGCGCGGTCGCGTCGATCTTGTCCGCCGGTACCTGGGTGCTGCCCTCGGGCACGGTCAGCCGGGGCTTGCCGGGCGGGTTGGGCTCGGGCGGCGCCGGCAGCACCGATGCACTCGGCGACGGCGACGCCGGTGCGGGCACCGACACACTGCCGGTCGATCCCCCGGGCCGGCCGGTGGGCATGTCCTGGCCGGCGCAGGCCGTCACCACCAGCAGGAGTGCGCCTGTCCCGACCACCTTCGCTGAGTACCTCATGCCCTCAAGACGGAACGGGGGCGGCGCGGGGTTGCACCGGCTCCGCCCCCGGAGAATGGTCTGGGAGGGCGTCCCGGGCATCCCGGGCCGCCCTCCCAGCGTCCGGGGTGGTCAGCCCTGGCGGAGGACGACCGTGCGGGTGCCGAGCGGCGCCGCGAGGGCGAGGGGCACCTTGATCTCCTTGATGTAGTCCGGGCACATCTGGCCCTTGGGCGCCGACGACACGGTGACCAGCACGGCCACCTGCTGCGCGGTCTGCTCGCCGACGCGGGCCGAGACGCGGCGGCAGCCGCCCTCCTCGGCCTGCAGGATCAGGGTCCGGCCGTCGAGGCTGCGGGTGAGGCTGCGCGGGTAGCCCTCGGGCAGCCCGCGGGCGTCGACCTGCGTCTCGGCGGGGGGGGGAGCACCCCGCGCGAGCCGGACCCGCCCGCGGCCCGCACCCGCAGGCCCGGGGCGCCGTGGACGCGGCCGC
>NZ_JBEZYB010000138.1:0-13222 GCF_040638285.1 Amycolatopsis sp. NPDC026612
ACCAGGTGTTCGCCGACCTGCACCCCGACACCCACATTCCCGCGCAGGGCGCCTACTCCGGCCACCCCCGGCCGTACTGGCTCGACACCACCGAGTGCCCGTGCAGACCGGCGGCAGCCCCGCGGTGCCTTAGCAGCCCCCGTTTTCCACGCTACCGAAGGGGACCGACAGGTTTTTCGGCCGACACTGTTCAGCCGGCCAGCGCCGGGGCGATGTGCTTGGCGAACAGGTCGATGCCCGAACGGTCGTACGCGGCCTCCGGGAAGTTCAGGATCGCGTACGACATGCCGCGCTTGCCCAGGGCGGCGAGGTGCTCGGCGACCTGCTCCGGCGTGCCGACCGTCGGGCCGCTCGCGAAGGTGGCGATCGCCCGCTCGGCTTCCTCAGCCGGGACGTACTTTTCGTAGTGCGCCTTCAGCCAAGCCACCTTCTGCTCGACGTCCTTCTCGGTCTCGCCCAGGACGGCGCTGACGTTGCCCGAGCGCACGATCGCGTCGAAGTCGGTGCCGACGTCCTTGCAGTGGGCCGCCAGGATCTCCGACTTGCGCGTGAACGTCTCCGGCTCGGGGAAGAAGTTCGTGTAGCGCGCGTACTTCGCGGCGATCCGGAGCGTCTTCTTCTCGCCGCCGCCGGCGATCCACAGCGGGATGCCGCCTTCCTGCGGCGGCAGCGGGCGCAGGATCGCCCCATCCGTCCGATAATGCTTGCCGTCCAATGTGGACGTCCCCGTCGTCCACAGGTCCCGCATGATCCGGACGCCTTCCTCCAGCTGGCCGAGCCGCTCGCCGGCGGACGGGAAGCCGTAGCCGTAGGCCCGCCACTCGTGCTCGTACCAGCCGGCCCCGATCCCCATCTCGACCCGGCCGCCCGAGATGAGGTCGGCGGTCGCGGCGACCTTCGCCAGGTAAGCCGGGTTGCGGTACCCCATGCAGGTGCACATCTGCCCGAGCCGGATGGTCTCCGTCGAGGCGGCGAACGCCGAGATCAGCGACCACGCCTCGTGCGTGGCCTCCTCGGTCGGGACCGGCACGGTGTGGAAGTGGTCGTAGACCCAGATCGATTCGAAGGGGCCCGCCTCCGCGTGTTTCGCGAGGCCGAGCATGGTCTTCCAGTGGTCCGCGGGGTCGATGCCGGCCAGGTCCAGCCGCCAGCCCTGCGGGACGAACATTCCGAAGCGCATGCCTACAACTTAGCTTCGCTCAGCGTCGAGCGCGGCGTGATTTCCCGGCTGGAGCAGCTCCAGCTCAGGCGCCGGTGAGGTGGTCGAGCACCGCGTCACAGAGGTCCTGCAGGTGACTGCGGTAGGCCACGCGGTCGACGTCACCGAGCCGTGGGTCCCCCGGCTCCTCCGGCTCGAGCGCCGACCCGTCGCCGCGGACCGGTGGTGGCGGCGGCACCAGCGGGGGCCCGGCCGGGACCGGCGCGGCCGCCGTCTCGGCGTGCTCGGGCAGCACCGGCTGCAGTTCGGCGAGCCTGGCGGCCGCCTCCCGGCAGGCCGCTTCGGCTGTGCCCGCCGCCTCGACCCGCTGGACCTCCAGCCGCGCCAAGCCGTCCGACAGCGGCTCGTGACGACGTCGCTCGCCGAGCTCCGACAGGGTTTCGGCGTAGTCCTCCAGCGCCCGGGACGCGAGACGGTGGGCGTCAGCGGCCGAGCTCAGCTGCTTGGCGAGGCGGCCACGCGCGTCGGTGAACGCGTCGTGCGCGGCTCCCACCCACCCTTCCGGCAGGAGCAGCCGCACCTCGGTGTCGAGCTCGTCGAACACCCGCGCCAGCGCATCGAGCCGAGCCGCCTCGCCCCGCAGCAGGTTGACGGTGCCGGGATCCCAGGTCACGTCGACGGCCCGCTCAGCCGAGCCCGGCCGGGCCGGACAGCTCCGGTGCCCCGATCAGGCCGATCGCGTCGAGGGCGTCGGTGTCCCGGTCGGCGTAGAGGCGCGCGGCCTGCTCAAGCCGGGCACCGAGCTCGCGCGCCTCCCCCAGCAGGAGCACGGCCGCGCGCGCCGAGGCGTCCTGGAAGTCGTCGAGGGCCCGGGCGAGCAGCACATCACCGGCCTGCTCGGCCTTGGCCGCGTAGCGCAGCTCGGGGCGGGCCGCGGACTCGGCGGCCAGGGCACCGAACCGGTGACCGGCGGCGCGCAGCAGCACGGGGTCGGCTTCGAAGCCGTTCATCACGGGACCGTCCTTCGTGGTCAGTTCGAAAAGCCGCGAACCAGCTCGGCGATCAGCGACGGCGGGATCGAGAACGCGCGCTCGGCGCCGGTCCCCCGGCTGCTGCTGGGGTTGAGGAGCAGACCGGAGGCTGCGCGGTGGGCCATCGCCGCGAGCTCACGGCCGGTACCGGTCAGCGACAGCGGCCAGTGGCAGCCGACGGTGTCGCGGTAACCGTCCAGCCCGCCTTGGTCGCCGAAGGCGCACAGCCAGGCGCCGCGCGCACCGAGGTCGACGACCATGGGCTCGTGACCGGCGTTGGCCGGTGCGCACCAGAACCGGTCCAGGAACCACCGGAGCACCCCGGCCGAATCGAGGTGGAACCCCTCGATCGGGCTGCTCGGGATGGCCCGTGCGGGGCCGGCCGCGAACCGGCCCTCGGCGTCCCGGATGTCGGGTTCGGCGAGCGGGCGCCGGCGGATCCGGAGGCTGACGAAGAGCTCGTCGCGGAACGGCTTGAGATCGCGCTGGAAGCTGCGGGCCGAACGGCCGAGCAGGTTCTCCAGGCGAGCGGCCAGGTTCCGGTCCAGCGGCACCGGCTCCACGTTGTAGGCCACGTGGACGAGCCGCTCCAGCTTCGGTTCCGGCTCGACCATCGACCGGAGCACTTCCATCAGGCGCAGGTAGACCACGGCGCAGACCCGCTGCGCGGGATCGGCGTCCCCGATGCCCCAGAATTCCCGCAGCTCGGGACCGAGCGCCTCACGCAGGCCGGAAACCCGGACACCCGCGTTTTTGTGCAGCTTGCCCACCGCATTCTCGACGCGCACGCGGGCTTTGGGATCAAATCCCTCTGCCGGCCGGTCCTGCCCGGTCATCGCCCTCCCCTGCCTCCACAATGGAGCAGCATCATAAAGGATCCATGATCCGGATAGGCAAACTCTTTACCCGCGCGCGTCACCTGCGGAAACTCGCCACCACCTGCACTTATGCCAGGTTCTGGCCAAATTCATGACACTTTTTCGCCCGCGTTCCGCCACGAAGTCGACAAATCTGTTTTCCGACTCCCAAACCGTACGGTCGTCCTTGACTTGTTTCTGACGAAACCGCAGATCAGCGCACTGTGAATGGATCAACGCCCGTACGTTTGGTTTCAACGGCGCGTTCCCAACCGGCCGTCCAGCACCCGGGAGGACCACAATGGAATTGATCTTGATCGCGGTTTTGGCCTTCCTGGTCGGCAGCCTGGCGACCGCGCGAGTCGCGGCCTGGCTACCGCGTCCCAGGGAGAGCGAAGCCGGCCGGGTCGCCGAGCTCGAAGCCCGGCTGCAGGCCGTCGAGCAGGCCTGGCGCACCGGCCGGCCGGTGCTGCCCCCGCCGCCGCCCGGGCGGCGGTGGTGAACTCAGGCCAGGACCACGCGCGCCAGTTCCGCCGGAGTGGCCAGCAGCCCGTGCTTCGGCAGCACCCGGACCGTATACCCGATCGCCCCCGGGCGCGGCAGCTTGACCCGGGCCACGAAGGCGCCGATGCCGTCGCCGTCCATCGGGACCGTCACCGTGTCGCGCAGCTCGTCGTCGTCGCCGACCCGGCCGACCACCGCCTGGATGTCCACTTCGGACGGATCGAGGGCCGCCAGGTCGATGCGGGCCCTGATCGTCACCTCGGTGCCGACGACCAGCGGCTCGGTCGCCGCCACCAGCAGCTCCGAGTCGAAGATCCGCACCCGCGGCCACGACACCTCGAGCTTGGTGCGGTAGTCCGCCAGCGACAGGGCGCCGCGGTAGCCGTCGCCGATGGCCGCCGCGACCGTGCGGGACGCGGGCAGGTAGCCGTGGTCGACGTACTCGCGGACCATCCGGGACGCCTGGACCCGCGGGCCGAGCGTTTCCAGCGTGTGCCACACCATCGACAGCCAGCCGGTGGGTACGCCGCCGTCCGAGCGGTCGTAGAACAGCGGCGCGATCTGCTGGCCGAGCAGCTCGTACAGCGCCGCGGCCTCCAGGTCGTCGCGGCGCAGCGGGTCGGTGACGCCGTCGGCGGTCGGGATCGCCCAGCCGTTGCTGCCGTCGTAGCACTCGTCCCACCAGCCGTCGCGGATCGACAGGTTGAGCCCGCCGTTCAGCGCCGACTTCATCCCCGACGTCCCGCACGCTTCCAGCGGCCGCACCGGGTTGTTCAGCCAGACGTCGCAGCCGCGGTAGAGGTAGCGGGCCATCGACATGTCGTAGTCGGGCAGGAAGACGATCCGGTGCCGGACGTCCGCGCCGTCGACGAACCGGACGATCTGCTGGATCAGCTGCTTGCCGTTCTCGTCGGCCGGGTGCGACTTGCCGGCGACCACGACCTGGATCGGCCGGCTCTCGTGCAGCAGCAGCGTGCGCAGCCGGTCGGAGTCGCGCAGCATCAGCGTCAGCCGCTTGTACGTCGGGACGCGGCGGGCGAACCCGACGGTCAGCACGTCGGGGTCGAAGACCGAGTCGACCCAGCCCAGCTCCAGCGGGGACGCGCCGCGCTGCAGCCACGCCGCGCGCACCCGGCGCCGGACCTCGTGCACCAGCTTTTCGCGCAGCTCGCGCCGCAGCGCCCACAGCTGGGCGTCGGAAACGCCGTCGCGCAGCGGCCCCTCGCCGACGTCGAGACCCCATTCACGGCCGAGCAGCGTGCTCAGCTCGCGCGCCACCCACGTCGGGCCGTGGACGCCGTTGGTCACCGACGAGATCGGTACCTCGTCGTGGTCGAACCCGGGCCACAGCCGGGAGAACATCTTCCGGGTCACCCGTCCGTGCAGCTGGGAGACGCCGTTCGCGCGCTGCGCCAGCCGCAGGCCCATGTGCGCCATGTTGAACAGCCCGGGGTTGTCCTCGGCGCCCAGCGCGAGCACCCGTCTCGGGTCGATGTCCGGCACCAGCCTGCCGTCGTTGAAGTAGCGCTGCACCAGGTCCACCGGGAACCGGTCGATGCCCGCGCTGACCGGCGTGTGCGTGGTGAACAGGGTGCCGGCCCGGACCGCCGGCATGGCCTCGTCGAAGGCGAGGCCGTCGGCCTGGACGATCTCGCGGGCCCGCTCCAGCCCGAGGAACCCCGCGTGTCCCTCGTTCGTGTGGAACACCATGGGCTGCGGGTGCCCGGTCAGCTCGCAGTACTTCCGCACGGCGCGGAACCCGCCGATGCCCGCCAGGATCTCCTGGCGCAGGCGGTGGTCGGCGTCGCCGCCGTAGAGCCGGTCGGTGACGCCGCGCAGGTCTTCGTCGTTGGCCTCGGTGTCGGTGTCGAGCAGCAGCAGCGGCACACGCCCGACGCGGGCCTGCCAGATCTGCGCGCACAGCTCGCGCCCGCCCGGCATCGCGACGCCGATCAGCGCCGGCCGGCCGCCGGCGGTCAGCAGCTCGAGCGGGAACGCGTTCGGGTCGATCACCGGGTAGTGCTCGACCTGCCAGCCGTCGAGCGACAGCGACTGCCGGAAGTAGCCGTTGCGGTAGAGCAGCCCGACGCCGACCATCGGCACGCCCAGGTCGGACGCGGCCTTGAGGTGGTCGCCGGCCAGCACGCCGAGGCCGCCGGAGTAGTTGGGCAAGGCTTCGGTGACGCCGAACTCCATCGAGAAGTAGGCGACCGCCGGCGGCAGCTCGGCGTCGTCACGCTGCTGGTACCAGCGCGGCTCCGACAGGTACTTCTCCAGGTCTTCGGCCGCGGCCCGGGCGCGCTCCAGGAAACCGTCGTCGACGGCGAGCTCGTCGAGCCGGGCCGGCGGCAGCGCGGTGAGCATCCGCAGCGGGTCGCGCACGGCGTTGAACAGCTCGGCGTCCATCGACGCGAACAGGTCGCGGGTCGGCGGGTGCCACGTCCAACGCAGGTTGGTGGCCAGCGCACCCAGGCCGGAAAGGGACTCCGGGAGGCTGGGGCGGACGGTGAACCGGCGGACTGCACGCATGGGAAGCGACGATATCGGGCCGCGGGCTCCCCTGCGCAGGGAGGACTTCGGGGATTACGTGCACACCCGGCGAATGCCCTGGGTAGGGTCCTGCGCGTCGGGGTACCGGGTGGGCACGAGAGCGAGTGGACAGAATGATCCGAGGGGGAGGACGGCGGGCGCTGATCGCGTTGCTCGCCGTCGCGGCGGTCGCCGTGACCGGGTGCACCGGGAAGAGCGGCTCGGGCGGCGCGTCCGGCACGGACACCGGCGCCGGAAGCGTGGCCGGGCTGCCGGTGACGCACTTCGAGAGCGGCCTCAAACCGGACGCGCCGGCGCCGGGCGTCGACGTCCGCAACGCCGACGGCGGGGAGGACGACAAGCTCGCCACCGCCGCGATCGACGACGTCCAGACCTACTGGGGCGAGATGCTGCCGTCGAACTTCGGGCAGCAGTTCCAACCGGTGAAGTCGCTGCTGTCCTACGACTCGCAGACCGACACCGAGAAAACCGGTTGCGGCAGCGTGAAGAAGCTCGTGAACGCGTTCTACTGCTCGGCCGACGACTCGGTGGCGTGGGACCGCGGCGTGCTGCTGCCGATGCTGCGTCAGCGGTTCGGGCCGATGTCGGTGGTCGTCGTGCTGGCGCACGAGTTCGGCCACGCCGTCCAGTTCCGGCTGGGCGACAAGGCCGGGATCACCAAGAGCACCCCGACCGTGGTGAAGGAGCAGCAGGCCGACTGCTTCGCCGGTGGCTACTTCCGCTGGGTCGCCGAGGACAAGAGCAAGTTCTACCGGGTGTCGACGTCCGAAGGCCTGAACCAGGTGCTGGCGGCGATGTTCCTGATCCGCGACCAGGCGGGCACCAGCGCCGCCGACAAGGGCGCGCACGGCACGGCGTTCGACCGCACGTTCGCGTTCCAGGCCGGGTTCGAGAAGGGCCCCAAGGAGTGCGCGGGGATGACCGCCGAGAACGTCAAGGCCCGGCTCACCGAGCGCCCGTTCGACAAGGGCGACACCGGCAAGGGCGACGCGAAGTTCGACGACCGGGCCGTCGACCTGCTGAAGAAGAGCCTCGACGAGGCCTTCAAGGGCGCCAAGGTGGCCGCGCCGGAGATCACCGACGGCGGCAGCTGCCAGACCACGCCGCCGGCGTCGTACTGCCCGGCGGACAACACCGTGAGCATCGACCGGGCCAAGCTGGCTCAGCTGGCCCAGCCGATCGACCGCGAGGCCGAGATGAAGGGCCAGGACCCCGGCGGCATGGGTGACTTCGCGGCCTTCTCGGAGGTCGCCGCCCGGTACGCGCTGGGCATCCAGAAGGGCGTCGGCGCGTCGATCGACAACGCGAACGCGGGCCTGCGCACGGCCTGCCTGGTGGGCGCGTGGGCGGCGTTCACCAACCGCCCTGGCGACCTGCGCCTGTCGGCGGGCGACCTCGACGAGGCCATCGCCGACCTGCTGCAGCCGGAGAGCCTGGTGTCGGCGGACGTCAACGGGAAGCGCCCGGACAGCGGGTTCGACCGGGTCGAAGCGCTGCGGAAGGGCTACCTCGAGGGCTCGTCGGTCTGCTCGAAGCAGTACGCCTGACCCCGTTGTTCACGAAAAGGGGCTCCCACCGCGGTGGGAGCCCCTTTTCGTGCGTTCCTAGTAGAGAGCGCTCGCCAGGTCGCGGCGGGCCTTCATCACGCGCTCGTCGGCCGGGTCGAACAGGTCGAACAGCGCCACCAGGTGCTCGCGGACCCGGTTGCGGTCCTCGCCCGCCGTGCGGCGCACGGCGTCGATCAGGCGCTTGAAGCCCGCCTCGACGTCGTTCTCCGCGATGTCCAGGTCGGCCGCGTCGAGCTGGGCCGCCAGGTCCGCCGGGTCGGCGTCCGCCTTGGCCCGCGCGTCCGGGTCGGCACTCTCCGCGCGGGCGGTGAACTTGACCTGGGCCAGGGCGTTCTTCGCCAGCTCGTTCGCCGGTTCGACGTCGAGGATGCGCTCGTACGCGGCCTGCGCGGCCGCGAAGTCGCCTCGCTCGAAGGCCTCTTCCGCCTCGGTGAAGCGCGGGTCCTCGGGCTCCTCGACCGGGCCGCCCGCCCCCTCCGCGTCCCGGATGCCGGGCAGCTTGTCGCGCAGGGCGTCGAGCAGCGAGCCGATCCACTTGCGGATCTCGGGCTCGGGCAGCGCGCCGGAGAAGGCGTCGACCGGCTGGCCGCCGGCGATGGCGACGATCGTCGGGATGGACTGCGCGCCGAACAGCTGCGCGATCCGCGGGTTGGCGTCGACGTCGACCTTCGCGACGACCCACGCGCCGCCGGACTCGGCGGCCAGCCGCTCCAGCACCGGGGACAGCTGCTTGCACGGACCGCACCACTCGGCCCACAGGTCGACGACCACGAGCTGGTGCAGGGACCGCTCCACGACCTCGGCCTGGAAAGTGGCCTCGGTGACATCGATCACGGCGTCGCCCGACGTCGGCCGCGGCGGACCATCGCCGCCACCGGGCGGGCCGGCGGACGGGGCCGGCTGCCTCTGCGCCGCTTCGGCGCGGGCCTTGAGCGCGGACAGGTCGACCGCGCCGGAAAGGGCGGCGGACAGGGCCGCTGACTTCGCTGCAGATCCGCGTGGTTGTGTCACGGTTCCATCCTGGCACGCGCGCCGCCGCGTTTCACCGGGTGCCCGGCACGTCCGCTTGGCAGGACGGCACCGCTGGGGCAGGCTCGGCCGGGTGCACATCCGGCGTGACGTGAAGGTGGGCCTGTCGATCGCGGCCGCCGTCGTCTGGATCGGCGCGGTGACGCTGCTCATCGTGCACGAACCGGACCCGGGCGCGGCCACGCCCGCCGAACTGCGCGACCGGCTCGCCGCGGCCCTCGGCGGCCACGATTCCGACGCCTTCGCCGATCTCCTCGACTACCCCGGCTCGGGCGGCGACGACTTCGCGAAGGACTACGTGTCGGTGCTCGCCGACCACGGCGCCCACGACGTGCGCGTGGAGCTGGCCCCGGACCCGGCCGCGCCGACCCGCGCGACGGTCTCCGGCGCCCTCGGCGACGGTCAGCCGTTCAGCTACCCGCTGACGGTGACGAGCGAAGACGGCCGCTGGACGATCGCCTTCACCCCGCCCCTCCCCTAGCCGGCCCCGAGTCACGCGTCGCGGAGGTGGGCCTCGATCCGGTCCACCTTGGCTCCCAGCTGGTCGGTGAAGCCGGGGCGGATGTCCGCTTTCAGGACCAGGCCGACGCGGGCCGAGCCCTCCCCCGCGGCCTCGACCGCCCGCTTCACGACGTCCATGACTTCGTCCCACTCGCCTTCGATGTTCGTGAACATCGCGTTGGTCGAGTTGGGCAGCCCGGAATCGCGGACCACCTTCACCGCGCGGGCGACGGCTTCGCTCACCCCGCCGTCGGGTTCCCCGCCGGACGGGCTCACGCTGAACGCGACGATCATGCTCGGAAGTCCCTTCTTCGGTGGTCATTTCCGCCAGTCGTGCGACACCCGCCGGTACCCGCTGGTAACTTCGCGTGTCATGAACCGTCCGCTGCCGTTCGACCCGATCGCCCGCGCGGCCCGGATCTGGGAGGACCGCATCGGGCCCTCCGGGACCATGGCCGCGGTGACCGGGGTCATGCGGGTCCAGCAGATCATCCAGTCCGCGGTGGACGGCGCGCTCAAGCCGCACGGCCTGACCTTCGCCCGGTACGAAGCGCTGGTGCTGCTCACCTTCGCCCGCAGTGCCAGCCTGCCGATGCGGGTGATGGGCGAGCGGCTCCAGCTGCACCCCACCAGTGTCACCAACATAGTGGACCGCCTCGAGCGCGACGGGCTGGTGAAGCGGGTCCCGCACCCGACGGACCGCCGCACGACGCTGGTGGAGATCACCGGCGACGGCCGGGCGCGCCGCGAGGCCGCGACCGAGGCCGTCACCGCGATCGACTTCGGGCTGAGCGGGCTGACCGAGCGGCAGACCGAGCAGCTGACGGACCTGCTGACGAAGGTGCGCCGCGCAGCCGGCGACTTCACCGAGTAAGCGTTCGCGCACGAGAAAAGGCCCGCGCCGGAGCGCGGGCCTTTCTCACGTGCTGGGAATCAGGCGGCGACGGGTTCCTTCGCCTGGAACAGGCCGACACCGCCGTGGGACAGCCGCTGCGGGCCGTCGAGCTTGCCGTTGCGCAGCGCCCACTTCTCGAACAGCCAGGTGAACAGCGGCGGGATGCTCGCGACCAGGGCGAGCACCAGCGTCTTCGGGCGCCAGCCGAGCGGCTTCGCCACGGACAGGGAGATCACCACGTAGAGGACGAAGATCACGCCGTGCACCATGCCGATGACGGGCACGCCGCCCTCGCCGGAGGAGTGGACGACGTACTTGAGGAACATCCCGACCAGCAGCCCGGCCCAGGAGAGGGCTTCGGCTACCGCGGCCACGCGGAACACTAGAGCGGCCTTGCTGGACACTTCTTCCTCCTGTGGGGTCTCACCACGTTTGTTACTGGCATGAAAAAGCCGCCCGACACACCGTCCAAGGCGGACTCGCCGAGAACGTCAACAGCTCTGTCGGACGTGCTGATACCAGTGTGAGGCGTGACGGCCCTCACGGGAACACCGGGGCCCGTGACGGTGCTCACGGCCGCCGTCCACTGTGGTCTGAACCACGGCCGTGAGCATCGGGTCCTCACCCCGCGCAGGGTGACGGCGGAGCGGACGACGGTGCCGTCGCCCACGTCGTTCCCGCGAGGTCCGTGGTGAGGGAGAACTGCAGCGTGGCGCCGTTTTTCAGCTGGTCGAAACCGACGTACCCGCGGTCACTGGACCGCGAGCCGACCTTCAGGCCCGAGACGGCCTGCAGTTTCGAGCCGTCCGCGCCCGGCGCCTGGATCGTGATGTCGCGCCCATTCTCCAGGTGCAGGACGGACGTCGCGAACCGCGGAGCGTTGAGCACGAAGTTCCCAGTACCTGGGACGGCAGGGTACATCCCCAGCGCGCTGAAGACGTACCAGGCGGACATGGTGCCGAGGTCGTCGTTCCCGGTGACGCCGTTGGGCGCGTTCGTGAACAGCGTGTGTGCCGCCCGCACGACCGTCGACGTCTTCGACGGCTGCCCGGTGAGGGCGTACATCCACGGCGAGTGCAGGTCCGGCTCGTTGTTCGGGTTGTAGCGGAACTGGTCGTAGTAGTCGTACGGGCCGACCACCCAGTTTTCGCGGACGCCCGTGGCCGGGTCCTTCACCAGCTCGTCGTAGGCGAAGAAGTCGTCAAGCCGCTTGCCGGTGGCCGCCGGGCCGCCCATCCGCTGCACCAGGCCGGGCACGTCCTGCTGGACCAGCCACTGGTACTGCCAGGCGGTGCCCTCGTGGAAGCCGTCCTGGCTCTGCGGGCTGTAGGGCTTGTCGGCAGGCGAGAACCACGCGCCGCCGAGGACCTTCGGCCGGAAGAAGCCGGTGAAGCCGCGGTCGGTCTGCGTTTCGTCCCACAGCGTCCGGTAGGTCCGGCCCTTCGCCGCCAGCGCCGCCGCGTCGTCCTTCTTGCCGAGCGCCGCGGCCATGACCGACAGCGAACAGTCACCGAGCGCGTACTCCAGGGTGGCCGACGCGCCGTGGTTCGGGTCGGTGTCCTGGCCCTTCTTCGGGAAGTCCGGGTCGTACTGGACGAACCCGTCCTTCTGGTAGCTCGCGTTGCCCGAGCGGCCCTGGAACGGCGACGCCGCGGGCGGGATTTCGCGCGAGTTCTGCAGGAGCGCCTGGTAGGCGTGCACCTCTTCGCCCGAGAGGGCGCCGAAGCGCCAGAGGTCGACCAGGAACGGCGTCACCGGGTCACCGGTCATCGTGTTCGTCTCCTGGCTCGCGTACGCCCACCGCGGCAGCCAGCCGCCCTGGTCGTGGATGGCCAGGATGCTCTTGGCGATGTCGCGTGCCCGGTCCGGCCGCAGCAGCGCCAGGAGCTGGTTCTGCGTGCGGTAGGTGTCCCACAGCGAGAAGAAGTCGTAGTACGTCCAGCCGGCCGCGCGGTGGATCTTCTTGTCGAAGCCGTAGTAGCGGCCGTCGGCGTCGTTCGCGGTCAGCGGCTGCAGCAGCGCGTGGTAGAGCGAGGTGTAGAAGACCGTGCGGTCGTCCGGCGTGCCGCCCTTGATGTCCACAGTGGACAACTCGCGGCGCCAGGTCTTCTGCACTTCGGCCTTGGCCGCGTCGAACGACCGGATGTGCTCCGACGCCAGGTTCACCCGCGCGCCGGCCGCGTCGACCTGGGAGATCGCCGTGCTCGCGGTGACCTGACCACCGCCGCCGAAGGTCAGCCACGCGCCGCGCAGGCCCGCGCCGCCTTCGGACGTGCGGGCGCCGGGCGTGCCGCCGGTCGGCGACCACGTGCCGAACGCCTTGAACGGCTTGTCGAACTTCGTCGTGAAGTACGTCGTGTACGCCTTGCCGCCGCAGAACGCCTGCGACTCCACGGTTCCTTCGACGGTCCGGTCGTCGACGACCCGGATGCTGCTGCCGGTCACCGGTTCCTTGTCGTTGGCCTGTCCGACGTTGACGAAGACGTTGGCGTCATTTGAATGTGACTGCGCGAACGTGTACCGCTCCACGCCCGCGCGGGTCGCCGCGGTCGTCTCGACGTCGACGCCGCCGTACCCGGTCAGGTGGACCTTGTAGTAGCCGGGCTTGCCCACTTCGCCGTCGTGGGTGAACGGCGAGGCGTACTGCTTCTGGTCGAAGGTGGCCGCTTTCGCGGTATCGAAGGCCTTGCCCGGCCCCACCTCCCCGGTCGTCGGCAGCGTCGAGACCAGGCCGCCCTGCTCCCAGCAGCCCGCGCCGGACAGGAAGAAGTGCCCGAAGCCGCGGATCGCGGTGTCGGTGTAGCGGTAGCCGGCGTAGTGCGAGGTGATGGGGCTGACCTGCGTCATCCCGAACGGTGCCGAGGCACCCGGGAAGGTGTTGCCCTCGTCCTGCGTGCCGATGAACGTGTTGACGGCGGCCAGGGCGTCGCCGCCGGACGCCGAAGCGACAGCGGGACTCACCCCCGTCGCCACCACGGCGAGCGTCAACACGCCCGCCAGGACCTTGCTCTTCACTGAACAGCCCTCCGGAGAACAGGAAAGGCCGCCCGCGCGGAACGCGCGCAGGAGTTGGGGCAGCCGTTGAGGTGCACGCTCACCGGCGCGTCGAGGCCGTCCTGGATGTCGGC